>JAUWNL010000001.1 GCA_030612665.1 archaeon
AAACTTAGAAGAAGAATTAAAAAATATAGCTTGGTGGGTTTGGTTAATAATAGGAATCATTCTTGCTTTGATAATCACTCTTTTCATTGTAAAAAAAGTATTGCCTATGGCAGGAAAAAGCAACAAAGAAGAAAGAACAAAACTTAGAAAAAAATATCCTGCATTAATTGCATACATCAACAGAGCAAAGAACAAAGGCATGCTCAAGGAACAATTAAAAACAAAACTCCAAGATAGGGGATGGCCATCAAACGAAGTTGACAAAGCAATAAATGAATTCTGGTAAAAAATAAGAGCAAAAGCAAAAGAAGAAAAGAAAGGTAAAGAAGGATAAAAAGGATAAGAAGGATAAGAGGGATAAAGAGCATGACCAAAAAATCAAGAGTAAAAGAAAAAAAATTGAGAAAATTTTTTGTTATCTTTAGTTTGTCATTATTATTCTTATTTTCTATATTTATAATAATCCAAGGGGAATATAACGCTACTACAACTTCTCTTGCCCCCCCCTCTACTGGAAAAGTTGCGCTTTCAGGAGAATCCCTTCAAGAAACAATTGAATTCGAACCTTACCTATACAAGACATTCAAATATAAAATTATAAGCAGTCCAGAAAAAGCAATGAATTACAAAATAAATATCCGGGGAAATATAGCAAAATATTTTGAAAGTTCAATAGACCAATTTTTTCTAGAGGCAGGAAAAAGCAGAGATTTAATCGTAGAGATGAACCTGCCACGAGAATTAATCCCTAATTTGTACACAACATATATATGTGTTCAAGAAACTGAATCTTTTGAAAAACAAGAAGAGGATTTATTTAGTGTTAAAACAGAAGTATGTGCTATAATAAATGTTTTAGTCTTAAATGAAGAAGCCTACATAAAAATTGAAGAGATAACTATCAAACAAAAAGAAAATAAAGAAACAGAATTTACTCTCATTCTGACTAATTTTGGGAAGGAAGATATAAAATCAGCAAAAGCACAAATTTATATTTACAGAACAAATGAAACAGGAGAAATAGGGGTTATTGCAATAACCATCACTGAAAAAAAAAGTATTCTCAGCACAGAACAAGAAATTTTCAGTAGTAATTATTTCCTTGAAGATGGAAAATATAATGCTGATATAATAATTGAATATGATGGTCAAACAAAAAATACTAAGGAAGAATTTATTGTTGGAGAGGCATTAAGGATAATAGACTATACAACAGAATTTAAAAATGAAAATGAAAATTCATTCAAGGTAATTTTAGAAAATAATTATGATTATGAACTTGAATCTTATATAGAAATAAATATTAGTCAAGATGGAGAAAAAGTCCAAATAGTAAGAACAAATAAAGAATTGATACAAAGTAGAGAAATAAAAACAATTGATGTGCCTTTCTATGTTTATTCTCCTGGAGAATATGATATAGAAATGAAAATATATTTCCAAAACAAAGTGATAATTGAAAAAGGGAAAATAAAAATTAATCTAAAGACAGAAATTCCAGGTTCGTCAGATTACAATGCAGTTTATTGGTTAGCTAGAATTATTGGAGTAATTGCTATTCTTTTGTTTATCCTGTTTTTTATAAAAGAATTAAGAAAAAGAAAGAAAAGCATAATTATCAAAAAAATCAGGAGATAATTTTATCAACCTCTAATCTGATGTCAGAAAAAACCACATCAATTTTTCGCGAAGAATCTATTATCTTGATGTTATCTTTAAGATAATTAGGCAATAATAAAAATTTCTTTTTAACTCCTCTTAAAATATTAACTTTTTCAAAAAAAGCTTTTTTTTCTCCAGTCATGGCATATTTCTCCCTCACACGTTCGAGACCTATTTCAACAGGACAATCAAGAATAAAAATAATGCTTGGAAGAAGAAATTGAGAAGCATATTCCTGCCACTCGTTCTCGTCAAGTTGATAAGCAAGAGTGCTATAATAATATCTATCACAAATAACAACCTTTCCTTCTTCAAGAGCCCCCCGAATCCTCTGTAGATTTTCTCTCCTGTCTGCTGTAAAAAGTTCAATCCATCTTTCTTTTTTTACATGAGAAGCTTGTTTTTTTCTCAAAAAACTTTCAATTTCCCGGCCATACTTACTATCTGTAGGCTCACTTGTAATAAAAACATCATGCCCTTTCCCTTTGGACTTTGATTCTAAATACTTTTTCAACAATACAACTTGTGTTGTCTTGCCAGCACCGTCAATTCCATCAATAACAATAAATATTTTTTGTTTCATTTTTGTTTATTCCATCACCTCAAAGATACAATAACTCTCCTTTCACGAGGACCATCAAATTCACACAACATAATCCCCTGCCATATTCCAAGCATAAGCTCTCCATCTTTAATTGGAATAAATTCTGAAGGTCCAATAAGCGCAGCTTTAATATGGGCTGCGCCATTATTATCAACTTTATCATGCAACCATTTTCCCTGTGGAATGATTTTATCAAGAAAATTTAAAAAATCAATACAAACTTTTTCATCATAATTTTCATTTATTGTAATGGCCGCAGTAGCATGAGGAACATAGATATAACAAATCCCTTTCCCTTTCTTAGTCTTGTTTTTCTTAACAATCTCCTTAATCTTTGTTGTTAAATCAACAATCTCTTCTCTTCTTGTTGTTTTTATTATAAAGCTTGGCATATATTTAAAAAATCATTTTAATTTATAAACATTATGAGAAAAGAAAGAAAATAGAAGCAAGATTTAGATATCCTAAAAATAGGATAATATTATACTAAAAATGGATAATTAAAAGAAAAAGATGAAAAAAGAAGGAGGAAAAAGAGGAAAGAAAGAAGGAAAAGAAAGATTTAAATATAACCATAATCATGGTTATAATAACCTAAATAATGGTTATTTATATACAAAAATAATAAATAGAGCGAATTTAAAATGAAGTTATTAAATTTTTTAAAATCAAATAAGAATACAAGAAAAATATTTGGAAAAAGAGAATTAAGAATAATTGAAAAACAAATTTTTGGAGTAAATTTAACACAATCAGAAAAAAATAGACTTTCAAGAGACATTAGGAAAAAATTTGAATTTATAAAAGAAATTGCAACTCTCTCTGGGGAGTTTAAACTTAAAAAAGGAAGTGAAATAAAAAAAATGATTAAAGAAGCAAAAGAAGTTATTTTGAAAGATCCTCTTTTTAAGAAAATTAGAAAAATAATATTATATGGATCTACAGTAGAGAATAAACTAACTCTTAAATCTGATATTGATATAGCAATTAAATTTTTAGATATAAATTTAAAAGAAGCAACAGTTTTTAGGAAAAGAATATTAGGGAGAGTTAATCCAAGAATTGACATACAAATATATAATCATTTGCCAAATAAAATTAAAAGAGAAATTGAGAATAAAGGAAAAATTTTATATGAAAAATGAGAATAAAAGATAAAATAAAAGAAATTGAAAATTATCTTAATGAATTAGATGAAATTATGCCAAAAAGTTTTAAGGAATATAAAAAAATAGAAAAAAAAGCAGCATGTGAAAGATATTTTGAGAAAATTATTGAAGCGGTAATTGATTTAGTTTTTCTAATAATCAAAGACAAAAATTTAAAAATCCCTGAAGAAGATAGTGAAGCTTTTGATATCCTTTTAAAAGAAAATATAATTTCAGAAGAATTAGCTGAAAAATTTAAAGAAGCTAAAGGAATGAGAAATTTAATTGCTCATAGATATGGTAATATAGATGATGAAATCGTTTTTCATTCAATTACAGAAGAATTAGAAAAAGATGTAAAAGAACTTATTAAGATTATTAAAAAATAAAATGAGAAAGGAAACTAGAAAAGAAATCAAAAAAGAAACTAATAAAATATGTAAAATAATAGGTAAAAAAAAGCTAGAAAAATATTTTTCTATAACAAAAAAAGCTTTGGCTGTTGCAAAGAAACATATTAACAAAAAAAACAAAGGAAAGAAAAAAGAAGCTGAAACAATACTTGACATGGCTCAAAGATATTATGACGATGCCCTATGGTTCAAAAAACAAGGCAATATAGTCAATGCCTTCGCCGCATTAAATTATGCTCATGGCTGGCTTGACACAGGCTCCAGATTAGGCATATTTCTTGTAAAAGACTCAAGATTATTTGTCATAAAATAAAAAGAAAATAGAAAGGAAAAATAATTATTAATTATTTAATTATTAATTAATAATATTAATTAATCATGGTCATTGATTGCATTCATCTTTTTCTTTGCTTCTGCCATTATTACAATTTTCTTTTTTGCTTCTGGCTTCCTGTATTTTTCAATACATTTATGCATTTTTCTAAGAAGCTTTGATTCAGTTTCCCAAGCCATTATAGGATCATTAGAAATATCATCAATAAATTTCACTCCGGAATAAAATCTACCATCTTTAGAAAGTAAAGTAACAACACTACCACGCATACTTGCACATTTTCCAATTCTGTGGACATAACTATTATCTGGCTGATGCCCATAATCAAGATAAACTATTTTCCATCCTTTTACAGCCCATCCCCCTTGGTGTCTGTCTGCTGTGTAAATTACAGTAGAATCTGTTCTAGTGCCATGGATTTGCTTCCAAACATCACTTATCTCAGTAGAACGATCAAAAGTCTTATGATAAAAATCTAATTTAAGTTTCTCATTTAACCAAACCTGTGAATAAGTATTTCCTTCGCCAGGATTTGTGATAACTTTTAATAAACCAGATTCTCTAAATTCAAGAGGATAATATTTTGAAAGTCTTCCTGTTTCTCCAGGATTATGATTTCCATCTCCCATTAAAACAATCGTGTTATGATACATCATATCTTCAAGAATAGGTTTAGTTCCCCTAATATGCAGTTCATCCTGATCAGATTGCCTCCATTTAACTCTAAGTGATTCTTGTTCTTTATTATAGAAGAAAATCATAATATTATATTCATCTTTCGTAATATCCCCTTCCTTAAGAGCTTTATTCAAATATAAAAGATCATCTTGTTTTTCAGGTAATACTTTTGCTTTTCCTTGAGCTTTAGTATCAAATTGTCCAAATGCTAATTGACCATGAGTCATCTCTGTTAACTTGACATGAGAAGGATATCCAATACTATCAAAAGCATTTGTGAAAGTTGTTCTTATGGTGTCCCCTTCAATAGGCCTTCCTTTTGTATTACAAGTTCCTCTATGTTCATCATCATCAAGAAGATCTATCTGGAAATTGGCTTTTACTTTATCTAAAATCCCATTAAGAGAATTATTCAATTCTTTTCTTTTTACTTTTGATAATTTTTTATCTTTTAACTGTTCTTTAATATTCTTATACCTTGTCCAATACTTTGCTCCCATTTTAGCTAATTCATAAGTTTCAATAGTGTAAGCTTCTGGTTTCCCATCAGCTTTATCAATATAAATCAAAGGACCTGCCTGGAATCCTCTTTTAATTTTTCTTTTTATAGCCCATGTTCTCCCTGGTCCTCTTGAAGCAATATTATCAATTCTTTCTCCATCATGCATAACTGCTCCTTTAATAAAAGTAATTGGTTTTGGGATAGCAACATATTCATTTTCAACCCATGTCTCACCAATAGCTTTTTTTCTCTGAACTTCAACACCACCAGCACCATACCCTGTAAAAATAATATCTGCAGTACATAATCTTAATTTTGAATATTTGTCTTTCTTAATCTCCCCCGCACTAAGATGCTTGGCAACTGTCTCTGCAAGAGCTTCATTAAAATATAGTTGGATTCTTCTTGAATCCCCTTCTTTCGGATAACTAGACCTTTGGAAATCAGGATTTGGAAATAAAGCAATAGTCATTCCTCCAATATCAACATAATGTGTTGCTTCATGGGGGCTGACCCCTGGATCAAATAACTTGCCAGATCTGTATTTTCCTTGGCCAGGCATTGTTTCTTCTGCTAAAGTTGTCTCAAGGCTGCTTAAAATTCTAAGATTTTTGAATTTCTTGCCTACAAATTTAGGAAGATGTTTGAAAAACATATCTTGATAATGTTTATTATATCTCTTTTTAACAAGATAAGCAGTCATCTTTGCTTGTAAATTATTAATAGTCCTTTTTTTAGTCAACCACCACATTCTTGCGCTTGTCTCTTCTTTTAATTTCAGTTTTAATTCATTTAATTTAGAAATTTTTCCTTCTAATCCAAATATCTTTTCATCAGTTTGCTCTATTTTTTCTGTGCGTATATCTTTCACTCTTTCTGCTTCATAAAGAGATTTAATATTAGCATAAAATTCTAGCATAGCATCATTAAAATACTCATCAAAACTCTTTCCCTTTTCTTTTCCTTTCTTTTTTTCCTTTCTTTTTTCCTTATCTTTTTCCCAGCGAGTATTAAATCTTATAAATCTCTTCAAACCAATTTCTTCTAGAAGTTTTTTCTTGATTTTTGCTTTCTTTCTCTGGAAAGCAGTTCCATTATAAATATTATTTTTAACAAAATCTTGCAATTCAGAACCAAGTTTTTCTTTTCCTTCTTTTTGTCTTTTTTTTGTTTGTTCTAATCTTTTTATAACATAATTGCCTAAGGATTCATACATCTCATATATTGCTCTCTCCTTAACTCTATGTATGTGTTCTTCTTCTAAATCATCGAGTTTTGCTATTTCTTCTTCTTGTGCTTTTCTTATCTTTTCCCCCACTATAAATAATTCTAATGACTGATTCATATTATAATAATCTGCCATACTATATTGATAGAATATTGCAGTATTTTTATTAAGAACATCAAAAGTAGGAGCAAGCCAATATGCCCCCTCGACAGATAATTGCTCAAGGGTAGTAGGAGTATCTATAATATATTTTTTAATATGTTCCCTGTCTTCCTTAGTAAATTCTGGGGATTCCATGGCTCTACGAATCTGCCCCAATTCTTCTTCTATTTCCTTTGTTGTAATCTCCTTCTTAAGAACCCCTCTCTTTTTGGCAAGTTCTGACCTTGCCACCTGTTTCATTCTTTCATGATTTAATTTTGACCACATTGCAGGATTTTCAGGCATTCCTCCTCCCTGCATAATAAATGATTTAAGTTTTGGGGCATAATTTTGAGCTTCGATGAAAAGAGCAAATCCTTTGAAGATGTCTGAATTCCCATAAGTAGCACCTAATCCTAATTCAGAGCAAAAAATATGAATTTTGTCTTCTTTATAATTTCCATTGTCTTTGCCATCTCCTTCAATTCTTCTTAGCCTTTCTTGTCTTGCAAGTCTTCTTATTCTTGCTTCATCTTGAGAAAAAATTCCACAAGGCACATCTCCAGGAAGCTCCCAATATTCCTCAACATTATCCATTACTCTTCTAATTCTCTTCTCACCAACTCCAATCTTCTTAACTAAATCATCTAAACTAACTTTCCCAGCAGCAAGTGGAGAAGCTTGCGCTTCTTTAGAAAAAATATTACTTAAATCAGTTCCATCATAAAATTTACCTAAGGTCTTCAATAACTTAAGCTCAAGAGACCCCTTTTTTAGCCCTCTCATTATACCTTATAATACATTTTTCAATTTAAAAATATTCTTGCAATTTTGAATATACTTTATTTTTCTACCTTCTACTCTTTTTCAGAGTAATATAATAAAATCTTTCACAATTCCCACAATCCTTACAATAAGCTGATTCATATGTGCCACACTGGAGAACCCCATAAAATCTTTTTATGAATGAGTCAAGGACTTCTTGTCTTTTTTGTTTTTTTATCATGAAATATGGATTAGTGACATTTTTCTTTTTTTCATAATCATTTAAATATTCTTTAGGAATTCTCTCTCCATTCTTATATCTCATAAAGGTTAAGATAATGGGGACTTTCTGTCTTTCATAAGCAGCTATAGCACTTTCTGCTAATTTAAGATTCCAGGTATTTATACGGAAGCGAACAAACATTAAATTTACTGGTGCCTTAACAATAACCGCCATTTCATTAGTTTGTTCTGAATTACAAGTAAAAACAACTGGTCCAGGAAAATCAAATTTTGGGATAGAAGTATTAAAGAAAAAATCATCAAATTGTTCTGAAACTTTTATAACTAAATCTCTTTGGTTGTTACTATCATTTCCAGAATTAAATCTAACTATTTTTCCTTTTGTTAATTCTTTTTTGGGAATATTACTTGCATATTTTGGGACATACCATCCATCTTGAAAATAACAATCAATTCCACAATCATGACTTTTAGCTAAAGGACACTTACCAGCTTGCGGAGTACAATCAATAATTTTTGTTCCTTTCGATAATTTTGGATTATAAAAATAACCCACCCCTTTTTCTCTCTTTTTCTTTACCTCTTTTGATCTCTTTTTGTCATCTCCTTTAGCCATCAAGTTTCTGACCTCCTTCCGCCAGGAAGAATATAATGCATTACAATAAATAATAAAAAATTAAAAGAAAGCTCTTTAAAAATCATTTCTATGATTTAAACAAGATATCAAAACAAAAATGTTAAAAAAACAGTATTAAAAGAAAGGTATTCTAAAAATAACATTTAAATATAATCTTTAAATAATAGTATTATAGAAAATAAGAAAATTAGAGACTAAGAAAATAAGAGAATAAAAGAATAAAAAGATATAACAACAAATAATAAAAAAATGCAAGATTTTTTCATTGGGAAAAAAAATAAGAAAATTGAAAAGAAAGCCCTAGCTCTTGGCCTCGAAATTGTATTTCTCAAAAAAATTTCTAATGTTGAAGAATTAGATGTAAAAAAAGATTCAAAAGATTATGATGCAATCCTCATAAAAACCCAAGATACTGGCATGATGAGAAGACTTATTGACAAAACATCAAATTTTTTCAAATTTATTATTATCTTAGGCACAAATGACGAAATAAACCGCGCATGTCTTGAACATAAAAAAACAATAGCCCTGCTTAGCCCAGAATACAGCAGAAGAAAAGATTTTATCAATTACCGTAATTCAGGCCTCAATCAAGTATTATGTAAAATTGCTCGCGATAATAAAAAAACCATAATTGAAAGTTTTTCAAGCATCCTCAATGCAGACAAGAAAAACAAGGCAATAATTCTTGGAAGAATAATTCAAAATGAAAAACTCTGTAGAAAATACAATGTAAAATTTATTCTTAGAAATATGGCAATAGATGAAAAAGAGATGAAATCAGCTCATGAACTAAAGAATTCTCAACAAATATTATCAAATACTACCATCTTAAAATAGTAAAATAGCAAAGTTTTTATAAGGTTCTAAATTGGATTTTATAGGCTAAGGAAAAAAATGGTGCGAGAATATAAAGCACCTGAAGGATGTATTGTTACTACTAAAATTATAAGAAAAATATTAGAAACAGGAAAAACAGACGAAAGTGAAAGCAGGATAAAAAATAAAATTAATAGAATAACCAAAACGAGGAATTACTTAAAAAAGTCTAATAAAAATAACATGTATACATTTATTAGAGAGAAATATGAGAATACTGTAATTAGCCTCTATTTCAAAGATCTAAAAAAACAAATGAAAAATGAGAGAAAAATAAAAAATTCTGGATTCAGTTTTTATAGTCCTTTTTTTAGGCCAGAAAGATTAAGAAGAGAGAAAAAATTAAGTTATAATCCTCTCATAAATGTTAAAATAAAAGTATCAAAACCATTAAAAAAAGAAGAAGAAATTGCACTTTTTCAAGAACTTGGATGGCATGAATATGTTATTAAACATAATAAAAAAATCCTTAAAGAAGTACTAGACAATGGCTGTCATCCTACAAAAATAAAATATCTAGAGCAAGTAATTTCAAAACATGAAGAAGAAAAAATAGCAGTAAAAGAAGAGATTTTTTCCTCTTTTAATCTTTTAATTATAAACAAATTAAAAAAATTTGGAATGAAACATCCAGAAGAAATAGGTAATTTATATGATCTCTATATAGCAATTTATTATGATTTTGATAAACAAATTGGGAATTTTAAGGAAGGCAGTTCAAATGCCAAATTTACTACATGGTATGAATATCACATCATGCACCAAATAAAAAAATGGCCTTGGAAAAATAACATAATCCAAATGTCTCCTCCTTGTAAAAGGAATGCAGAAGAAACAGTAAATATGAAACTAAATGCAAGAAATCTTTTCTCAATAGATTTTCTTGTAAGTGGAGAAAAAATAAATGAAGGTGAAACCCCTGCAGGAGAAATTATGAAAGCAAAACCAGAGTATTTAAAAGATAATTTTGTAAGAGAAATTAATTTAAAAATAACAAACAAAAAAATAAATGATATTCTTGAAAAAAAATTAACTCCACGAGAAGCAAAAATTTTGAAAATACGTTATAGTGAACCTTCCCTAGTAAAATTCGGGGAAATTGGAAAAATAGATAAAATAACAAAACAAAGAATTCAACAAATAGAAGCAAGGGCATTAGAAAAGTTAAGAAAAAATCCAGAAATAAGGAAACTCAATGGAATGGTTAATGATTCTTATAGAAAGTAATTATAAAAAAATTGTAAAAAGAATTATAAAAAATCCGAATGACCAAATTGGACAAGCAAATCAACCTTAATCATTTTTAATTCTGGAATATCACAAGCCCCATAACAACTATCAATCCAAATAAAACATTTTGCATTACTCTGAGATTCAATTTCATCAACAATCTCCAATGCCTTAGGTTTAAGTCCTTCAGGTAATTGAACCAAAACACTCGATGCTTTTTGTTTCTTGATTTCTCTGATTACCCGATTTAATTCTAAATCATATATCTCTTCCATTTTAAATAAGTATTAATTCATATATAAATAATTTTTCAAAGAACATTTTTTGTTCATCAATTTTATTAAATTTATATTCATATTTCATGAATAATTCTTCAATATTTTCATTAAGACTATTGCATAATAAAAGGATTTTCCCTTTTTCTTTTAAATATCTCTTAGCATGATACAAAAATCTTGCTATGACTTCAGTTCCTTTAGCGCCACCATCAAGCTCCTTATTTTTTATTTTTTTGCTGGGAAGATAAGGAGGATTAAAAAGAATAAGATTAAATTTCCCATTGATATCAGAAAAAAGATTAGAATGAATAAACTGAATCTCCCTGTTTTTATTTTCTCTGCTTAATTTTTCAATTAATTCCTTGTTTATATCACAAGCCACAACTTCTCTTGAATATTTTGCTGCTTCTTGTGCGAGAATTCCAGAGCCTGTTCCTATTTCAAGGACATTTCCACTAGCATAACTTTTTATATGTTTCAACAAAAGAAAAGAATCTTCTCGCGGTTCATACATCTTTAATTTTTATTTATTAATCTTTATTCTATTTTTATTTAATAATAATTTGGATTATTCCAAAATACTTTTCGAGAATATTCTTAAGATTATTAATTCTTGTTCTATTTCTGCCTATAATAAGAGCCCTAGCTTGGGGGCCAGCCTGTATTGTCACTTTATTTGTCTCAATAATAATTCTTTTGAATTTAACAGGATAGATGAGGGTTTCTATAAAATGTGCTATATCAGCGGGAACAGAGGGGATTGCAACAACTCTAACTTTGTGATTCATTATTCTTGATAGTTTATTAACATTTATTCCTTTTTCCCCAATTGCCTTTGACACTAAATAACCAGGAACTGCGAAGATAATAGAGTTATTAAATTCAAAACAATATCTTGTTTTAATTCTAGTAATCCTTTCAAAAAGATTAAGATACTGAATTGCTCTCATGTTTATCTTTGATCTCAAGATTTTCATTTTTTTAGATAAATATTATATTTATATTCTTCTCCTGTTGGGATTATACACAAAACAAATGATTTTCTTTGGTTTTTATATTTCTTTATTCTGTTGATTATTTGACTATAATCTTTTACAGGACCCCCTTCATGGTCATAAAAATCCAGTTTTTCTAAAAGCTTGGTAAGTTTTAGTTTTGGCATTTTATTTTTTCTTTTCTTCCTTCTTTTCTTTTTTCTTCTTATCTTTTTTCTTTTTTTCCTTTTTTTCCTTTTTTTCTTTTTTGTCTTTCTTGTTTTTTGTTTTTTGTTTTTTGTTTTTCTCTGGTTTCTTTTTCTCCTCTTTTTCTTTTTCTTTTGTCTCTTCTTCTTTCTTTTCTTCTTCTCTTTTTGGTTTTTGTTTTCCAAGGATACTCAAGATAGAAATATTAAAAGGTTTTTTACAGATATCTTTTAATTCTTCTTTTGAAAATTCAAGAAAAATAAGGTCTATTTTTTGTTTTTTAGCTAGAGTATTTATTCTTTTTTTTATTTCTTCAGGACAATCTTCAGCAACATAAATTTTCTCGATGATATCTTTTTTCTTAAAAGCAATTTTTGTACCGAAAATCGCTTCCTTAGTCTTCAATTCTTTCTTCAATCGTAAAGTTATATTTATAACCATCTTATCTTATAATCCCATGATTCTAGTTTTTATTTCTTTGCTTTTGTTGTTTTGGTGGTTTTTGATGTTTTTGCAGGTTTTACAATTTTTGCAGGTTTTGCTTTTTTTTCTTTTTGTTTTCCTTCCTGTTTCTTCTCTTTTTTTCTTGCTAAGGCCAATGCATCTTGTGCGCTTATCTTAACAAGTAATCCTGGAAGTCCGGTCCCTACTGGAATTGGTTGATTCAACATTACATTTTCTACAACACTTACAAGATGGTCTGTTGATCCTTTCAAAGAGGCATTTATAAAATGTTTAATTGGAGTTTCAAAACTTGCCCTTGCGAGTATAGAAGATTTGTCACGGATAATTCCTACTCTTGTAACCCCCCTGATTATTCCTCCCGAAGTCATGGCATCTGCTACGAGTTTGATATGTTTGTCATCAACATCTAATCCTTGTTGGGTTATAACTTTAGAAATCTCATTTACAATTGCTTGTCTTGCAGATTCTATTCCAAGAACTTTAGCGATTTCATGAATATCATTTGAAGTAGTTCTGTGTTTGTCTATTCCCTTTATTTCAAAAATCTCTTCAAGATTAGATCCCCCTGTTAGAATAACATATTTATTTTCTCTCTTCACAAGAAGAATTTGTTTTATTCCTTTAACTCCACTAACAATTGTATTTTTCAATTTTTCTTTAAGTTTAAACAATTGTTTGAAATCTTGAAAATCTTCTTTTTTAGCCCGAATCATTAATCCTTTTTCATTTTTTCTTATCTTAAATAATTTTGATTCCTTAGCCTCAAAGGCTTTGATTATTCTTTCAGGTGTAAGATGAAGATTCCTTAACATCTCATTATCTAATAGCACCTGTATTTTTTTATCAAGGAAATTAAGATTAATTTCAGAGGCAACATCAATAAGCTTTATCTCTTTAATTCTTGCAGCCATCCTCTTTGCATCTTTTTCATTATCATAATCTCTTTCAAGGTAAATTTCCATTGCAGGAGTACTGGGTTTCTTTCTAGCATCAAAGATTTCAATCAGTCTAGGCAATCCAACAGTAATCTGCATCTCTGAAACACCAGCAAAGTGGAAAACATTAAGGGTCATCTGTGTCGATGGTTCTCCAAAACTTTGAGCAGTGATTACCCCAATTGCTTCTCCAGGAGTAATTTTATTGTCAGGAAGGTGTTTCTTAGAAACATCTATTCCATCATCACCATATTTAAACTGAATCAACCTCGAGTTTGCATCTCTGACTGTACCATCATATTCTATACGGAGATCCTGAAGAGCATTAACAAGTCTTCTATAAAGATAACCAGATTTAGGAGTTCTTAATGCAGTATCCATTAAACTATCACGTCCTGTTATCGCACTAAAGAAAAATTCATCAGGATCAAGTCCAGAAAGATAACTTGAAGTTATAAATCCATGAGCTCTGGGGGATAGGTCTTTTTCTTTAAAAAATGAGAGAGTTCTGTTATTATAACCTAAATCAATTCTCTTGGCCCATAAAGTTTGTTGACCCACAAGGCAAGACATCTGTGTGATATTTATCATATTTCCATGAGAACCAGATAAAATCATAGTATAAGCAGGATTAGTTAATGACATCCCTTGTTTTAAGCTCCCATTTAGAAGATCCCCAACTTTTCCTCTAACTGCATTAAGGGATTGAAGACTTTTAACTTCACGTGTTTCCTCAAGGGTTTTTCCAGGAATTATATTAAGGGAACCATCATAATAAGATTGGATTATATTTTTAACCTTTTTCTCAGCATCGTTCACAATTTTATCTTTTTCTTTAATGAGTTCTTTACTTGTTTGAATATCTTTAATCGAAATAGTGAAACCTTTACGAGTTAGATAATTAATCCCCAATAAAAATATTTTTCTTAAGAATTCTATTGTTTTCTCTCTTCCAATTACAGAATCAAGATGCCTGATTAGAGTACTCTGTTCAACCCCTACAAGATTATTATCAACAACTCCTGAAATCATTTTTCCATTCTTGATAGAAATATAACTATTATATGGACAATTTTCTTTTTTACATTTATTATAATGAGGACACTCCTTTCCTTTACAAGATCTCGATTTTGCCTCAAAATTAGTTTTGGGAAGGCAAACTGAAAAAATTTCTTTTCCGTCGACAATATTTCTAAAACTATTGCTACTCTTTGAAATTTCTCCTGAAGTTAGACCACTTGTAGCAAGAAGTTGAACTGCTTCTTCTTTTGGAAATTTATCTTGAGTCAATAAGTAGAGTCCAGTTGTTGCATCATCTATACAACCAAAAACATTTGTATTATTCTTTGGGGAGATGAGTTGTTTCTGAGAGTCCATCAAAACTTTAGCTTCAGCTCTGGCTTCTTCTGTCTGTGGAACATGAACATTCATTTCATCACCATCAAAATCCGCATTATAAGGGAAAGTAGTTATTGGATGAATTCTAAAAGTCCTGTCTGGAAGAACCTTGACAAAATGAGCCATTAAACTCATCCTATGCAAAGAAGGATGTCTATTAAATAATACAACATCTCCATCTTGTAAATGTTTTTCAACAATATAACCTGGAACAATCTCTTCATAAATCTGTTCTCTAAGCTCATCTGTAATTCTTTTTTTCTTTCCATCTGGGCGGATGATTCCAGTTGCAGCAGGATATTCTTTTCTCTTTATTAATCCTTTAAGGTAATCAATATTATCAAGAGTTACTCGCTCAGGAATTGTTAAAACTTTGGCAATTGCATAAGGCACCCCAACTTCATTTATCTTCATAAAAGGTTCTGGGGAAATAACTGTTCTTGAACTGAAATTTACACGTTTACCAGCCAAGTTATGCCTGATTCTACCCTGTTTACCTTTAATTCTCTCGGTGATAGTTTTTAATGGCTGTCCACTTCTATGTCTAGCAGGAGGAACATGACTTATTGAATTATTAAAGAAAGTAGTTATATGATATTGGAGCAAGTCCCAGAGATCTTCTATAATAACTTCAGGAGCTCCGGCATTTAAATTCTCCCACAGCCTTTGATTTGCCCTGACAATGTCCCCAAGTTTATGAGTCAAGTCATCTTCACTTCTTTCCCCTGTTTCAAGTGTAATGCTTGGTCTGACAGTTACAGGAGGAACTAATACAAGAGTAAGTACTGCCCACTCTGGTCTAAATGTTTTTGGATTTATTCCAAACAATGAAAGATCTTTGTCAGATACTTTCACTAGCTTCGCACGAATTTCACTAGGGAAAATCCTTGATTTACCTTGATAAAAAGTACTTGGTTTCTCGAGTTTAATTTTATCCTGCTTTGTGCCACAATATGGGCATTTCTTCGCAGTCTTTGCTTTGAGAATTCTTTTAAGACCAATATCTTTTTCATCAAGAAGAATCCTAGCACATTCTTGGCAAGTTGATCGAAGAATTAATTCAATAATTGAAGCAAAGTTAACATGGATAACTGGTCTAGCTAATTCAATAAAACCAAAATGTCCAAAACATTCTTTGAGTTTTCCCCCGCAGGTTCTGCATCTTACCCCAGGGTCTATTGCCCCTAAACGAAGATCCATCAAACCTCCGTCAACAGGATAACCATCCATATCATAAAGTTCTGGAGTAACAATTTTAGCTACCCCCATTTTCTTAATCTGTTCAGGAGAAAAAATACTAAACTTAATTGCCTTGACTTGTTTTGTTATTGGCTCCATTTTTCGTTTTTATTTTTTCTTTCTTTATTTTTTGCTTTTTTACTTTTATTTTTTTTATTTTTTATACTCCCTTACATAAACTTTTTTTGCTAAACAACGAGGAATTTTAATTTCTCTATCATTATTTTTTATAACTATCGACTTCCCAGAGGAATTTGATATAACCTTCATCTTTCTTTCACTTTCATAATTTTTAAATCTGTTAATAAAATCTATCACTGAATCATAAGTCCCAAAACGTTTAACTTTGAAATTTTTACCTACACTAAGTTGGTTTAATGTCTTTATTTTTTTATCAATAGTTTTCATTTTGTATTTCCATTTTTATTCATATTTATTTTTTAATATTAAATGAGGAAAAATATGCAATGCTCCAAGCTCTTCGAGTAATAATTTTGAAGCATATGAAATTTCTATTGGCTCTAGACTCACTTGGCCACAAATAGGACAAACCTCGCGCTTTCTAATCCTGTCTTTAATTCCAAGGGCACCACATTGAGGGCAAACATAAGCAATAATATTATCAGAACCAAATCTTTCTTTTAATAGCAAAGAAGCTCCGTGAGCTACAAGAGCATCTTTTTCCATCTCCCCAAGTCTAAGGGCTCCGCCCTTAGCTCTGCCTTCAACAGGCTGACGAGTAAGTAAGGTGACTTTTCCAGAAGCTCTCATCTGTATTTTATTAGCCACCATATATTTTAACTTAAGATAATACATATTACCAATGAAAATCTTAGCCTTGAGAGGCTTGCCTGTCAAACCATCATATAAAGTTTCTTTTCCATCTGGTCTGAAACCAAGATCAAGAAGTTGATGCTCAATTTCCTCAATCTTTTGTCCAGAAAAAGGTGTTGCATCAACTGATTTTCCAGATAAACATCCAATTTTTCCAGCAAGTAATTCAATAAGATAACTAACAGTCATTCTGCTTGGAATTCCATGAGGATTAAAAATTAAATCTGGTCTAACTCCCTTGGAAGTGAAAGGAATATCTTCTTCAGGGGCAATCAATCCAATGACTCCTTTTTGTCCGTGAGTTGTTGAAAATTTATCTCCAGGTTCAGGACTTCTATAATCTCTGGTTCTAACCTGGACAATCCTATTGCCTTCTTTATCAATTGTAATAAACACTGCGTCTATTGTTCCTTTTTCTCCTTGCCTTATAACAACACTGTTTTCTTTTTTAGACCTTGCCAAGCTTATCTCTTCCATTTCAAGCAAAAACTTTGGAGGGGAAGTCTTTCCAATAACAACCTCTTCTTCCTTTAGATTAGCTTCAGGATAAACAATTCCATCATCTTCAAGGAATTTGTAGGACTTTTCAGTTCTATAACCAGTTATGTCTTTTGTAGGAATACAAAATTCATCTTTAAGATTTCCAGTATAACGCAATGCAACACTAGAATATGGTCTGAAATAAGTGCTCCTACTTAATCCTCTTTCAAGGCTTCCTTTGTTCATAACAAGGGCATCTTCAAGATTATATCCTTCATAAGGCAGAAGTGCGACAACCATGTTTTGTCCTGCTGGGTAAAAATTAGTTGCATCATAAAGAAAACTCCTTACAATAGGTTTTTGAGGATAATGCAAAATACTGACATCAGTATCAATAAGACTCTGAAAGTTTGCAGCATAAATCCCTAAAGATTGCTTCTGTGTCTTGCTTCCACGATTAAGTCTTGAAGCTCCGTCGTAGTTAGCAAAAGGAACAAGTCCAGTGATTAAACCAAGCATTGCGATAGAATCAATTTCAACATGAGTAGATGTAGATTCAATATTTTTTTTAGTCATTGCAATAAAACAATTATCTTCCTCAGCAGCATCAACATATTCAATAATTCCTTTAGTAATTAAATCATTCCAATTTAATTCCCCATTTTTAATATCTCTAATATGTTTCTTAGTCAACAAAGACTTTCCCTCTTTTACAACAACAAGTGGTCTCAACACACGTCCAGATTCACCACTTATTGTGATAATATTAGTAGACCTATCATGTCTGATACATAAATCGTGAGGAATCTCATCGCCTCTTCTTTTTTCTTTAAAACTTAAAAGAAAATTCCCAGCATCCTCGATACCACCAAGAAATTTTCCATTATAAAAAACATCAACATATCCTTTATTTATTTCTTTTTTCAATCCAATTCCTTGAAGAAGAGAGATAAACTTTTTCTCATCAACCTCAATAAAGGTAGTTACTCTAGCAAGTAAAGCGAGATTTTTTCTGAGGCCAATCGGTGTTCCTTCAGGTGTCTCGATTGGACAGAATCTTCCAAAATGAGTAGGGTGTAATGTTCTTGCCTTGAAATTTTCTTGTTCACTAGGTAATAAACTAACAACACGCTGGAGTTGAGAAAGGATAGATAATCTATTTGTTTTATCCATATTCTGGGTTGTTCCAGTTCTCTCCCCTACCCATGATCCAGTGGCTATTGCACTTTTAATTCTATGAGAAAATAATGTTGATTTTGCCATGCTCTTCAGAGAATAAAATTTTTTCTTCTTTGCAATTTTTTGAAGACTGTGCTGCAAGTCACGAATAAAAATAGTCAAATTTAGCCTAAAAAGATCAAAAAGCAAATCCCCGCTCAATCTAACACGCTTGTTAGAATAATGGTCCTTGTCACTCACCATCTTCAATTCCTTGGTCATAACTAAAAAATATTTAATAAGTTTACATAAAGTCACAGCTTTTTCATATCTATCTTGTTGTTTTGTTCCAAGATGAGGCAACAGGGCAGAATCAATTCTGGTCTTGAGTCTATCAAGAACTTCTTTTTGTGTTCCCTGAATATTCATTTTTCCAGCCAAAGCAACAAGAGCTTCTTTTGAATCTTTGATAGAAGCATATTCATATAAATTAACAATAAAACTATCTGTCTCTCTTTCAATAAGATTTGCAATATCTTCATCGCGGGTAACACCAAGAGATTTAATTAAAAGTAAGGCAGGCAAATTTTTAAAACGAGAAAAAGAAACTAAAATCATCCCTTCATTTGTTTCAATAATAGAAATGGGGATTCTATAACTTCCTCGTTTAGAAAAAAGCCTTAGCATAGGTCCCTTTGTAGTTTTTTCAATAAATGGCTGGTTTGGAGCAAGATCTTCAATCATTACAAGAACTCTTTCATTTCCATTAATAATAAAATATCCTCCAGTATCATCCGGGTCTTCGTAATTTTCAACTAACTCCTCTCGAGACATGCCATAAAGATTACAGCATTTACTCTTAACCATGATTGGAATCCTGCCAATTTCAACATTATTAAATTCCTTTCTATCAAGTCCGGTGCTAATTTCAAGAGTAACTGGAGCAGAATAAGTAAGCTTCCTTAACTTAGCTTCAATAGGCAATATAGTGTGGGAAGAACCATCTGCTTCAATAATGACTGGTTTCCCAACTTTAATTTTTCCAAGATTTAATTCAACTTCATCTTTAGAAATGTCCTCATTAATTGAATCAATAATTTGTTGGAGTCTTTTTTCAATAAAAGCATTATAAGAAGTAAGATTAGATTCAACAAGGGAATATTCTTTAAGGTATTTTTTAATAAGGATATGTTCTCTCTCTTCCTCTTCTTCCCCGCCTGCTTCTTCTTTCCCTTTTTCTTCTTCTTTCTCTACCTCTTCTTTTCCTTCCTCTCCTTTTCCTTTCTTTTCTTCTCCTTCTTTCTTTTCTTCTTCTTCTGGCTTTTCTCCTACTTTTTCTTTCTTATTTTCAATTTTCTTATTTTTCTCAGGTTCTACTTCAGCCATCTTATCCCAATAATAAATTAATTTTAATTAATTACAACACGAAAATAATCAATTTTCTGTCCTTTCTCGATACCTTTCCTTTCAATTTTTATAACATCCCCCACCTCACAATTCTCAGGCAATGCTGGATCTTTTTTTCTTATTTTAGGAAACTGCATTAAAGAAATATTCAGTCTCTTAAGTAAGGCTTCAACATCATCTTTACTTACCTTTGTATGTTTTGATTGCAATATATGCATTTTTAACAAATTTATCAAATTATTATCAAATTAAATAGTTTTGACTATTGATTAGATATTGATTGTTATATAAACTAACAGGGTCTAACAGCAATGTATCAATAAATTGGGCTCGCTCAATAAAACTTATTTAAAAATTTTGAAGTTTAATTAATAATCTCTTGCTTAGAGACTTTAAAAACATTTCGGTTAACTTATATTTATAAAGTTTTCGTTACATGGCCCACAAACAAACAATAAAAAACAATAAACAATATCTTATCTTTTGTCATTGCATAGTAATTAAAATAGAAAGGTTTATAAATAAGATAGAATACGACACTGTACACAAAATGGATAACAAAACAGATTTAATAAAGAAGATAAGATATCATTTTGGATTAAATATTTATGAAAGTAATGTATGGCTTGCTCTACTTAACAAAGGCTCAGCAAGTGTTGGTGAGATCGCTGAAATGAGCGGAGTTCCAAGAAGTCGAGTATATGATGTTCTAGAATCTCTTGAAAAACAAGGATTTGCAATAGCACAATTAGGAAAGCCAGTAAGATATATGGCAGTAAAACCAGGTATTGTTCTTGACAGACTTAAATCAAATATGCTCAAAGAAGCAGAAACTAGAATCAAACTTCTTTCAAACATAAGAACAACTGAAGAATATAGGAGACTTGAAACATTACATAACAAAGGAATTGAACCAATAAAACCAGAACAATTAAGTTCATATTTCAGAGGGAGAATAAATATTCATAGTCAAATAAAACATATGTTAAATGAAGCTGAAAAAGAAGTCATTCTTATAACAACCAGCACAGCATTAAAAAGAAAAATCTCCTTGCTCAAACCAATTTTCAAAAAACTTAAAAATAATAATGTAAACATCGTTGTTGGAGCAACTCCAACTGAGAATAAAGGAAAAACATCAGGTAAAATTAATTTTACAAAAGAACTTGGAGTCCCAGTCAAGAAAATCAATATAAACACAAGATTCTGTGTTGTAGACGGCCATAACACACTCTTCATGATAACTCCAGACAAAGAAGAGGAAAATGATACAGCAATCCTAGTAAAAAGTCCTTTTTTCAGCAAAGCACTCTTAACATTTCTAAATGCAGCCTGGAAAAGATAAAATGGAAGAAAAAGACCCTATTGGTAAAATTTATAAAAGAACAGCAATATTCCTTGGTTTGAGCCTTTTGACAGTTTTATCTGCAGGAGGAATTATAAAATTATTAGAATCACAACCAAGATACACTTTAGAACATAGAGATCTTACAGGTGATGGTAGAAAAGATTATTTTGTGACTTGTAATGCATCAAATAAAGAATGGGCACTAATTGCTCAGGAAGATGAATCTTTTAAAGAAGCTGAGATAAAAACACAAGATGGATGTCCTTTTTACTTTAGTAAAGATGGCTATTATGATTCATGGGGACATTATTTTTCCAACGACTCTACAGAAAAATTGAATCAAAGGACTAGAGAATTAATGATTAAATAATTAAAAAATAAAATGGCATCAATAAATTTTGAAGCTGAAAGAAAACTTGAAGAAAGAAGTTATAGGAGTCTTGAAGGCAAGATGGCAAGTTTAGAGATTAAACCAGACCAGGAACATGGTGACCATCAAATTATATTCTATTGTAGAAGGAAAGAAATTGATGAAAAAACAAAAGAAGAACAAGATATATTATCTCCAGAGTATATTATCTATGGTGTAGAAAAAAATGATATTGAGAATCTTTATAATTTTTTACAATTAAACAAACAATTTAGTTTTGGTAAAGGTAGAAAGTTCCATAAAGAAGGAAAAGACATTGATTTACTTGGTCCAGTTAAAATAATCAAAGAAATTAATCGTAATATGAGATACAATTTAATAACTCAAGTAGAAGAGCCACAAGGTTCTGGTTCTTGGTTCAAAGAATATGAAATCAACAATATTTCTTTTGAAAACATAGAAAAAATAAAACAATCCATAAAAAATTATTCTCTTTCAATAAAATAAAATGACTACTGAAATAAAAAAGAATGTTTTATATGATTCTCGTGGAGAATTGATTTCAAGTCCACACTTTAAAAAATTTATGAATATTATGAACGCATCCATAATAAAAAACAGAGGATTTTGTCCTCCATCCATGTATATTTTGTATGACGAAAAAGGAAATGTTATTGCAAGCCCTTCTAAAGAATTATTTAAAGAACTTGGAGATCCCAAAGAAAGAAAATATGTGGCCGGTCCAAAAACAGAAGAGGAATACTTAGAACTAATGGGAATTAAATTTCTTTATGATTCAAAGGATAAAATTATTTACAAACACTTTCCTAAGATTGAAAGACCAAGCATATCGTGGCTTACAAAAAAATAAAGATTGATAAAACTAATAAAAAAAGAGAGAAACAAATAAGAAAAATAAAAAAAATAAAAAATAAAACTTTCTTATTTCTTAGCTAGGCTAAATACAGACTTTAGAGCGACTATTACTGTTGCTGGTACGAACAATGTCAAAATGTTATTAAAAATAGCACTTAAGTAAGGTACTGTAGCAAAAACATTACCGCTCAAAGCACTAATAATAACTAAGATTGTACCTGCAAGTAAGAATGGTTGTATTTCTTTGTCAGTTATATTAAGTAAACCAACAATAATACCTAAAACTAAAAGTATCCATACAAGCCAGTTTCCTGTTACTGTAATAAATCCAAAGACTATTGCTAAGATAAGACCTATAAGAAAAGCCCATGCACCAATTGTACCTGTTTTCCTTTTTGGCATTTTATTTATTACCTCCTTTGATATTTATTTTATAATATATACTTTTTAAGTATAATAATCCTATCAAGAACCAGGGCTTTTTAAAGGTTATCCAAACTTTAGTCTAGCATTTAAGGTGAAAAGATGATTAAGAAGTTCTAGAGACATATTCCTCAGTTGCTTTTATAATTTTCTTGGCTTCATCTGGAAATATTTTTTTACAGTTCTCAATATAATGTCTCATATTCTTCCCTTTTCTAAAGAAAAGGTTTTTCTCTGTTCTTTTGCTCTTAACTATTTCTAACTTAGACAAACGAGCCAGGCTACTACAAACACCAGCATTCCAATGAAGAAATCCAGGATAAGGTCTTGTATTAGAAAGATCAAAATTTACTCCAATATTCTCTAATTTTTCTGAAATGTCATTAACTACCTTCATCAATTTATTTTCTGTAACTTTCTGGTGTGCTAGAGAAAGATAAATTACAGCTATGATTGATGGACTATATAATTTTTCCATAATCTTCTTAGATATCTTCAATTTAAAATAATTATTGTGATAAAAGACAAGCGCGGGGAGGGACTCGAACCCTCGAATAGTCGGGTTGCAGCCGACTGCCGTAGCCGCTGAGCCACCCGCGCATCGGCTGCAACAATCAAGAATCAAGGCTTTTTAAATTTTTTATCATATCCAGAAGACTTTTCTCTTGAGTTTATTATCAGATAGAAATAAATTCATTCTATGTTTAGAAATTATAATTATCTACTATAATAAAGTGGGTCCAACGTGACTCGAACACGCAACCCCTAGCTATCTTCGTTTTCTCTCCAGGGTCTCTTTCCTAAAGAGAGCCTTTAGAAGGCTAGTGCTCTATCCAATTGAGCTATGGACCCAAGAGAACATGTGGTTTTTTATTTTTAAAATTACCTATTAGTGTTATTTCTATTAAAATTATGGACATTAGAAAAAGACATGCTTTGATTAAATAAAGTACTTTGGTTTTTACCATGTGTTTTAGCATACTTCAAAGCTATATTTGCTTTATCAAATAAATCATCTTTGCTCCCAGATTCATTTATTGGCATGAATTTCTTATAAAGATTTTTACTTTTATCAAAAATACTCTTCGCCTGAGCCTGCTCGCCATTATTCTCGCAGGCAATACCAGCACTAATCGTCAAGTTATATGATTTCAAAAAAGGATCATTTAGTACCATAGTTCTCAGTCTTTCAGCCATCTCTTTTGCCCTATCGATTTTTGTTTCAGGAAGTAAAACAGTAAACTCTTCTCCTCCAAATCTTGCAGGAACATCAGTGTCTCTGACATTGTTTCTGATAATAGATGAAACCCTCTTCAGCATCTCATCACCCATTTTATAACCATATTTATCATTAATCTTCTTAAAATCATCAATATCGACGAGAATCATGGCAATAGCCCTCTTGTATCTTTGAGCAATAGCAACCTCATGCTTTACTTGTGTTTCAAAATATCTAGAATTATATAAATTAGTTTTTGTATCTCTAGTAGCTAATCGATAAAGCTTGGCAACTTCCTGCATATTATACTGGAATTTTTTTTCAGGCCTGGTTGTAAGTGCCTTCTTGACCTTTCTAACAATCTTCTTAATCATCTTAAAAAATAATAAATTTAATACAAAAAAGATGTTCGATATGTTTAAAAATTTAACCCTTTTCACAATATTATGATAGATTGCCATTGCCATCTAGAACAAAAGCAATATCAAGAAAACAGAGAAAAGATTATTCAAGAATCAAAAAAAGAACTCAAAGCTATAGTAACTTGTGCAGCACATCCTAAAGACATTCAACTCACAATAGACCTTACAAAAAAACACAAGAAATTTATTTTCGCAGCCCTTGGAATTCATCCAACATACATAAAAGAAATAACAGAACAAGAAATAGAAGCAGCAATCAAAGAAATAAAGAAAAACAAAGATAATATTGTTGCAATAGGAGAAACAGGCCTTGATTATCATTGGATAAAAGAACCAGAAGCGAGAGAAAAACAGAAAATTCTTTTTAAAAAACTCATCACTCTTGCAAAAGAACTTGACAAACCTTTAGTCATTCATAGTTGGGATGCAACAGCAGAAACAATAAATATCTTAGAACAACAAGGAATGAAAAATAAAAAAGTCCTCATGCATCTTTTCTCAGATAGAAAAGTTATTCAAAAAGTCATAGAAAATGGCTGGCTAGTTTCAATTGGACCAGGAATAAAGAAAAGCAAGGATATAAGAAAAATAGCAAGAGATACTCCCCTAAATAAAATCTTGCTCGAAACAGACTCGCCATGGTTTCAACAAGAAGACCAAGAATATGGAATTCCTAACAATGTCAAAATCCCTTGTCAAAAAATCGCTGAAATAAAACAAGTTTCACTTGCAGAAGTTGAAAAACAAACAGATTTAAATGCAATTAACTTTTTCAATCTGAAAATAGAAAGATTTAAAAAGATTGTATCATAAAGTATACATATGTATCAAAAAGGAAACAAAGAATTAGAAATTTTATGTTTGTATTTGGGGGATTATATTAAAAGTTTTTATCTTAGAGAAATAAGCAAACTTTCAAAACTGCCCCTTAAGACAACTCAAAATATCCTTAAAAAATTAGAAGAAAAAAAGATATTGAAAGCAGTACTACATGGAAAAAACAAATATTTCTCTTTAAATTTAGATAATATAGAAACAAAAAATTATATTTTGCAAGCTGAGATTTATAAAACAAATCTTTTAATTAAAAAATATCCAATTTTCAAAACCTTCCTTAAAGAATTAAAAAGCACTTCTTTATTAGTAATTTTTGGTTCTTTTGCTCAATTTATTGCAAGAAAAGATTCTGACTTGGATTTACTTATTGTACCAAAAAAAGAAAAAGAAGAAATCCCGTTACATTTATTGCCTTATAAAATTCATAAAATAAGTTTAAATGAAAAAAATTTTTTGAAAGCAGTTGAATCAGAAGAAAAAATTATAAAAGAAATTTTTAAAAATCATGTAATTTTAAATAATCATTCATTTTTTGTGAATATAGCCTGGAATAAAATCTCATAAAATAAAGGGAATAAAATGAAAATCAAAGATTTTCATCTTTGATTGAAAATTTATAATTTTCAACAAAATGGATAAAAGAAAACTTAGATGGTGTTTTAAGATTAAAGATGGTTTAAAAATAAAAAAGCCTAATTTAGATCTGGCAAGATCTTATTTAGAAGAATCTAAGAAATCCTTAAAAAGTGCACAAGAAAGATTAGATAAGAAAGATTATTTATGGGCAACAGTAATTATTTATTATGCAGAATATTATGCTTTATATTCTTTTTTACAAAGAATTGGTATAAAATGTGAAAATCATTCGTGTTCAATTTTGACTGTTCAATTTTTACTAGGAAAAGAAAAAATAAAAACAATTGAAGAGCATAAAGATAAAAGGATAGATGCCCAGTATTATATAAAAATTGTTGAAGAAATAAAAATCGAAGAAATGTTAAGAGAAGCAAAGATATTTGTTTCAGAATTTGATAATTTAGTTTCAGGGCTATCTGAATCAGAAATAAACAATTTTAGAAAAAATTTGAAGGTAAAATAAGGTTATAATTTAAATAAAATAAGAGAATAATAAATAAATAAAAAATGGACATATTGACTATCCTCATCTTAACAATAATAGCTCTTGCAGGTTTTCCAATAGGCTTGCTTATAAAAAAGTTCACGCCTGAAGAACTAAAATCAGGAAAAAAATGGTTTAACATTATTATTTTCATCTGCGTCATAGCAATAATTGCCACAGTCCTTCTTGCAAAAGGAGAAACAATGATTTTTTTATTCACAAGCCTTTTATTCATAATCCTTTTGACATTACCATCATTAATTAAATTCAAAAAGAAAAAGAAGAGGTAAAAAGAAAAAATAAAATGTTATATCTCATTGGTCTAGGGCTTGATAAAAAAGACATTAGTCTCTCGTCTCTAGAAGCAATAAAAAAATGCAAGAAGATTTATCTAGAACATTATACAACAACTCTCCCTTATACAAGAAAAGAGCTCGAAAAAATAATCAAGAAAAAAATTCAATTAATAGAGCGAGAGAAAGTCGAGTCAGACTTTCTTATTAAAGAAGCAAAAAAACATAACACTATTCTCTTAGTTTATGGAGATCCTCTTATAGCCACAACACACATCGCCCTAATTAATGATGCAAAAAAAACAAGAGTCAAGACAAAAGTCCTTCATAATGGTTCTGTCATAAGTGCCATAGCACAAACAGGCCTACAGATATACAAGTTTGGAAAAACAACAAGCATTCCAAGATGGCAAAAAAATTACAGACCAACATCTTTCTTTGATACAATAAAAGATAATCAATCAATAAATGCTCATACTCTTGTTTTAGTTGACATAGGTCTTAGTCTCGAAGAAGCTCTTTATGAACTTAACGAAGCTTCAAACAATGAAATTAATAATATAGTTATCTGCTCACAACTTGGAACATCAAAACAACAAATTGTCAATAACTCGATAGACAATTTCATCAAAAAACCACCAAAAGTCAAAGAACCTTTTTGTATCATTGTCCCAGCCTCTCTACACTTCTCTGAAGAAGAAGTTTTATTCTAAAAAAATTAAGGAAAAGGAAGAATGAAAAAAGAATTAAGAAAATTAATGATAAGAGAGATAAAAAGAATCACAAGGCAATTAAAAAAAGATTCAGGCATTGTTTCAATAATTCAATTTGGCTCTTCTCTAAAGCCAAGAGAAATGTTTTCTAACAGTGATATTGATTTTGTTGTTATAACAAAAAGAAAAAGAAAACAAAGATCCATTTATATTAAATCTAACTTTGAATCAGACTTTCTTGTTTATTCGAAAAATGAATTCAAAGAAATGCAAGAAAAAGGTCATCCTATAGCATTAACAGCTATAAATTTTGGCAAGATTCTTTATAATAAAGATAAAGGCTTCAAATTAGAACAAGTAGAACCAACAGAACTTACAATAAAGACATGGATGAATAATGGCATGAATGTTTTTAATTCAGCAATAATGGAATATTTTGCTATGGGATGTCCATGTTGTTATCTTAAAGCTGTTCATCATTCAGCGAGAAATCTTTTGAAAGCTCTTATATTAAAAAATAAAGATATTTTATGTCAAACAAATAAAGAAATTCTCCAAAATCTTCCAAGAAAATACCAAAGAAAATACCAAAAACTCATCAATTACAGAAAAAACCTCAATGATTTCGAGTTTGATATAGAAAAGATATTAAAAATCAAGAAAATTAAAGGCAAGACAGCCAAACCCCTATTATGCCTCGAATCTCTTGTTCACAATATAATCTTTGAAATGAAACAAAAGAAAATGTATTCATTAAGGGAAATTATCAACAAAGCAGAAGAAAAAATAAATTATATAAATTATGACCATATTAACTTAATATATTTTTCCAGAGACTTAAAACAATATTTCATAAATCTTGTTTTAAATAATCAAGATAAAAAAGATTATAAGCCGAAAATGAAATTCTTGAGATTTCCATTATTCAAATAAAAGTTTAAAAATCCCCCCTCCTTTAATAAAATATGAAAAAAGGAGTGAAAAGAGGAAAGTGAAAAAGAGTTTAAAATGTTGAAAAATGTTGAAAAAATAAAAAACATGATTCTTCCATTACTCAGACGTAATGGTATAATACATGCAGGAATATTTGGCTCTGCTGTTAGAGGTGAGATGAAAAAAGGAAGTGATATAGATATCTTAATAAAATTTAGAGGAAAAAAAAGTTTGCTTGATTTAGTAGGGATTAAACAAGATTTAGAACAGAGATTAAAAAGAAAAGTCGATGTTGTAGAATATTCCGCAATTCATCCATTTTTAAAAAACAGGATATTAAAAGAGGAAGTTAGGATACTATGAAAAGGGATGTAAAAATTTACTTAACTGACATTATAGAAAGCATTGGTAGAATAGAACAATATACAAGCAAAATACCAAAAAAAGAGTTTTTGAAAGATATTAAAATACAAGATGCTGTAATGAGGAGGATAGAAATTATAGGGGAAGCTGCAAAAAACATCCCGAAAGATTTCAGAAAAAAATATCCTAAAATAGAATGGAAAAAAATTTCAGGAATGAGGGATATATTAATACATATTTATTTCGGTGTGAATATTGAAAGAGTGTGGATTACAGTCAAAAAAGATTTGCCCAAATTAAAAAAAGAAATAAAAAAGATTATAATCCGAAAATGAAATTCTTGAGATTTCCATTATTCAAATAAAAGTTTAAAAATCCCCTTTCCTTTAATAAAATATGAAAAAGCAGGCAAAAAGAGGACTCCTATTAATTGGACTTTTCTTTATCATGTTTCTTGTCATTATTTCAGGAGTTGAAGCTGACAGCAAATGGATGGGTTGGGGAGGTGGATGTGCATTTCCGGGTGCTCCAACTTGTAGTCCTTATATCCCAGATTATTCCGGAGCAAATTGTGCAGATAAATTTGGATATGACTGGGTAGAATATTATTCTTGGGGTTATCGTGGGTGGAAATCTGTATCAACAGGAGATTCTTGGAGTAGTACGAGTGGAGATGGAATGGTTGGAATAAATCCAGAAGTACCAGGATTTACGAGTTTAGATATCAAATTTTCTGAAAAAGCTGGTGGATGTACATGGCCAGCCAAACAATGCCAATCTGTTTATAGATGTATTGAATGTGGTACTAATGAGGCTAACTGCAACAAACAAGGAGTAGATGGTTGTGAAGTATATCTTAAGACAGATGAAAATAATTGTGGTTCATGTGGAAATAAATGTTATTCAGGTTACACATGCATAAATGGCGTGTGTACTCCTCCACCAAGATATACCTGCAACGAGAATTATCAATGTGTTCAAGATCCAAGTGGGCAATATTCCTCATTACCCGCATGTGAAGCAGAATGCTATCCAATTACAACTAATTGTGATTCTTGTGAAAGTTGTTCTGAAGCATTAAACAATGCGCCTGCTGGAACAACAGTTAAGTTAACTCAAAATATAATAGATGAAAGACTTGGGAATACTATTTGTATTGATTTGTCGCCAGGGGAAGAGGATGTTATTTTTGATTGTCAAGGATATAGCATATCTGGCCTTGGTAAAACAGAAGATACAGGAATAAATATATTCGCTAATTGGAACCCAACTGTAAGAAATTGTATTATTAACAATTTCAGATATGGAATATCTACATTTACAGGAGGCACAAAGATAATTAATAATATTATAGAAGATAATTATTATGGAATCTGGGGAGGTGGTTTTGAACAATATTGGAGTTATATCGAGGATAACACAATAAAGAACAATGATTATGGTTTTTATTTACAAAGTGGAGGTTCTGGGGTGAGTTATGATCTAAAAGATAATTATATATGTAATAACATAGAATATGATACGGTAATAGGAGATAGCTGGTATCAACAAGCAGGAGACTTATGGCTTGGAACAGATAACTGGTGTGATAATTATTATCTTTGGTATGACAAACCAAATGTGCTTCCTAATGAAGGATGTACTTTGCCTTGCACAGGTTTAGAAAGAATAGGAATTTATCCTTCTGAAGCAAATATCAAATTACAAGATTACATCTCTTACAATGTCACAGCCCATTACCCAAATAAACAGATAGATGTCACACTAAATGATTTAACTGCTTATGTTAAAAGTAATGATAATGTTGAGCAATTAACACCTAGAAACAAATTCCGTGCAAAATTAATAGGAGAAACAAATATAACAGCACATTTCCCTATGGGAATGCTAGAAGAAAAAGAAGATACAACACATCTAACAATCTGGCCAGATACTAACTGTGAAATTAATATTGCTGAAATCATTCTAGATTGCGGAGGAGATATTTGTGAAATAGGAGAAAATATTAAACTTAATCTTTCAATGAATCTTGGTTGTCAACAAGAAAATATTAACAAAATAAAAATTTATGCTACAGATTTTGATGAATGTGAACTTTGGATGTCTTCTGATGATTTAGAATGCGAGGAATATGGAATGCCAACAAAATATAATTGCACTGGAACATGGGATATAGAAAGTATAGAACAAGAATGTTATGATAGTAATGTTGGAGCTATATTTGCTGAAGCATGGCAAGATGATAATTTCCTTGATTCTTTATCAGGACAATTTGGCTCATTTCAATTTTGGGGACCAACATGTGAGATAACATCTGCGAGTATAACTCCATGGTGTAAAGAAACAGGACAACAAGAAGGAGATGGCCAAGATGATCCTTGTGGTGATGAGTGGGGAGATAAAATTTTCCTTGAAGCAGAATTTGAAAATTGTCCGCAAGTTGACAGTCTTGAAATAACAGTTGAAGATGGTGATTGTAGTTATCCAATGACTATTTCTTGTGGAGGATCAGCTAATTGTTCTGGCTACCATATACTTGCTGGAACCCCTAAAGGTTGTGAAAATGATTTAGTTGTAGCAACCCAGGCAAAATTATTCTATGACAATCAAGAAATAGCAACAGGAGAAGCCACAGGTTTGTTTTATTTTGGCGATTTAGTATTAGACTATATAGACTTAATTCCGAACTATGTAACTCTTTTTATCAATAATTATATTGAATTTGACGTCTTTGCTTACTTTGTCAATAATCCAAATCCTCATGAAATCACATTCGATGATTTAACAAGTTATGAGCTTGAAGCAGGTGAAACTAGATTAGAACAAGATACAATTCAAAAGAATAAATTTTGGGCAAGAGCAGAAGGAACAGAAATTCCAATTATAGCAAAATATCCTATGGGATATCCTCATGAAGAAATATCAGAACCCTCACATGTGGACATATATGGAGAAACAGATTGTGAGATCCTTAATGCTAAAGCAGCAGCAAAATGTGGTGATGATGGATGCAGATATGATAGTGGAGATTATATTGAATCATATGTTATAGTAAATTCTGTTTGTATAAAGGATTTATATATGGACAGATTTAAAATGCTTGCCTGGGGAGATGGTTGTGAAGTTGAAATAAATATAGGTGAAGGAAGCCAAAATAATATGGAATGTGAATCCTATAACGGAAATTATAATTGTTCAGGCCAGTGGATTGTTGATTCTGAACACTGCCAAGGATCTTGTGAAGGAATTCCAGATATCAGAGATGGTGCTCATGTAACAACAAAATTAGTTGAAGTTTCTAATCCAAATAGACCCTTAGATTCTTCGTACAATGAGGTAGGTTTTGGAGGATTCAGTTTCTGGCCAATCATCGACAGAGTAAGAGCAGTAATAAATATGCCAGAAAACAACGAGATTCTTGATGAAAAAACTGTTATCTTCAATGCCTCAAAAAGTTATTATATTGATGAATATTCACAACATGTTTATTGTCCTGATGCTCATCTTGATTTTACATGGAAATTAGATGGTCAAACATTCCAAGGAGAAGATTGTGAAGCTGAAGTAGTTTATCATCAATATTCCCAACCAAAAAATAATTATCAAGTAACACTTGAAGCAGAATACAATGGAGATGAAGATGAAGTAACTCATAATTTTAAAATAAAATATTGTATCAAAGATAATGCAAAATTCTTTTCTGGAGATTGTAAATTAATTAATAATCAAGGATATAGATGCACAGATTCATGTTTTGAAGATATATGTATGGTTTCAAATGATTGTCATAGCGGGGGTGAATGTCGTTGCGGATCGAATTTATATTGTAATCAAAATGATGTATGTAGTAGTGATCCAGGAGCAAGTGAATGTGAAGAAGAAGATAATCCTGCAGCATGTTTAGCTGCTCTAGCCTCATGTTATTGGGATTATAATGAAGATTTAGACCCAGAGCCGCCCTCTCATTTTGAGATTCCACCAAAATGTAAACACTGTGATGATAATAGTAATAATCCAGATTATGATTATGGTAGTCTTACATGTACTCATTGTTCAAATTATGTTGATCCATCAAGTTGTGAAGCAGATCATTGTTTCTTAGGAAACGAAGAGCATGGTGATTGTCCTCTAGATTTTAGTTGCTCAAATTATGAATGTACGTGGGATAGTTTATCATCAGCATGTAAGTTAGTTTATGATAAAACCCCTGAAGGTCAAGGAAGTCAACAACAATGTCATGAATCAAGAACTTATGGAGATTGTGTTGGAGGTTATATGAATGTAGAAATCACAACAGAATGTTGTAGTATACAAGATTTAGGTAGCCCTACAGGAAATTGTGATCCAATGCCAACTAGTTGTAGTTTTGGTACAGGATTACATTTAGTTTCATGTGACACAACCACATACCCACAGCCTTGTGGCATAGTGACAAGAGCATTGCCAGGATTTGGCTGGCTTAACTTTATTATAGTTATATTTTTAATTTCAGTTTATTATGTAATCTATGTAATATTTATTTTGAAAAAGAGATAAGAAAAAAAGATGATAAATAGAAAAAGAAGATATAAAGATAAACTTAATTATGCTTTATCAAGTTTAGAAAGAAGCCAAAAATGGCTTATGGAGTTTGAAGAGAGAGAAAAAGAAAATGATTTATTTGCTGCATACAAAGCATTTCAAGAACTTGTAGAGTCATTAACAGATGTGATTGCCATGTTCTTAAAAGATAAAAACCTAGTTATAAAAGATGATTATACAAATATAAATACATTAAAAGAAAAGAATTTAATAATAAAGGCCGAGGCTAAAATATTAATAGAAGCAAATGGATTAAGAAACAGGATTGTTCATAAATACAATGGAGTTGATATTAAAACATTTATTGAATCAGCAAAATCTTTATTAAAACCTCTAAATGAAATAATTAAAAATTTTGAAAAATGGATAAAATAAATAAACAAAAAGAACAAACAATAAAAGAAATAGAAAAAGAATTTTCAAAATTTAAAAGAGAAATTTTTGCCTTAATTCTTTATGGCTCATACTCCCAAGGTAATGAAACAATAAAAAGTGATATAGATATCTGTATTGTAGCAAAAAATAAAGAAAAAGCACAAGAACTTTATCGAAATACTCTTGAAATCTCATCAAAAAAACCAGAGTATGATATACATTTTTTTGAATTAATGCCTTTACATGCACAAATAGAAGTAATAGAAACAGGACAAATTATTTTTACTAAAAATATTTCAGAACTTAATTATTATTTTTATTTTTATAGAAAGCTCTGGCAAGATCAAGCAATACACAGAATTGAACAAATAAGGGCAAAATAGAAAAGAGATAAAAAAGGAAAAAGAAGAAAAAGGAAGAATGAAAAAAGAGGTAAGAAAAGAAATAATTGTAATGCTACTTGCATTAGTGGCTATCGTCAGTCTTGCAGTTTTTATTTCTGCGACTATTGAGATTGCAGATCCTTTTATTGATATAGTCGAGATCTATGGTCCTGGCCAAGCAATAAGTGGAATAGCAACTTTTTCTCTTGATGATGAACCTGGAGATACGATTGTTAAAGGACAGATAGGAAGCAATAGTGTTTCTATGTTGCTCCAAGAATTTCTAGATGAAAATGAAGCAAGTTACAGTTGTGAACCATCAGGCTGTTCACAAATTTTTATTTTGAGTAATCCAACTAACTCAAAAGATATTAGTTTTTCTGATAATGAGGGCATGACTGCAATAAGAGCAAGTGGCAATGAAGTAAATATTCAAAGTCTTGAATTTTTTATAGAAGGAACCTCAAGTGGAGCAATGGTTTGTGGTGAAACTCCTCTTCGTTTGGACTTACTTGATGATGAAATCATTGATTGGGAATATAAAGAACCTGGAGCATGGTGTGGAAGCATAATGGGAAAAAATTATAATCCTGGAGCTGCAACAGAAGAAAAGATTATTAGTGCTACAACTTATTGTGAAAAAATTGAAATAGATAAGACAGGAAAAATAATGATTAATGCTGAAGTTAGATTCAAGGAAGGAGAACCTGGAGATGATGACCTTATATACTCAATTTACAATGGAGCTGAGCTCATTGCCCAATGTAGTCCAGGCAAAGTTGATAATACTGAATACTTAACTAAAAATTGTGAAATTCCTGAAGAGGGATTTTATGTCCAGGAAAAACAGGATTTTTTCATTTGTATAAAAAATTCTGGCTCAGCAGAATATGCAATTAAATCAGAAAGTGAAAGTCCTTTCTCAGGTTTTTGGGGAGCACCTCCACAAGATGTTTTTACAACTGATTATGCCTTAAGCGTCCTAGTAGCAGGTTTTTCTCCTTTCAATGGCAGAACAAAGTTTAATTCAACAAATTATCTTGGCCCAATTTTTCTTAAAGATTATGTACAGGATTATATTGACTCAAGATATGGAGGTGATTGTCCTGAGGTTGAAGGTTGTGGAATTCCAATAAGATTCATAAGAACTGAATCAAACCAGCAAGTCACAATCAATGAACTTTCTTTCAAGTTTGATAATAGTGGAGGCCCTGGAGAAGATTTTTCATTTTATGATTTTAATATTGAATATCCAGACATAACCATGGCTGAAAAAAGCCTTGCTATTGATGCTCTAAACATAACTGTTCCTGATTCATATGGAACCTACACATTTTCTTTTACTTTAGGCACAGAAACTGAATCAGCAGATTTTGAAGTTGCACAAGTTCCAACAATAACTAACCTAATACCAAGAACAATAATCCCAGGAACTGAAACAACCTTTGAAGTTACAGCCTCGTCTCCCAAAGGAAACAATATTGTGAGTTATGAATGGGATTTTGGGGATGGCTCCACAACAAGAGAAACAGTAGTGCCACAAATAAAACATACATACATGACAACAGGCACATTCAGTCTTATTGTAAGTGCAGTTGATACTGAAGATTTGAAAGGCACGAGAAGTTTTACAATTAGTGCAACAATAACAAAAGAAGGTTTAAATTCCTCGATAAAAAACAAACAAGCAAAAATCTCAACATTTAGAAACAATCTTGTTGAATGGTATTCTAATATCATTGAAGAAAAACTAAATCTAAACAACACTGAATCAACTCTTGATACTCTTTACTCGCAACTTGAGACAGCAACAGAACCAGAATTAGTAAGCATTAAAAATCAGCTTGATAGTCTTGAAATCCCGCAACGTATTGATGATTCCCTTGTTTTTGATGAAAGCATTTATATTCCAGCTCCAAATATAATTCGACCAGACTTAGTTGAGAACCTTGGTGGCGGGGGTTATAATAATGAACTAGAAACAGAATATCTTGCTGGAATTATTGATTGGTACAATAACCAAGATGTAACAATAGAAGGAGCAGTTAAAACTATAATGTTTGATGATGCAACAACCCAGGACACAATAACTCTTACTATAATAGATGTTTCCCTTGCTCAGGCAGAAGAAGCATACCTAATCATCAATCTACCAATTGGAGTAGACTTTCAAGAGCTTTCATTCAAAGAAGATTATGGTGAGCAGGAAATTGAAAACAGCATAGCAATAATTCTTGATACTAGCGAGACAATAGAATTTGTCATGCCAGATGGCCAGCAAATATCAAATATTGAATTATTTCTCGCACCTAATCTTGATTCACTTGGAATTCAACCAGGAAGCGGATTCGGAGAACAAAAAGTGCCTTGGTTCTGGGCAATTTTCTTTATTATCATTATCCTTCTAGGTATACTTGCAGCTCTCTACTTCATATGGCATGGAAAGAAAGCAAAGATAAAAAAAGAATTGTTTAGAAACCCAATGGATTTATTCAATTTAACAAATTTCATTAAAAACGCGCGACTCAAAGGAATGAACAAAAAAGAAATTGAGGAAAAATTAAAGAAAACAGGTTGGACAAAAAAACAGATTGATTTTGCTTTCAGTAAAATAAAATAACTAAAACAACTTAAATAACTAAATTATCACAGAAAAGTTTAATAAGATAAAAAATAAATATAAATTATAAAAGAAAGAAAAAATAAAAACATAAAAAAAGAAAATGTCGATACTAATCATTCCAAATTTTTTCAAGAGAATTTTTTCTAATCTTTTTACTATAGAAAAACATATCAAACTTGGATTTTATGGACCCCCAAACGGAGGAAAAACCACTCTCGCTAACAGAATAACAAAAGACTGGCTTGGTGGAGAAGAAATAGGAAAAGTCTCTAAAATACCTCATGAAACAAGAAAAATCCAGATTAAAGAAAAAGTTGAAATAAAACATAAAAGCAGATCGATTATTTTCAAACTTGTTGATACGCCCGGGATAGCTACAAAAATAGATTATGAAGATTTCATGAAATTTGGCATGAAATCTAAAGATGCTAAAAGAAGGGCAAAAGAAGCAACAAAAGGAGTCATAGAATCAATAAAATGGTTAGATGATATGGATGCAGTCATAATCGTCCTTGATTCTACTCAAAATCCATATACACAAGTAAACATTACTATTATAGGAAATCTTGTAGCAAGGAAAATTCCAGTTCTTGTTGTGGCAAATAAAACAGATAAGAAAAAATCAAATATTAAAAAGATAGAAGCTGCTTTTCCAGAATATGAAGCTGTAGGTATAAGTGCAAAATATGGTAAAAATATGGAAGAATTTTATGAGTCTGTATTCAACTTAGTTAGAAAAAGTAAGAGGAAAAGAAAGAAGAAAAAGAAAAGAGGAAGGAGGAAGTAAAAAAACGAGGAAAAGAAAAAGAAGATGATAAAAAAAAGAAAAATAAAACTAAAAAGAGGTAAAGGCAAGAAAGGCGTAACTATTCAATTTATCCCTTACTCAGAATTAGGCTATCTCACGAGTTATAAAAGAGTAAAGAAACTCTTGGAGGTGGTTGGGGAAGAAAAGATTGTTTTCTTTCAAGGAAAACTCACTCCTGAAGAAGAAGCAGACCTTATTGAAGAAACTATGAAGAAAGTAGGCAGATTAAAAAAATTCAAAGGAATAGAATTAACATCTTTTTCTCCAAAAGCAGCAAATCTTCCATTTTTCAGTCAAATGCGAGAAGGTATTGCAAGTTTTCTTGCAGGCAATAGGGACATTATGACTGTAATTGGACCAGCAACAGTTGTAAGAGAAATAAGAAAAGACCCAACAAAAATCCAATTATTATTAAGGAAATAAGAATAATAACAAGAATAATAAGGGTAAGAAATTATTAAGGAAATAAGAATAATAAGGGTAAGATAATAAGGACAAAAAATTATTAAGAAAAGAATAAAAATAATAAAAAATAAATAAACCCCAAGCTAAGAAAAATGCCACACCAATGTGTTCGCTGCGGAAAAATCTATGAAGCTACTGACAAAGCCATACTTGAAGGTTGTAGTTGTGGAAGTCATTTTTTCTTTTTCTTTAAAGAAAATGACATCAAAGAAATAAAACAAGAAACAGAAAAGCTAACAGAACAAGAAAGACATGAAATTGAACAAGATGTTAAGGGGATAATAGGTCCGGGAATAGATCAAAGCAAACCAGTTATTCTAGATTTTGAATCTATCCGAGTCAAAAAACCAGGAAAATTTGAAATAGACCTTGTAAAACTTTTCAAGAGAAAACCTCTTGTCTACAAAATCGAAGAAGGCAAATATATAATTGATATAGTATCAACGTTCCAACTCAAACATGGAATGAAAGAAGAAGAGTAAATATATGCAATTAAGAGAAGTTTTGCCGTAGGCAAAATTTGGGAAAGCGAAGTGCAACGAGCTTTCTTCTTAATCGCTGTTAAGTCCCTTTTTCTAAAAGAAAAAGTCGAGAATTGCGAAGCAATTCGGAGAAGTCAGGGTCGGCGAGCTAAATCTTTATAATACCTTTTTTAGAGGATGTCATATCTTTTCTTAAGAAATTCTACAACAGGAATACCTTCATCATCACCTTGCATTATACGTTTTTTGATTATAAGCTTACAAAGGTTTCTCATGTCTTTTTGGATACTTTGGATATTACTTCCTAGGGCTATTTCTTCTAGAATGCTTAATCCTTTGATAAAATTTTCAGCTCTAAACTTTTCTGGAGGATCTAATAAACCCATAATATCCATCTTGGTTGTTAACCCAAAATCCCCTTTAGTTATCCATTTTAGCCCCTGTAAAATAGCGTTATATGCTTGATAACCCTTTTTTGGTTGTTCATGTATACAATACTCTAGTATTTCTTCTCTATTTTCGTGAACACTATAAGAATACCCACAATAAGGATGTTTTACAAATTCTAAATTCTCCCGGTAACGCTTTTCTCTTTTTACTTCTTCTCCCTTTTGCTTAGCCTTTTCAAATTTGCTTATTTCTTTGGGTTTTTCTGTTAAATTTTTTTTCTTATTACCAGACAATTTCAAGGCATAGTCTAGAGCCCTAAGTGGTGGATGAATTCCTTCCTTCCTAAATTTTCTATAGTCTTTGATTAGACTATACAATTTTTTCATTTTTTCATTTTATTACTTTTTGTATATTTTCATTATTTAGTAGAAGAATAAGCTATTTAAGCTTTGGTCTTCTTAATCAAGACGACTATAGAAACCTTTAAATATTAATAAATTTTAACTGAAAATATGGATGAAGGAGTTTTGGAAGAACTGGGATTGAGTAAAGGAGAAACAAGAATTTATTTAGTTTTGTTGGGGATAGGTTCAACAACAGCAACAGCCATAATTACTAAATCTGGTTTTCATAAAGGAACAACTTATGCCATTTTAGAGAGGTTGATTGAAAAGGGTTTAGTTTCTTATATAACCAAGGGGAAGAAAAAATACTTTAAAGCTATGGATCCCAACAGATTATTAGATATTGCAAAAGAAAAAGAAGAGCATATAAAAAACATCTTGCCAGAATTACTGAATTTAGAAAAAAAAGCAAAAAAAGAACAACCCGAAACAGAGATTTATATGGGAAAAAAAGCTTATAAAAATCTTATAGAAGAACAAATAGGAAGTAAAGAACTTTATAGTATTGGTATGACAACTAAAGCATGGAAAATACTAAAATATACCATGCCCCTTCTTGTTAAAAAAGCTATAAAAGTCAATCTTAAGTTTAATATTATAGCTGATGAAGAGACTAAATCGATGTTTTCAAAATTCTCTAAGTGGCCTAATGTAAGAATAAAATACTTACCTAAAGGATATAGTAGTCCATCTGCCACAATGATATGGAAAAACAAAATATCAATTTCTGTATTAGAAGATAAAAACCAGCCCTTTGTAGCAATTATCAAAAGTAAAAAAGTTAATGATGCTTACAAAAAGTATTTTAATTTATTATGGAAAATAGCAAAGTCATAGTGTGAGCCGACCTCAATTGGACTCAACAACCAATCACAACCAATCCTAACCAGCATAAGTTAGATGTTCTTTATCTGCGATTTGCTGCACTTCACTAAGTTTACCCATAAAACCTTTAAGTTTTTCTTCAAATTCTTTTGCTTTGTCAATCAAAGGCTTATAATCAACTCCAAGATGGATATATCCATCAAGAATCTCAATTAATCTTGCTGCAGCAGTATTATCTGGCAAATCACTATGTGTTTCTACAAAAAAGCAAGAAAATTTAGTATTCTTAGCTTTAAGCAATAAAGCTCCAGTAACTCCAACAATAATTCCCTCTGTCATATTTTTTAACTTCATGCCTTCAAACTTCTTTTTATTCCCCTCAACATTCGTATAAAAGAAAGCATCTGGTTTTTCAGCAGGCTTGGGACTAGTGACTCCTTCAAGACCAATAATTTCCTTAGCTTTTATTTCCTTAGCAAGTTCAAGAAGAGTTTCAGCAATATCCCATTCAATTCCTTGAACAGGAACAACAGCCTGAACAATGATTATATTTTTATCTTCATTATATAAAATCTGTAATGGCTCAATTATCTCAGACTTATGTATAGCAACAAGGGGAGAGATTTTACTGCTAACAATTCTACCAATAGGTTTAGCATTGATATGTTTAATAATATATTCAGTAGCAATAGTACTAACAAATCCAAATCCGGGAAATCCTTCGATAATAGTTGCTCCTGGTTTAGGTTTCACATCAAGTTCAACTCTCATTTTTATCTTACCTCATTTTATGATTGATTTAATTGATTATAATCAATTTGATTGACTACTAATGATTATGATTGAGAAAATTCATCTTTCTTTATAAATTTAATTGTTGCACGTTATATTTTTAAATTGCTGTTGTCTCATACAACTATGTTCAAGGAAAAAATAAAAGAAGGTATAAGCAAAGCCACCCATCTTAAAAAACAAGACATAATTCTTAAGATTCCTAAATCAAATTTTGGAGATTATGCATTTCCATGTTTTATTCTTGCGAAAACAAAAAAGAAAAATCCAAATATCATAGCCAAGGAACTTGCAAAAAAGATTAAAATCCCAGGGATACAAATAAAACCCACAGGAAGCTACATTAATTTTTTTGTTGACAAGGAAAAATTCTCACAAAATATAATAAAACAAATTCTGAAAGAAAAAGAAAAATATGGCTCAAGTAAAGAAGGCAAAAAAAAGAAAATTATTATAGATTTCTCGTCGCCAAATATAGCAAAGCCATTTAATATAGGCCATCTTAGAAGTACAATAATCGGTTATTCCCTTTACAAAATTTTCAATTTTCTTGGATATAAGAGCATAGGAATAAATCATCTTGGTGACTGGGGAACTCAATTTGGCCAGCTCATAGTAGCATTTAAGAAATGGGGAAAAGAATCACAACTCAAGAAAGAACCAATAAAATATCTCCTCAATTTATACATAAAATTCAACAAAGAAGCTGAAAAAAATGAAAATGAAAATGAAAATTAATTTTTATATAACAAAGCAAAAGAAGAATTCAAGAAACTCGAGCAAGGAGATAAGGAGAATACACAATTATGGAAAAAATTCAAAGAACTTAGTATGAATGAATTCAATAAAATATATAAAATTCTCAACGTAAAGTTTGATTCTTTTGCAGGCGAATCTTTCTATAATAATCAACTTGAAAAAACAATAAACCTTCTAAGAAAAAAACAAGTTACAAGAATGAGTGAAGGTGCCTTAATCATTCCACTCGGAGAAGAGATGCCTCCTTGCATTCTGAAAAAGTCTGATGGAGCATCTACATATCATACAAGAGAAATTGCATCCTTGATTTACAGACAAAATAAATACAATCCAGAAAAAATTCTTTATGTAGTCGGCTCAGAACAAAAACTGCATTTTCAGCAAGTTTTCAAAGCATTAGATATCGCAAGTTTTAGTTGGTATAAAAAAGGGATTCATGTTCCATTCGGTTTAATAAGTCTACCAGAAGGAAAACTTTCAACAAGAAGAGGAAGAATAATTTTTATGGAAGATGTCATTAACAAGGGCATAGCTCTTGCAAAAAAAATCATTCAGCAAAAAAATCCAAAATTAAAGGACAAAGATAAAACTGCTGAGGCAGTTGCAATTGGAGCAATTATCTATGGAGACCTTTCAAGTGATAGGATTCTCAATATAAGGTTTGATTGGCAAAAGATGCTTAACTTCGAAGGCAATTCAGGCCCATATCTCCAATATTCATATGTCAGAGCAAACAGTATTCTAAAAAAAGTAGAAGGAAAAGTAAAAGGCAAGAACCAAGGAAAAACTCTATTCAAAAATCTCCATGAAAAAGAATATCTTCTTGTCAAAGAACTCTCGTTATTTCAAGAAATTATCAAACGAGCTGCAAGAAACTATAAACCAAACATCATAGCAAACTATACTTACAATCTTGCCAGATTATTCAATGATTTTTATGAATGTTGCCCAGTCATGAAAGCAAGTCCAAAAGAAAAAGCAAGGAGAATTCAAATGGTCAAGGCAACAAAGCAAGTTCTAGAAAATTGTTTTAATTTATTGTTGATTCCTATTGTCAAGGAAATGTAAGATTTTTATACTCTTTTTCTTAATCTTTTAGATGATAAAAAATATCTACATCGAAACTTATGGTTGCTCAGCTAATCAAAACAATAGCGAGATTATTCAGGGACTTCTTGAAAAACAAGGTTTCATAATCGTTTCAAGACCTGAAATTGCTGATCTTGCAATAATTAATACTTGTATTGTTAAAGGACCAACAGAACATAAAATGATTTCAAGAATCAAAACTCTTTCTAGATTTCAATTTTTGATTGTTGTTGGTTGCATGGCAGATGTAAAGAGTGAAAAAATCAAAAAGATTGCAAAGCAATCTAATTTTAAGGTAAAACTCGCACTTGTTGGGACAAAACATATCCATGAAATTGCCAAGATTATCAAAAAATTAATAAAAGGGAAAGAATCTGAACTTATTTCCCAGAAAAAAGAAATAAAATTATGTCTTTTTAAGACTCCAAAGAGAAAGACAATTGGAATTACACAGATAAGTGAAGGTTGTCAAGGTAATTGTTCTTTTTGTATAGTAAGATTTGCAAAAGGCAAACTTTTTTCATATCCTCAAGATAAAATCATTAAAAATGTTAAACAAGACTTGATTTCTTGTAAAGAAATATGGCTCACAAGCCAAGATAACGCCTGTTACGGCCTTGATCTCATTCATGGAAAACATGAATTGCCAAAACTTTTGAAAAAAGTTCTTTCAATAAAGAAAAAATTCTTTGTGCGTCTTGGAATGATGAATCCTTCGAGTCTTTTACCAATAGTTGAGGAGATAATTGAATGTTATAAAGACAAAAAGATGTTCAAATTCCTTCATGTCCCAGTCCAATCTGGAAGCAACAATATACTTAGATTAATGAATCGTCCTTATTCTGTACAGGATTTTATTTATATTATTGAGAAATTCCGTAGAGAATTTCCAGACCTTGTCTTGAGTACAGATATCATTGTTGGATTTCCTGGAGAGACTAAAAAGGATTTTGAAAAAACATTCGAACTTATAAAAAAAATCAGGCCTGATATCTTGAATATTTCAAAGTTCTGGCCAATGTCAGGCACACTTGCTTCTAAAATGAAACAAACCCCAATCAAAGAATGTAAAAAAAGAGCAACCAAATTCATGAAACTTCATAAAAAGATTGCTCTAGGAATTAATAAAAAATTTATTGATAAGAAATATCATATTTTAATAGATGATTCTCAGGGGGATTCTTGGCTCAGCCATAATAAAAATTATAAATTAATTATTTTAAAAAAATCCAAGATAAAAAAAGAAAATCTCCTTGGCAAATTCATCGACATAAAAATTACTAAAGCCATGCCACATTATTTAATTAGTGAAAGAGATAAAGAAAAATAAAAAAAGATAAATAGAAATATAAAAATAAAAAAACTAATTTCTCTTTCCCTGCCCTTTTTTATTTCGAGTAACCTTTTTTACTTAACCTTTACTTAATCCTTACTTTGCTCAATGGTTTCATCTTCTGCCAAGCAAATTCGAAAAGTTGTTCTAAAGCCCCAGCAAAAAATTCTGTATTGACCCAGACACCAACATCATATGTTGGATGAACCTCTTCATCGTTAAGAACCATGAACATCAATTCTTTCCCGTCAATAACAACAAATCTTGATTTGATAATATTTTCACTTCTCACTTCTGCAAATCTGTTTATCTCCTTAGCAATCTTTATATTCTTTGGTGTAATTGGCGCAGCAATTTTAATTTTAACTCCTCTTTTCTTTGCTTTTTCAATAGTTGGTTTTAAGGATTCAATCTTCCTATTAAGTCCATCTGCTGTTGTCACAATTGTCAAGGTTTTTTCTGCTCCACGAATCATCATATCAAGATGATTGTAAAGATTGTGTCTTCCTCTCAATGCTCCACTAAGATCAGTTGGTTCGATATATTTTACTCCCTGAGTAAATAATGTTGAAAGTTCATTGAGAACTTCTGTTCCTTTTAATTCATCAAGTCTCTTACTAGTTTGATGCGCATCGCGTGCAACATTTCTTTTAACTCGTTCAACAACTTCTGTTGGCTTTAAAGCAATGAATTTAATTGGTTTTCCAAGTTTCATTACAATAAATCCTTTTTTTTCAAGTGATTCAAGAATATCATACGTTCTGCTTCGTGGAACTCCACTGATATCACTAAGCTCACCAGCTGTACTAACTCCTCTTGAAAGTAAAGCAGCCCAAACCCTTACCTCATAAAGGTTCAAACCAAATATTTTCCTCAGCCTACTCAAAAATTCCTCTTTAACGATCATTTTTAATTTTTATTTTTTTATGACTATAACATAACAAACTTGATGATTTAAAGTTGAGACGGTATTTAAAGCTTTCTATGAAATATCAATAAAAAAGATATATTTTTCAAATTATATTTTATTTTTACTTTTAAAATTTATCGTCGACAAAATTATTTTTTGATATCAAAAAATATAAGTATTATTTTATTTTTTATTTTTTCTTCAAAAGTATATTTGCGTTTTTTTCTTAATTCCTTAGTAGATAACAGATTTAATTTTGCATTGGTTTTTTCCTCAATCAATTTTTCAAGTTTATATTTTTTTATTGATTTTATTAGATTATCATCCTCTAAATATAATTCAAGTTCAATCTTGTCCTGTTTTTTGAGACCAGCTTTTCTTCTTGAAGCTTGAATTTTCCTGATAAATTCTCTAGTGTATCCTTCAGTTTCAAGTTCAGTTGTGAGTTTTGTATTGAGATCAACTTTTATCTCTTTTTTTCCATGTCCATGAGTCTTGATTTCAATTTTTTTGATATTAACATAATCTTCAATTAAACTTATTATTTCTTTTCTTATTTTGTTTTCTTTATGCACATAAACTTTTGCTTTTGAAAGAGGCCATCTTATTCCTATTCCTTTTTCTGCCCTAATTGCAAGAATTTTTTCAATAACTTGTTTAACTGTCTCAAATTCTTTATCAAGATCTTTATTTATTTCCCTAGCATTGTATTTTGGCCAAAAACAAAGATGAATTGATTCTTCCTTTAGTTTAAATTCTTTTTTTAGTTCTTGATATATTGCTTCAGTTATAAAAGGACAAATTGGAGCAAAAAGCTTAATACAATTCATGAGTGTATTATAAAGAGTCCAGATAACTGCTTTTTTTTGTTTTTTTGTTCCAAGAACAATCTTCTCCCGAATAAGTTGAACATAAAATCTTGAGAGTTCGAGATAAAGATTCTCAATTGAATCAATTGTCTCATCAATCCTATATTTATCAAATAATTCTGTAACTTTTTGTATTGTTAAATTGACTCGTGAAAGCATATATTCTTCTTCTGCTTCTAGGGAAGGTTTTTTTGTAATTGTGGGATTAAAATTATGGAGTTTTGCAAGTTCAATAAGATAATTTTTCAGATTCCAAAGAATTTGTATGTTTCTTTGTTTAATCTTCAAGTCTTCCCAATTAAAACTCATATTTTCTCCAGCACGCTGTTGGATCATATAATACCTAAAAACTCCAATACCCACCTTATCAGCAACTTCATAAGGAGAAATAATATTATCCAGACTTTTTGACATTTTCATTCCATGCCAATCAAGAATCATTCCATGCATATAGACTGCTTTATAACTATCTTTATTGAAAGCAATTAAAGAACATAGATTCAGCATATAGAACCATAATCTCACTTGCTCTGTTGCTTCTAAAATAAAATCTGCTGGGAACAATTTTAAATAATCTTTTTTGGCAGGATAATAAAGACAGTTCCATCCAGCAGTTCCAGAATCAATCCATACATCTAGAACATCTGGATCTCTAATCATCTCCCCTTTTTTACATTTAGAACAATCCCACTTAACCTTGTCAATCCAGGGTTTATGTAATTCAGAAGGCACTTTTCCTGCCTTTTTTTTAAGTTCTTGTAATGAACCTATAACCTCAATATTCCCACATTTTTCATTGTCACATTTCCATAAAGGAAAAGGACATCCCCAATATCTTTGCCTAACAACACTATTATCCTTCAAATTTTCTACCCATCTATCATAATTAACCTTGCCGAATTTAGGAACCCATAAAACTTTTTTGTTTTCTTTCAAGAGTTTTGGAATCAAATCTTTTGTTTTTAAGAACCATTGTTCTGTTGCTCTGAAAATAACGGGATTATGGCATCTCCAACAAGTAGGATAATCATGTTCAATTTCAGTAGTTTTAATTAAAGATCCTTTTTTCTTTAGTAATTCTCTAAATCTGTCATCATCTACTCTTGCAGTCATTCCAGAAAAAGAATTCATATTTTGAAACTTTCCAGATTCATCAAGTCTATTGAAAGTTGGCAGGTTATATTTATCACCTATTTCTTTATCTTCTGGACCACAACCAGGCGCACAATGCACAAGTCCAGAACCAGCAGTAGTTGTAACATATTGTTCACTTAATACTATTGTATGAACATTTTTATGTTTCTTTTTTAATTCCTCGTAAATATCTTTTATTTCATCAAGAGGAGGTTCATATTGCCAGCCCTCCATTTCCTGTCCTTTAAATTCACTAATAATCTTAAAATCTTTTTCAAAAAGTCCAGCAATAACAACATTTGCAAGAGCCTTAGCAAGCACCCATACTTCATCGCCTACCTGGGCTTTAACATAATCAAGTCCAGGATTTACCATAACAGCAAGATTAAATGGAATTGTCCAGGGGGTAGTTGTCCAGACTATCAAATATTCATTTTTCTTATTTTTATCTTTAAGTTTAAACTTTAGAAAGATAGAATCATCTTTAAGATTTTTATATTCTAATTCATGTTTTGCTAACCCAGTCTCACAATGAGCACACCAATGGGTGATTTTCTTATCTCTATAAATTCTCTTTTGTTCCCATGCTTTTTTAATGAAAAACCATTCTCCCCCAATATAATCATTAGCAAAAGTCATATAAGGATCATTAAAATCCATCCAAACACCAAGTTCCCATAAATCTTGAGACATTATCTTAGCATTATCATTGGCAAATTTTTTGCATGCTTTGATGAATTTATCCACCCCATATTTTTCAATATCCTCTTTATGTTTAAGTTTTAAATTCTCTTGAACTTTCCTAGAAATTGGGAGACCATGAACATCATAACCTGCTCTATCCCAAACATTAAATCCCTTCATTCGCTTAAATCTCATAATTGTATCTTTCAAACAATTATTCCAAGCTGTTCCAATATGGATTCTTCCAGAAGTATATGGTGGCCCCTGGAGAAAGTAAAAATCCTTTCCTTTCTTATTTTTCTGCTTTACTTTCTCATAAATCTTGTTCTTCTTCCAAAATTTCAATGTCTTTCCTTCTTGATCTTTTGCAAAATACATTTTAACAAATAGCAAATAGCAATAATAAAAATAGAAAATTGAGATGCTATTTAAACTTTTTTAAACCACAAATAAAAATAATAAAAAGAAGTATAAAGGAAAAAGAAGGAAGAAGAAAAGAAATAAAGATAAAGAAAAAATAAAGAAAAATTATCATCAATCACCAATCATCCTCGAGTTCTTCTTCTTCATCAACTTCATCACTATCTTTTGGTTCATAACTTGTTGATTCAAAATCAACTTGGTCTTCTTCATCAAATTCATCAGGCATTTTACCTCCGATATACCTTTTTTTATTTTTTGAATATTATTTAAAACTATCTAATTTATATCTTAGATATTCTTTTTTAGGTTTTATTTACCTTATTTATTCTGAGCGTTTATCTTTTTGTACCTTTATATATTTTTCTACAGTTTTTTGTATGTTTTCTTTTGCTTCTGGAATCGTCATTTTAGTTGAATCAAAGAGGATATCATAATTATCCAGATTAAAAATACCAACATGATAATATTTTTTATATCTTCTATCATCACTTTCAATTCTTTTCTTCAAAGCCCCATAAGTTTCATCAACATTTTCATATTTTTCAGATTTACCTTGACGTTTAAAAATCCTCTTAGCGCTTTCTTTAAGATCAACATTAATAAAAATCTTAATTGACTGTGGAATAAAATGAAAACCCATGCGTCCATCAATAATTATCCTTTCTTCTTTTGATTTTGATTTAGCAAGACTCACAATAAAATCATCTACTTCCTTGTCTGTAATTGGATTTTTTTCACCAAGTTTATTTAATTCATTAATATTCATTCCTTTTCTAACAGCCATTTCTCTTCTCAAATCCCCCATTCCATAATACTTCAAATCAAAAACCTTTGCAAGATGTTTAGCAAGAGTTGTTTTTCCGCTTCCAGGCATTCCAGAAATAGTAATTATCATATTAAATTTTCAAAAAAAGAACTATATATAACTTTCTCATATTTTTTGTTACTGTGTAATTACTACATACCGAAAGGTTTATAAATATCTGGCAATAATCTAAAAAGTAACAAAATGAATAAAAAAAATAATAATTTAATATCAAAAGTATTGTTACCTTTATTCTTAGTACCTACTTTATATTTCGCAAAACCTGGAGAAGTTAAAGGAGAAATAAAAGAATTTCCACAAACACAACAAATTAACGTAACAATAAATGAAAATGAGACAGAAAACATAACTATTCCTTTAACACTTAATATTTATAATCAGGGAGCAACAAAAGCAGATTCAACTCCAGCTAAAGTTGATACAGTATACAAAATCATAAAAGAACCAGTACAACCCGCAGTAAAAGACTCAGCCTCAAGTATCTTAGAATTAGAAGAAATGCCGGGTGTTTATAGTGAAAAAGAAGGTGTTGGAAGCCATACAATCAAAGAAACTCCAACTCCAATAGAAAAAACAAAAATAACAAAACCAAAACAAAATCTAATTGGGTTAATCAATACTTATGATGAAATTCATCAAGGAATAGAATTTGGATTATTGCATTACAATAAAGACATTCTTGATGACACAAATGCTGCTGTCCTTACATTAGGAATTAATGATAAAGTTTATTCTAATCCAATGTTTAACATAACTGGAAGCCTTGAAGGAAAAGCATTTAATTCAGAAAGTAGAAAAGGATTTCAATTTAATCCTGAAATCCAGGTATTTGGTAATACTTTTGGAACTGGATTTGGTTTCATTGTAAATTCAAAAGATGGAAAAGAAATGCCAACTTATTTATATTTACTTGGAAAAGCAGGAATTGGAGGCAAAGACCTTGCTGCAGAGATAACAGCAAGAGGAGGCTCTTCATTAGATATGGATTTCAAATATTCTTTTGATGCTGCATTATTTTGTCAATTAAATCCAGATTGGAGAGTAAAGATACAAGGTGGAAAAGGAAATTTTAATGACTTGCTCAGAGGAAATGATGGTTATTTTGACATGACGGTATTAAATGGAAAAGAAAATGAAGTCCAATATGGACTTAATCTTGGAATTCAAACTCCGCTAGGAATTGAAGAAATTTATAGGAAATCAGATGAAACAACTGTCGATGATATTTACAAGAATGTTGTTTTAAGTGCTGGTCCAAGAGTTTATATTCCGCTTGAACAAGAATTAAAAGATGTAAAGAAATACATTGAACTTGGTTTAGACCTCGGAGCTCAATTCAATGGCCAAAACAAAACCACAGTAGGTAAAATAGGCGGGCATATTAAAGCTAGATTTTAATTCTTCTTTTTAATTTTTAATTTCTTTTTAATTATAATTAATTTTAATTTAGAATCACTAAAAGATTTATATTCGTTTCAATTTTAATAGATATATTATGGAAATCATACTAATAATTATTGCTTTTCTTTATGCAAGCACAGGAATTATTGCAACAGTAGGATATATTCCAACAATAAGAGATTTAACAAAAAAGATAGCAAGTGCAAATATTAATTCATATATCATTTGGACATTTTGTAGTTGTATTACTTTCTTATACGCCCTATTAGTAATTTCTGATTTATTGTTGGAAATCGTTACAGGATTAAATTTTGCATCTTGTACAATAATCTTAATTTTAGCATTAAAATTGAAATATAAAAAATAATAGAACACTGATTCTAAACTTTTTGAGATTTTTTCTCTTTACTTAGCAGCCTGTCTTCGTTGTTTTCTTTTTCTTTTCTCTCGTTTGAGTCTTTTTCTCTGCCATTTCCATCTCATCTGCCTTTTCTTTTTCCAACGACGAGATGAACGCTTCATTTTTATTCCTTAATATAAATAGTAAAATAATATATTTTATCTTTATAATGTTTATTATTCTTCCATTCTTTCATTTCTTTTTTAGTTCTTTTGTGAACATGAAGTATAAAGTTTTGTCCCTCATAAGATTTAATTTTTTCACTTACTCTTTCTAGATTTTTTACTGGTTCTCCTCTGTCAGGATGATATCCTATTTTTTCTAAAAGATTTCTAACCTTATCTATGGGATGTTTTTTCATTTTACTTTAATTTCTTAAATTCAGAAATAAGTTTAGCATTAATATTTTGAATCTTTTTTATTGTATCAAGAAGAACTTTCTTTGGACTCTTGCCTTTTGTCTTGAGCATTAGAATTGGGTTCTTTGATGGATGCTCTCTCTGCCAAGCAGCAAGGGTTGTGGCAGGATCTTGCCAAAGATAAGTCCTAAGAAGCTCTGCAATAGTAAGATTATCTATTTCAATCTGCAATTCATCTTTACCTTTCTTAATTACTTTAATCATGAGAGTAATATTCAAAAATGCTTTTTAAACTTTTTCAATTCTCAAATTCTCAATATTCTGCTTTATCCAGCTTTATTCAGAATTATTATCAGACTTCTCGTCTTTTTCTTCTGGTTCTTTTGATTCTATTGGCTCTCTTGACTCTCCCGAGGTTTTTTCATAATCCCAAGGGTCAATTGGTTCTAAAGGTCTTGGAACTTCTATTTCTTGCTCAAGTTGCTCTTCTTCTCCAGTTCTCCTAACTTCCTGTATAAATTCATCTATCTCAAGTTCTGTTTGTTGTGCTTGTTCAAGTCTCGAGTCTATCTCTGTTTTAGGTTCGAGAATTAATTGTGGGGTATTTGAAACAGGAGAAATTTTCCTTTCCTGCCTTTCTTCATGGCTTTTCCTTTCCTGCATTCTCTTCAAGTCTGAAATAGTCGGAGTTGTAGTCTTTGTAGCCATGCCTATAGAACGAAAGTCTAGGATGGTTTTTGCTTCTTCAATCTCTCTTTTAATTAATTCTTGTTGTTCTTTTTGTTTATCTCTATCTAATTCTTCTTTTCTTCTCCTTAAAGTATCAAGAGTTACTTCTTTGGGTCCTTCTTGCCTTGCCTTACGCCAGGCTTTAACTCTTTCTTGTAACGGAGTATCACGAACAGCTCTATCCCATTGTTCAGTTGTAGGTTTCTTGATTATCACAGCACCATTCATTGCTGCACAAGTAGAACAAAGCTTAGTCATTCTACCTTCGTAGATAACATCATAAGAATTTGAAGAACCGCACTCTTCGCACCCTTCTCCTTCATAATCCTCAACCATAGCCCAACAAAGATTAATTGATATTTATTATTTTCGGTACTTTAACATTACTTTAATATAAATTTTTTTAACTTATCTTTTCGCTTTTCTTGAGAAGATACCATTTCATTGGTCTATTAAACAGGGCTTTAACTATGCCTTTATTAACAAAAAAAGTGGTTACTAAACCAATAGTAAAAGAAGAAAAAAATGCTTTAGGTATTAATTTTGTTTTTTTTGCTCTGACAAGAGCAAAAGCACTTGCGATAAGAAAACCTCCAGTTAAAGCAAGATTTCTTGTTATTTCATAGAATGTGTTGTTCCAATCAATTGGAGCAACTGGTTTTGTGAAAAAAGCTATTGCACCACACAAAAAAATTCCGAGAAATAGGACTACAGGCAATATATAACCAAAACTTCCCATCATAGTAAATAATTTTTGTTTTCCTGAAATCACTTTTGAAGTTAAAATATCTTTACCATGGTTCTTATATGCAGAGATAACTCCATAAGCCCACCTCATCTGTTGCCTATAGAGATCAAAAGGCCGGCTAGGAGTTTCATTATAACACTCTAATCCAGGAAGGTAATGTATTTTCTTTCTTTTTTTATGTAATCTTAAAGAATATTCAATATCCTCAGTCAAACTTCCATGTTTCCAACCTCCTAATTCAACAAGATCTTTTTTTCTAACTGCCTCTGCTGAACCGCAAAGGAATCCAACATCTTGTTTTTTAAGAAAAGATAAAGAAACATGATGAAATGTATATCCAATTGTAGAACCTAAGGCAGTAACTATATTTTTATTAGCATTATTAAATTTCCATCTTGCTTGGACTCCAGAAACATTCTTATCTTTAAAAGGAACAACAATTCTCTTTAGAAAATCTTTTCCTGGTGCAAAATCTGAATCAAAAAGAACAATTATTTCTCCCTTGCTGTATTTTAACATATAATTAAGATTTCCTGGTTTATATCCTGACTTGTCTGGTCTTATTGTCACTTTAATATTCTTAAATTTCTTTTTATATTTTTCCACAAATTTATTAATTTTTTTAGAAACATTTTCTTTAGTGCTATCATCTCCGATAATAATCTCATATCTATTATTAGGATAACTAAAATTAATACATTTTTTAGCGCATCTTAGGGCAATAATCTCATTTTTAGTGGGAATCTGAATCGTAACAAAAGGCAATTTTATTTTTTTATTGATTTTTTCTTCTTGTTTAATTTTTTCATCTTTTGTTATAATGACATTGAAGGTCATAAATAAATAACATAAAGAAACAATAGCTCCCACAGCCAAAGAGATAAAAAATAATATATTAAAAACATGATAAACAGGCTCTGGAATCAAATTATTGATATAGATATATTTCTCCATATAAGCATAATATGCTGACTGCAATACTTCAAAAACCATTTTGTAAATATTTTGTAAGCAATTCAGGATTGATTTTATCCTCTTTTATCCTCTTCTGTCCTCTTTTATCTGTGATTTGATATCTAGATTAATATCTAAATTAATTAACTACTCACTCTTTAAAAACATTTTCTTTATAACACTTACAATAATTGCGGCATTTAAGAGGAGAGTATAGGGAAAATAAAAGAAAATGGCAATCATGCTCTTAAGAGTGAGTTTTCCTTTAAACATATACATTGCCCAAATTATTAAAAATAAACTGATAATTCCAGAAACTACCCCAAAAATACTATAAAAAGATACTCCCCATACAGGAATTTTATAAATCACATAAACAGGCCCAAGTAAAGAAAACCATCTAAAGAGATACATAAACATCGAGGCAAAGTTTTGATTATTGTAAGGCATCCAATATGCAACCTGATATGCCAACAAAGGAAATAATATAAATGAATAAAAAGTCCACCAATAATGATTAAAGAAAAGAAAAAGCATAGATGCATTAGATTTAATTGAAAATAAGGATTTATTTCTTTTCAATGAATCTAACGTTGCCAGCCACCATCTTGTTCTTTGTTTGAAAAGTCCTTTTATAGTATCTGGAACAAGGGTATAAACAAAAGCATTATGAACATTCTTCATTGTATAACCCACACGATATATTGACAAATTAGTATTAACATCTTCTCCCATCAGACCTCCTTTAAAATAACCAATTTTCTCTATGGCACTTTTTCTATAACAAGCAAATGCACCAAAAAACCAGACCACATTTCCAAAGAGATTTGAGAAACTTCTTCTAGAAAGATTGAGGAGATAATATTCTATATTTTGAAAAACACCGAGAAAACAATGTTTATTCTCGACTAAAAGGGATCCATTTGTCGCTCCAACTTTTTTGTCTTGGAGTGGAACAACTATTCTCTTTAGAGAATTTTTATCAATAAAAGTATCTGCATCTATAGTAAGAATAATCTCGTGGGAAGACTTTTTAACACCAAAATTTAGAACAAAGGGTTTATGCCATTTTCCAATGTCGCTTTTTTTACGTTTAAGATTAAAAATTCTAATTTTTCTGTATTTTTTCTTTAAATTTCTTAATATATTTGATGTATTGTCTGTTGAACCATCATTTATAATAATAATCTCGATCTTTCTTTTTGGATAATCAAGAGAAAAAATAGAATTCAGACAATTAGTTATATTTTTTTCTTCGTTATAACAAGGCACTATGATACTAACACAAGGTTCATACTTTTTGTATTCTTTTTTTACGAACAATGAAAGAAAAGTAGTGAAAAAAATGAACATTAGAAAGAGGAATAGAATTAAAAAAACAAAAATTCCAATTTGCATTATAATATCTGCAGCCATTTGTTAATATTTATTAATTAATCCCTTCCCTTAATTACTTTGTTAATCAATTTATCAATCAAAATAGGGCCCTTGCGCCTGTTACAATAAAGTAAGTAAAAGTTAAAAGTATTGCGCTATGCTTGATTCCTGCTTTGATTGTCCCCTCACTTAATTTTCCAGTTACAAGCCCTGCGAAAAAGGCCTGAGTCAACATCAAGATAAAGAAAGCGTTTTTAAAAAGTTGCTGTTGTCCTTCAAGACCTTGCTGTTGTTGTCCAATTGTCCCAGAAATCATTGGTAATAAGCTAAGTTCAACAAAAAGCATAATAATAATAAAAATAATAAAAATAATATACCCCTGAACAATCATATTATACATCTTTGACTTTCTTTCCTTCTTAAGATTCTCTACTTCTTCAACACTCTTAACAACCTGGTCAACTATATTTGCAATATTCCCTCCAGAAGTTTCTGCCTCAATAATCAACTCAACACTCCTCGATATAATTCTATTCTTTGTATCACTAGCAAAGATCTTGAATGCCTTACGAAATGGAATTCCTATCCTTATCTGATTAGCCAATTTTTTAACATTAACACTTAGAGAACCATAATCTTTATCAGCAAGAATCAAGATACTTTTAGTTATTGCTATTCCACTTTTAACATTTTCACTTATATTTCTTGCAAACTCAAGGAATTTTTCTTCCTTGTCTTTTTCACGCCCAGACTCAATAATAAAAGAAGCAAAAAAAGGCAATAAGGCGATAACCACAGCAATACCCAAAACAAAAAAGAAAAGTTTAGTCTGCATTAAAAAAAGAAAGTTGAGAACAACTAAGACAAATGCAATCAAAAGTCCAATAATCTGTATTTTTTTCATTTTTTTATGTTCTCATCTTTACGTTTTTGGTTGAGTGAGTTGAAGGAATATTAAAAAGATAAAATTTAATAGAGCAATAACAACAATACCAATTGTTGAAAGAGTGGCAGCATCAAATCCCATGATTCCTGTTCCAAGTGAGCCTATTATCACTAAGATTAACATAAACATGAGTGGCGCTGCAATCAACAAGGCAGTATAAATATCAGCATACATACTGATTGTTGTGGCATATTTTTCTCTTGAAAGTTTATAATCTCTCAACATATCTTTTGCTTTTTCATTTAAATAACTCGAGAGATTCCCTCCACCAGTAATTGTTGCCGACATCCCATTGAGAAGTTCAGCAAATTTCTTATTACTTGTCATGCTTGCCACATTTTTCAAAGCACTTGTAAGATCATAACCATAAATGTTAATTTGATTAACAATTTTTCTTGCTTCTTTAGCAATGTTTTTATATTCTCGACTGAGAGCTAAAATTTTGAAGATTTTTGATGGCTCAACACCAGAACTTGCAATAGCAGACATATGCACGGTTGCAAAAGGTAATTCATTTTCTATATCTTGTTTTGTTCCTGAAATCTTTGAACTAGGATACAAGTAAAATGAAATAAAAACAATAAAAGGTAATAACAATGAGAGTGCTATATTACGCAAAAAAACTAAGATTGTTGCATTGCTTAAAATACTAATTAAAAAAGCAAAAAATAATCCTACAAAAAAAGCAACAAAAGTGGAAAAAAACATCAAAGACAAGTATGCTGAGAGCAAAAAAGGCATATTTGCCTTCCTAATCGAATATTTTAAATCTTTAAATAAGGTCTGAGATAATTCAAAAGCAAGTGGACCAAACAAACGATTAGAAAATCCAATGACTCCAGTTCTTCTTTCAATAGTCCTAAAGCCCTTACCTTCAATAATTCTCTCCTCTTCTTTTGTTTTTACTTTCCTTTTTATTTTTCTTAGAAGAGATTTCTCAATCTTAAGGTCTTTAAGAAATTGTTCTTTCTCTATCTTTGAAACATAAAATCTCCCTTCCTCAGTCACAATCCTAGAATATTTTGGAGGAGGTAATAACTTCTTAGCTCTAGGTTCCTTACCAAGAAGTTCGGGGACTGAATCATTCAACACACTAAATTGATGTAACAATGAGAAAATTGATTTATCAAACATAAGTTTCTCTTTCTCAACAAGCTCTCTTCGTTGATCTAGAAGAAAGTCAATCTCTCCCAAAATCCTCTTTTCCTTGTTGATTGTACTTTTTAATATATTAATTTTCATTTTCATTCATTTTCATTAGTTCTCATTCCTTTTCATTCATTTCACAATTAAAAGTAAATTTTTAATCTCAGACTGAATCGAGATGATAAAATCTACAACTTCTTTCTCTTTTTTCCTTGACAAATCCTGCTCAAATTTTTCTAATGCTTTATCCATTGAATCAAGAAGTTGATTCAAAAAGAAAATCTTCTCTTTACTTATCATCTTTCTTCTTTCTCTTTTTTCTTTTATCTTTGGCTTTAATTTTACTTTATAATCCTATATCTTCTAAGCACAGCCTTAGGATTTTTATAATACTCATTAATTATTTTTTGAATTGCATTAAAATCAGTAATTTTTCTTTTAAAAAGTTGAAATAAAAATCTAGTCCTGAGTTTGAATTCTTCATGCAGTTTTTCCTTTTCAATTCCATATCTTTCACTGATCTTTTCAAAAACCTTGCTCTCAGTCTTGAAATAAAATGTATCATCTTTAGGATTCCACATAAATGGAATGTTAGTCATAGCAACTCCATCAGGAGTAACATCCACAACCTCAACAACTCGTCTGAGTCTCCTTGTTTCTTTTTTCTTTACAAGTGCATGACTCATGATAATAACCGCATCAAGAGCATTAACAAGAGTCGGACTCAAGTTTATTGGTGGAGTCTCTAATCTTTTTATGACTGAATCAATTGAATCTGCATGAATGGTGCTTATCGAAGGATGTCCAGAAGACATGCCCTGGAATAAAACAAAAGCTTCTTTACCACGAACCTCTCCAACAATAACATAATCAGGATTTTGCCTAAAACTTTCTTTCAACAAGGCAAATAAATCAATCTCACCAATTCCTCCAACTCCAACTCCACTCCTAGCAACACTTGGCAACCAATTCTCACGAGGCAACATTAATTCACGGGTGTCTTCAATTGAAACAACTCTTGCTTCGGGAGGTATAAAAAATGCAAGGGCATTTAACATAGTTGTTTTTCCACTACCCGTACCTCCAGTAATAAGTATGTTGCTTTTATACTCAATCAATATCCAGAAATAAGCCAACATTTCAGGACTCAATGTATTCATTTTTATAAGTTGTATCGGAGTCCAAGGTACTTTGGTGAACTTACGGATTGTAAAAGTCGGACCTTTACTACTAATATCAGTAGTGTATGTTGCATTCACTCTAGAACCATCAGGCAATGAACCATCAAGAAGCGGAGAAGCATAAGAAACATATTTTCCACAACGCTGAGCAATTTTTTCAATAAAACTAGCAAGCTCTTTCATATCTTTAAATATAACATTAGTTTTTAAATTCCTGAAAATACGATGAACAATATACACAGGGGTATTAACTCCATTACATTCAATATCTTCAATGAAAAAATCCTGCATAAATGGCTCAGCTTCATTTAATCCAACAAAATCACGGAAGATATAATAAAAAAGTCTCTTATAGCTTTCTTCAGTAATCTCTCTTCCTAATTCTTTAAGAAGCACTCTGGCTGTCTTATCAAGATAATTCACAAGAGCGTCTTGACTTTTTTCAAGAACAACATCAAGGTTCATTAATTCAGTAATTCCAATCTCAATCTCTTTAAGAATCTTTTTTTCAATTTCATTTAACAAAGGCTCTTCAATTTCATAGAGAACTTCGCTAGTTTCTTCATTCCAATAAATATGAACAGAAACATAAGGAGAAATTAAGACATAACGAATATTGATCTTAGTCTTATCCTCGACATGCACAATAGGTGGAACTTGTGGATTTAAATCTATATGCATCATTTTTCTTATGCCTCTTTTTATAGACTAAATAGAGAAAAATTATATTTAAATTTAACTAAATCTCTCTAAATACTTCTTATTACCTTTACTTACCTCTGCTTTTATCAATATCCTCTAAATTTTCTTTATACCACTCAAAAGTTCTTTTGATTCCTTCTTCTATACTAATTTTAGGTTTGAATCCAAGTTCCTCAATTTTAGAGATATCTAATTCTATTTGTTGAGGTTGCGCAATTTCAGGAGGAGAAAATTTTTTCTTTCCCTTGCCAGCTAACTTTATTATTAAATCTGCCACATAATTTAATTTGATTCCCTTACCATCAGAAATATCAAATTCTTCATTCTTTTTATCCATAACAAGTAAAAATGCATCAACAAAATTATCTATATATGTAAAATCGAGGGTCTTTTCTTCGTCTCCATATATTTCAAGATCATTGTCATGTAAAGCATTTCTAATGAAAATATCTGTTACTCTAGCAGTCAAATCATCAAAAGACCCATAGACTGTGCTTGGCCTTATTATTATATAATCTATATTATAACATTGGCAATATCCTTTGCATATTTCTTCACCATAAATCTTGCTCGCAGTATAAGGATTTTTTTCTTTTTTCAAAATTCTAGAAGAACTAGTAAAAATGATTTTTGGAATTTTATTCTTACGACAAAATTCTAGAACCTTATAAGTCCCAAGGACATTGTGATGAAAAGCAAGTTCTGGATTCCTTACAATCTTACTAACCTTGCAGAAACTAGCGAGATGAATCATAACATCAACTTTCTCATCTAATTTTTTATCAAGAATATTAGCAACATCTTGTCCTTCTCTTAAATCTATAAGCAAAACAGGTTTATGTCCTAATTTTTTTAATTTTTCAAGAAGAAAACTTCCAATAAGCCCTTTATGGCCTGTCATAATAAATTTCATTTTTTCTCTATTCTTTCTTTTTTCTTTTCCTTTTTCTTAGTAGCCCACTTTTTCTTTTTTCTACCAAGCTTAAAGTTCTTACGGCATTTACTAGAACAAAAATGCAATACTTTAGAATCAATTGTAACAAAAGTTATGCCACGACCAAGTTTCATTTGTTTTGAACAATAATTACATCTTGTCATTTTAAGTGAAAGCTCCTTTCATAACTTTAGTTCTGATTCTCCTTGCTTCAATTTCAGTCTCACGCAGAATCAAAATATCTTTTAATCTAATCGGACCTTTTGCATTTCTTCTTATAACCTTGCCTTTATTTGGTCCTTGAAGAATTCTAACATTAACTTGGGTAAGCTCTCCACGGAAACCTGTCTTTCCACATATTTCTTCAACAACTGCTGGTGAAGCACTATAAGCTAGTTTCTCAGTTCCTTTTTTCCCAGAGCTTTTACCTTGTCTAACCTGTTGTTTTTTACTTCCCATTTTTATGATATGCTAAACTTTTATTATTATTTTATTTTTAGAAGGATTCATGATATAATTCTCATTCCCCTTATATCTTTTTTCTTTTACTTTCTTTTTCCAAGGAATATAAAATTTACATCTTTGTTTAGGATCTTGGGGATTACATTTTTTACACTCTTCTAACATAGGGATGCTATTTTCTTTTATCAAACATGAAGTAAGGTTTTTTCCATTTCTTTTCATTTTTTAATTATTAATTATTATGTTATTTCTCAGTTTTCAAACTTGCAAGATCTCTTATAGCATCTCCAGCATCAATTACTGCAATACTTGCACAAGAAACATTGATACCAGCTGCAACACCTAACTTCTGTTTGCTGTCTACATTAACACACGGAATTCCTTTTTCTTTGCAAAGTGCAGGCATATGTTGAACTATTTCTTTAGGTTGAACATCTTCTGCATATACAACTAACTTAGCTGTACCACGTTCTATTGCTTTTGTAGTTTCATTTGTTCCTTTTTCTATTTTTCCAGTCTTTCTTGCAACTTCTACTATTTCATATGTAGAAACCATTTGAACCTCCCTCATTAGCATTTAGCTTTAGTCATTTGGTTTATAAAACAAAGAAAAAATACCTTTAAAAACCTATCGCCATTATCTCCATTTCACAATAACATCATCAGTTCTTTCATAAGGATTAATATCAACTTTATCAAGATTTTTCCAACTAATAGCTTGATTTTTCTGTAAGAGTCCTAACCAACAAATCATAATGGCATTATCAACAAGCACACTTGCAGGAGGACAAAAAAACCTAGCTCCTCGTTCTTTACACATAATCTTACACATTTCTTGAAATCTTTTATTGCAAGCAACTCCCCCACCAAGCAACAATTCTTTTTTTCCAAGATGTGCCATGGCCCTCTCAGCAACTTCAATAAGCATAGCAAATGCATATTCTTGAAGTGAATATGCAAGATCTTCAAGTTTATATTTTTTTGAATTATATTTTTGTTTTAAATTTGTAAGGATTCCAGAAAAAGCAACATCCATCCCTTTAACAGAATAAGGAAGCTCAATCAAATTTTTTCCTTTACTTGCAAGTTCAGCAATTTTTGGGCCTCCTGGAAAACCAAGTCCTGTATGTCTTGCAAATGTATCAATAAAATTCCCTGCTCCAATATCAAGAGTCTCGCCAAATATTCTATATTTGCCTGATGCATAAGCAATAACTTGTGTATTAGCTCCAGAAACATAAAGTAAAACAGGATCTCTGCATTTACATAACATTCTCCCGATTTCAAGATGAGCAATGCAATGATTTACAGGAATAACAGGCACTTTTAGTCTTGAAGCAAGTTCTCTAGCAATATCACGACCTTGAAGCAAACAAGGAGCAAGTCCTGGAGCCTGAGAAAAAGCAATTAATTCAACATCATCAAGTTTTATGCCAGCCTCCCGCAATCCTCTCTCGACAACAGCATACTTAACTTTTTCATGATGTTTCGCAGCTTCAGTTGGAATAATCCCTCCACTTTTAGTTGTATAACTATCTTTAACATTACTCAAGATTTCTTTATCTTTCATAACCGAAGCCCCGAAAGTATGTGCTGTTGACTCAATTCCTAAACATATCATTTTTATTTCTTAATTAAAATATTTTTTCCTAATCTTATCTTCTTTCCTAAGTATCTTTTTAATAATTCTTCTACTTTAAATTGATTTTTACATAAATCTTGTTTAGTCATATAATCTTCTTTTTCTTTACCATAAAACCTAACCCTAATATGTCCTGGCATTAGAACAGCAACATAAGGAAATTCATAATTTACATCTTTATATCTTTCAGATGTCTCTTTTACATAATTATTATAGACATTTTCAGGGATTAAAAGAGTGCATCTCGCAATTGGAGACGCATTTTTAATTTTATCTTCTCTTCTATAACAATGACATTCGCAAAGAATACCACTTTTTACTAATCCTTTTTCAGCTTCTTTCCTCCAAGTGTCTATAGCTTCTTCTATTGTATTGAATGTTCTATTCATCAAGGAATAGTTTATTCCTTTATTATTAAATTTTTCTATAATACAATCAGAAACTTAAAGGAAATAAAGAATCATACCCACTAGGGGGATATTCTAATCTTCTTATGAATTCCTGTCCAAGTTTTTTCTCTTTCTTGGATAAAAGATACAAAGGTTCATTATTCTTAAATCTCTTCAAATATCTTAAAACATCATTTAAAAAATTACAAAAAGACTTGTCATCTTTATAGTTTTCTTCCAAAACCTGATTAAAAAGATGATCTTTTACTCCTGATTCCCAAGGGTTCATAAAATCT
>JAUWNL010000038.1 GCA_030612665.1 archaeon
TTTATTGTAAAACCTCTAAAACCTTTGCCCTTATCTTAATTTTACTTCCTGTAGGCTTAGCAAGAATATTCTTACATATAAGGCACCTAACTGTCGTAGTTGCTTTTCCAAATATCACTTGCTCATTATTACATTTAGGACATTTAACCTTTACAAACTTACTCTCAGTTATTCTTTCTTGTTTCATGAAAAACAAGAGAAATCTGTCTTTTTAAATCTTGATGCTTATCTCATTCATCTTAAGTTCTCTCTCAATAAGCTCTAGAAATAAATTTTCTTTTTCTCTGGGAATCAAGGCTCCTGCTGCTTTTTGATGGCCTCCAACATCCCCTCCAGTTTCCTTAATAATATGTTTCAACAAATCAGAAAGATTTATGCAATCTTTATGACCAGAAATCCTTGTAGAAACTTTTATTTTATCAAGGCCCTGATAAGCCATTCCAACAAGAACTGTTCCAGCAGCATATAAAGATGATGAGGAAATTATAGTAAGAACAGTTCCAATAATAGTGTCCTTTATCTTATCCTCTGCATTAATAATAACATATCCAGTTCCCTTGATTTTATCACAAGTCTCAGCATAATTAAGAGCCTTAATTAGATGATGTTTATATTTATCATAAACTTCTTGGGAAAGATACTTGGCTCTGCGAGAGCCAATTAAAAAACTTAAGGCAATATCACTATAACCTAATCTTCCACAAGCATTTACAACTGCACTTAATTCACGAGCATCTTCAAGATGTCCAAACATCTTAATCAAATATACATCCCCAAGAATATCTGAATCATGACCTTCACGAATTCTTCTCAAAAGAATTGCGGTCATTAGCCTCGATAATTCATCTTTTTTTAAATCAAGCAAAGTTTTGTAACGAGTGCCTTGCCTATAATCTATTCCAGCCTCGCGTAGTAATGTAAGTGCGCCTGAATAAGAACCTGTAACACCTGGGATAAAAACATTAGAACTAAATTCAAGGGCTTTATGAACTGGCCTGGTGCCTGAAAAAATAGTAAGTCCCCTCTTAACCTGGGTCCCACACTTTTTAGCATCTTTGATAATCTGGTCATTCATCTTACTAAGTTCTCTATCAAGAAAATCTCCAACCATCCCAAGAACAGCCAATTGTGCTAGATCTTTATTTTTTTCATTAATCTCTTTAGCAAAAAAGTAAGTAACGCCTGCTGCACTAAGTATATCCTTCTTATTTTCTGTACATGGATTCACAAAAATAGTCTTCTCTAATTTATTTTTTAATTTAATCTCATGATGGTCTAACACGAGACTAAAACAAGGAATCTTATCAATCAAGTCAAGGGCATTTGAACCAAGATCAAGAAAAACAAGAGCTTTCCACTCCCCGATTTTTGTTTCTTCAATAAGTTTCTCCACATACTTTCTCTCTAGTTGTTTAACTGTGCTTATCCAAAAATTTTCATTCATTCTATCAAGCATCTTAATAAAAATAGAACCAGCTGTCAATCCATCAGTATCAATATGTGTAATAACCCTGACGAGCCGTTTATTGGGATTTTCTTCAAGAAACTTCTTAAATTTCAATGCAGCTCTTTTTATTTGCCCAATAACCATTTCATTCTCCTCTTTTAACTTAGCTCAAAATTCCTGAATTCTATCAAAATTTTGATTAGAACTGAAAAATAAAACAGGAGTTTTATTTAAATCTTTCCCAGGTTTTTTTACTACTTTCAAAAAGAACTGCGCGTTACCAAGAAATAGTAGTTAGATGTGATTAGAAAAAATTAAATCTAATAAATCTAATTAAACCTTAACTTGGGTAAATTTCCAAGATTTAGGAAGAACTTTTTTCTTTTTATAATATTTCTCAAGTCTTCTGATTTTTGATTCAGTAAGCTGAAGACCCCTCTTAGAAGTCATGTCTTGTTTATTAGCTTCAAAATGTTTCTTAAGTTTTTTATGCCTTTTTATAAGATTATTTAATTCATAAGGCAACTTTTCTTTTGCACCTTCAATATTCTCTTTAACAATTTGTCTAATTTTCTTCTTTGTTATAGCTTTCACACTTGGGATACCATAACTGTCTCTTAAAATTAATCCGATTTTAGCCTCGCCAATTCCCTTTTTAGCTAATTGTATTGTGATTTGTTCAACTTCTTTGGGAGTAAGCTTCATCCATTTAGGTCTTAATTCTATAGGTTTGTGGCTTCTTGCCTTTCCATGACCACGTCCATGTAATGTTGCCATCTTATTTT
>JAUWNL010000010.1 GCA_030612665.1 archaeon
ATATATGTTTGACTTGATCTTGAAATGCTTCTTCAAAAGAATCAAATCCTGATTTGCTTCCAAGGACACCAAACCAGGGAGTCCAGATATGAGCAGGAATAATTTCAATTTCATTGGAGATTGCTTTAAGATTTTTTATAACTTCAATGCATGACATACCAAAAATTGGTCTTCCATCATAATCTAATCTGCCTTTTGTTAGGAGATATGAGTTAATTTGTTCAACTACATCAAGACTTGGAGCAAGAATCACCAAATGAATTCGTCTGCCTTTATCTCCTTGTTTATACATTAATGAGATTTCGGTTTGAAGCAGAAAAGGAAATCCAGATTTAGTCCTGAGAATGCCTTCTTTTTCTGTCAGTTCTTGTTTGATTTCTTTGAGCCAAAGAGGATGAGTAAAATCTCCTGTACCAAGAAGTGAAAGTCCTTTGATTTTTGCGTATTTTTCAAGATTCTCTATATTAAGTTGGGGACTTGTAGCTCTTGAGAATCTGCTATGAATATGTAAGTCACTTATGAGTTTCATTTTTCATTATATTTTAATTATATCTTCATTTATATGTTTTTTATTACAATATTGTTTAAATATTATTTGATTATAGAATATATAATTTAAAAGAGAAATATGGAAAAGATTAGATTGTACTGTTATTTGATTAGACAAATCCAAGAACTTAAAATAAAAATCCCAGAAAAAGCAAAACATATGGGAATTGAAAGAAGTATTGTGCCCCGTGTAAATTGTCTTTATTTTTATGATGGGCGCAAAAGTTTCATTGAAAATAAAATATTAAATGAAAGAAAATATAATAAAATAGAAAGGATTTTAAGAAATAAAAAATGAAACAGGAAGGAAAGTTTATTACATTTGAAGGAATAGAAAAATGTGGGAAGGGAACAATCATCAAAAAAGCAGAAACATATCTTAAAAATAAGGGGCTTGATGTTGTTCTTGGAAGAGAACCAGGCGGAATTTCTTTTGGTGAAGATATAAGGAATATTTTACTAAATTCAAAATATAGGGGAAAAATTTGTTTACTTTCCGAATTAGCTCTTTTTTATGCATCAAGAGCACAATATTCTCTTGATTTTGTCAAGCCTAATCTTAAACAAGGAAAAATTGTCTTAAGTGATAGATATTATGATAGCACTTATGCTTATCAGGGATTTGGAAGAATTAAAGAAAAGGATGAAAGACAAGGGATGTTAGATGTAATTAAAGTTTTTAATTATCTTTTTACTGAAAATACTCACCCAAATTTAACAATTATTCTTGATATTTCGGTTGATGAAATGATTGAGAGAATGAATAAACAAAAACAGAAGAAAGATAGGTTTGAAAAAGAGAAAAAAGAATTTCATGAAAGAGTTCGGGAAGGTTATCTATGGGTGGCTAATCAATTCAAAAAAAGATGTGTTTTAGTTAGTAATGAAAGGCCTCTTGAAGAAACTCTTGATGAAGTAAAATTACATTTAGATTGTCTACTTGAAAAGTATTATAAACAGTGATTTTTTCTAATTCTTATGCCGCGATGGGACAATGGTACTCCGCAACCTTGGAAAGGTTGTTTCCTCACGGATATCCAGGTTCGAATCCTGGTCGCGGCGTTTTAATATGTCCTTAAAAACAAAATCAATGATGGCAGAACCTTCTGAAGAAGATGGTTTAAGAATTTGTATTATGAGGGATTCAAGAGTCTATAACAGACATCTAAAGAAGTTTCAAAATAATTATGGGAGACCAATGTATGATATGTGCCTCAAAGCTTTAGCTCCGTCAATTGAATTAAAGGATTCTTATAATAAAAAAGAAATAAGCTATAGAAAATATATTTCATTGTTCAGAAAAGAAGTTCTAAATAAACAAAAAAATTTGATACAATTACTTGCTTACTTCGCTACTTCATTTAATATCACTCTTTTATGTAGTGAGAAAACATTTGACAGATGCCATAGGAAAATTATTGCAGAAGAATGTAAGAAATATCAGCGAAATTTAGAGTTAATTCTTAGGTAAATTTTCATACCAGATAAAAGGATGCTCGAGGCTGAGACCTGGACATGCAGTGTTTATCCAGCACTGGATTTTTGGGAAATTTTCAAGTTGATTGATATCAATGGTATTAAAAATGAAAATATATGCTTTTTTATTTTTCTTTTCCAGCTTATTTTTTATTTCTCTGGCTTTCTTGAGATGGTTTTGTCCTGGTTTTGTTGAAACAAGAATTCCAAAATTGTTTGAAGAAAGAAATTTTATTCTTGCTGTCTTCTTTTTTGCCCTAGCTTTATTAATTTCTTCTTGCTTTAGTTTTGAGAATTGTTTTGTTAAGGGATTGAAAATGTAGATTGCTTTGTTTTGATTTTTTATGGATAATGATAATGCAACCTGGATAGGATGGAATTTTCCTGATCCTATATATAAGAAGGCTTGAACTTTGTTCTGAATTTTCTGGACATTTTTTGTATTACATCCGAGAATCTGACCTCCGCTAATTGTGAGGATTTTTTGCTTTTTTAGTTGCTGTTGGATTGTCTTGAGCTGATGAAGGAACTGAATAGTTGTGATAAGGCCTATTTTTCCTTTTTCCTTGATTTTTATTTTAGGCAAGATTATTTTCTTCTTGTATTTCGCATGAATAAATAGAGTTTTCATGAATTAATAGAAGAAAAAGGCTTTTTATTTCTTTTCTACACTCTCTACCTTCTCGCCCCTGTAGATTTCTGCAAAGCTTGGGGTTACTACAATCATGTTTTCTCCAAAACCAGCTATCTTCCCTTCAAGAGCATCTGTTGTCTTTTTTAGCTTGGAAATTGCTCTCTTGAGTTCAACAATGTCCTTGGCCTTTAAAGGTTTGATATCTATAAGGGCTATTGTGTAACCTTCTCTCAATATTTCAAGAATTCTTCCTACGTCTTCAAAAGACTTTAGAATAAATGGCCTTACAACAATCTTTACTTTTTTTGAAATCTCCCGACCTATGTCAACTTCAACATATTCTTCAGTTTCAGGCAGTTTTTCACCACTTCCACCAAAAAATTTCTTTATTTTTCTAATGACCATTTTCCTTTTTTTATTATTTATGTTCTATAAAACCTTTTTGGCTTTATAAATTTTTTGTTACTTTTTTACCCATTAATTTGTATATAAATTATCCCAAATTATCTACTTTTTTGGGCTTTTCTACGCCCTTATATGTTCTTATTTCAACTTTTTTAGCACTTCAGACCTTATTTTAGTCAGCTGCTCTTCCAGATTTTTCTCTTGTTTCTCTAAGCTCTTGATTCTTAGGTTGATAAGGTCTTTCTTTCTTGTCAGTTCCTTTTCTAGGTCTGCTTTATTAGATTTTATCATGAGATTACCTACAATTTTGAAAGCATCATCTTTACTTTTCTTTAATTCTTCTAAAGCATTATTTGTTTCTGCAAGCTCTAATTGGAATACTTGCTTTTGAACAAGAAGATTTTGAATGCTTTGTTCAGCTATCTGCATTTCTTGTATTTTTTGTGTATCTTCTTTATTAACTTTTCTTGCCATTTTTATAATTTGATTGGGATTTTATTTGATTTATATTTGAATTATTAGACTGCCTTTACTTTTTTTATAGCTGTTCTAGGTTTAAAGAAAACTTTGCTGCCGCAATAAGGACAAGTAAACCTTTTTTCAAGAGCCTTATGGGATATTTGTTTTCCACAAAAAAAGCATTTATACACTGTCATTTTTCTTGTTCTTTTATGTTTATTTTTGTTTTTAAAACTATTTATTTTCAAGATAATAATTTCTTGAAGCGAATTTTTTCTTACATGCTCGGCAATACCAGATTCCTTTTGAGACTTTTTTTACAGCTAGTTTTTTACAATAAGGGCATTTCTGCCTCTTTTTTGATTTTTCTTCGACTTTTCTAAGTCTTTCTTTCACTGTTTTTCCGAAACCAGCTCTGAATCTTGCTGTTGACTTTAATTTTCTTGTTCTTACCATTTTCTTATTTTTTATTTTTTATTTATTGTTTTAATATAAAATGGGACTGCCCGGATTTGAACCGGGGTCGAGAGGTCCCAAACCTCTAATGCTAAACCAAGCTACACCACAGTCCCTTAAAAATTAAAATAGGAAGTGATTTAAAAACCTATTCTATTCATCTTTTTTCTTTTCCTAATTTCTTTTTCAGCTTTTCTTTTCCTTCTGTAGGGGCTGTTGTTCCTTCTTCTCCTGGGGCTCCAGTTTCTCCCGGAGCAGCAACTTCAGCTTCTTTGGCTTTCTTTTCCTCAATTGCTTTAATTAAAGCTTCCTGTTCCTTGGCAACTTCTTCAAAATCTTCTTTGAGTTTATCTAATTTTTCTTCACTTGCTTCTATTGTTTTGCTGTTTATTTCTTTATCATATTTTCCTTGGTTTACTTCCTCAATTACTTCTTTTGGATCCTTACTTTCAACAAGGATTCCAAGACTGACACAAGAGCCAAGAATTGATTTGACAGCTGCCTTAAAATCATTTGTTAACATATCTGGTTCTTTTTCCTTTGCAATTTTGATTATATGCTCTATTGCAGCATTAGCTACCTTAATCTTGTCTGGCTGGCCAGAACCTTTTTCTAAACCAAATTCTTTCTTTAATAATTCTGATGCTGGAGGCGTGAAAACCTTGACTGTAAAATTCTTTGTTTTTGTATCAATATCAAGACTAACAGGAACTTTGATTCCCTTGAAGTCAGTTGTTGCTTTGTTTACTTCAGATATTACTTTCCCCATATTAATCCCTAGAGGACCCATCTTCTGGCTCAAGGCAGGGCCAGGCTTCATTTCTCCACCACTGACTAATAACTTTATTATCATTTTATACAAACTATCATCTAAATATATTTAAAAATGTTTAGGTATGCATATCTGTTATTTTAATTGGAGATTATAAATAAAAAATGGAAAAAGTAGAGGATAAAGTAGAGAATAAAGTAGATGATAAAATAATTGTGAGAAAGTATCAGGAAACTATTTTTAATGTGTCAAAAAAAGGGAATACGCTGGTTGTATTACCTACTGGTCTTGGAAAAACCCACATTGCCTTGATGTTAGCAAAACACAGACTTGAAAAACATAAGGATAGCAAGATTCTTTTTCTTGCTCCTACCAGACCTCTTGCTGCCCAACATAAGGAATATTTTCAACGTTTCCTTTCAAAGGCAAACAGTCATCTTTTTACAGGAAAGATTAATTCAAAAAAAAGATTTGAATTGTGGGAGGATTCTTCAATTGTTTTTTCCACCCCCCAGTGTATTGCTAATGATTTGAAAAAAGGTCTTGATATTTCTAATGTTAGTTTACTTATTGAGGATGAAGTTCATAGATGTTTGAAAAACTATGATTATACAACCGTAGCAAGAGAATATAATGAAAAAGCAAAAAATCCTCTCATTCTTGGTTTGACAGCTTCACCAGGAAGTGATTCTAAAATCATTAAAAAGGTTTGTAAAAATCTCAAAATTGATGCAGTTGAAGTTAGAACTAGAGAAAGTGAGGATGTTAAGCCCTACATACAAAAACTTGAGACAGAAATTATTAGGTTAGATTTTCCAGAAGAAATGAATGAGATAAGAAAACTATTGCAAACGATTCTAAAAAAAAGAATAGATGAATTAAAAAACAGAAAACTTTTATTTGCTCCAGCTACTAAGAAAAATATTTTAATTCTTCAAGCAAGACTTATTAAAAAAATTTCCTTTGGCGAAAGGCATTTTAATGTTCTTTGTGGAGCAAGTGTTTGTGCTCAAGTTATAAAATTACAATATGCTCTCGAACTTTTAGAAACACAGACTCTTAGATCTTGTTATAATTATTTTCAAGACTTGTTTGAACAGGCAAAACAAAAAAAGAGCAAGGCTGTACAAAATCTAATAAAAGTAAAAGAGTTTATTCAGGCTTATTCTCTAATATTAAAAAATCTCGGTAAGCTAGAACATCCAAAACTTAAGAAAGTTAAAGAAATTGTGGAAGAAAAGATGAAACAAGGATTTAATAAAATAATTATTTTTTCCCAATATCGCGATACTGTTAATTCTATTAATAAGGAATTAATTAATTTAGGTGTCAAATCTAGGGTTTTTGTGGGACAACTCAAGAAAAAAAATATGGGCATGGACCAAAAAGAGCAGCAGCAAATTTTAAATCAATTTAAGTCAGGAAAAATAAATATTTTAATCTCAACAAGTATTGGTGAAGAAGGCCTAGATATTTCAGAAGTTGATTTGGTTATTTTTTATGAGCCTATTCCTTCTGCTATCCGCTCTATCCAAAGAAGAGGGCGAACAGCCAGATTGAAGCAAGGGAAATTAATAATTCTTATAACTAAGAAAACAAAAGATGAAAGCTATCATTGGGCATCAATTTATAAGGAAAAAAAGATGCATGCAGCACTTAAAGACATCCAGGATTCTTTTAGTAAGAAAGACAAAAATATTGGAAATGTGAAAAAAGAGGACCTAATACGGTTTATATAATTTATCCAATTCCTTTAGAAAGTAAAGTTTTATAAATTAATTTTATCTGTTGTTGATATGACTCTAAAAATGATTACAGCTACAGAATTAAGATTAGGAAGTTTTGTTATGATCAACAATATTCCCTGTATTGTAAAGAAAATAGATGTAAGTAAGACAGGAAAACATGGAGCAAGTAAATGCAGAATTGAAGCTGTTGGATTAATTGATGGAAAGAAAAGGATTCCCATTATGCCAGGAACACAGAGAGTTAATGTGCCAATGGTGGATAAAAGGCGCGCGCAGTTCTTAAATTTGAATGATGGAACAGTTACAATAATGGATGCAGAAACTTATGAAACTTTCGAAGTAGCTGTCTCTGATGAGATTAAAGAGGAAATAAAAGAAAAAGGCAAACTAGAACAAATAGAATATTGGGATATAGAGGGAAAGAAAATTATTAAAAGGATTTTTTAACTTAACTTAAGATTAATTTAATTTATGATTTAAAATGGCAAAAATAGAAGCAGCACATCAAAGATTGTTTAAAGGAATTTTTGTTTGTAAGAGATGTGGAACTAAGATTAAAGCACTTCCTAAGAAAGTTGCAGAAGGAAAGATTAGATGCAGGAAATGCAAGAGTAATGCTTTGAGACCTAAGAGAAAGAAAAGCGCCAAATAAGTAAATAATTAAATAAGTATTAAATGGTTAACCTAATTGAATAATTTAATTGTCAAAAATTGTCAGATACTAATTAAAAATTAAAAAAAGAGGAAGAAAAGATAAAAAGAAAGAGGAAAAAAAGAAAATGGAATTTATTTATATTGATCTTATCCTTCTTGCAATTTTTAGTATTCTGGTTGCTATTTTTTTGATTAGGAACAGAAAAAAACTTATTATTGAATCAAAAATTTTCTTATTATATAAAACTAAAATTGGGATAAAATTTATTCAGTCTGTAACTAATTTTCTTTCTCCCATCATGCCTGTATTAGTTTGGGTTTCTATTTCATTTGGTTTTTTAATGATGGCGGCGATGGTCTTTTTGCTTGTAGAGAGTTTAATAATCCTCATTCAAATGTCTGGAACCATTAGTGCCCCTCCATTAATGCCTCTATTGCCTTATGTCCCTCAAGCTTTTGATATGGGTTTTCCAAATTTTTATTTCATACATTGGATTGTAGCAATAGTTTTACTTGCCACCACTCACGAAGCTTCCCACGGAGTTTTTGCTAATTTCTTTAAAATAAAAATTAAAGCAACTGGTTTTGGTTTTCTTGGACCTTTTCTAGCTGCATTTGTCGAACCTGATGAGAAAGTAATGCAAAAAAGAAATGCAAAACAACAACTTTCAATTCTTGCAGCAGGAAGTTTTTCTAATCTTATTTTTGGAATTATTTTTCTAATATTTTTACAAATTTTTGTTATCTTATCATTTACTTCATTAGGAGTTGGGAATTATCTTTTCATGTATCAACCCTTGAATCTAAGTGATATTGATAATATCGGAGAGTATTCTCCCCAAGCATTTTTAGATTTATCAGATGAAGAACTTTTAAGTATAGAAGAGACTTTTGAAATTAATGTAGGGAAAGAAAAATATTATCTTACTCCCGTTCTGATAAAAGAGGTTATAAAAAATAAAGTTAAGTTAGAAGAACAACAAGCAATTCTTGTTTTCCAAGATACTCCTGCTTTCCGTGCAAATTTATCGGGAGGAATTCAAAAAATAGGAGATTATGAAACAAAAAATATTTTTGATGTTACCGAAGCCCTTTCAAAATATAATCCTGGAGATCAAATAAATATTATTACAACGACGGGAAATTATGAAATTGTGTTAGATGAAAATCCATATGAGCAAGATAAAGTTTTTTTAGGAATTGCTTTTCCAACAACTATTTCATTAATAGATATTATTTCCTTACCACGTTTTAATGCTTTTGGTTATTTTGAACCAAAATATAATATAAATATTTTGAATTTTATAAAAAATTTCTTTGTTTGGGTGATTTTAATTTTCATTTTAGTGGCATTATTTAATATGCTTCCTCTTGGTTTTCTCGACGGTGGAAGATTTATTTATGTTTTTGCCTTTGCTTTGACTAAATCAAAGAAGGCAGCAGTAACAATTTACAAGATTTTTTCTTCATTAATTATTTTAATCTTTTTTGCGATGATGCTTGTTTGGTTAATTAAATGATAAAAAAAATAAAAAAAGCAAAAAAATAGAAAAGTATTTAAACAAAAAAATGTTTATTATATTAACTTATAAATAATTTTAAAAAAATAAAAGAGGTTTTAAATGGCAAAAAAGAAAGCAAAAAAGAAGAAGAAAAAAAAGAAGTAGAATTTAATGTTTAATTTTCATTTTTTTATTTTTTCTTTTTTTACTTATTTTTCATAATGTAATATTTGTATTTTTTTACTCAGAATTCTATTATTCCTTCCTGTACGAGAGCTACAAATTTGATTCCCGTTGGTATTTGTAATAATGAAGAGATAAGAGTCATATGCTCTTTTCCATTCCCAGAAGCAATACTTAAAGCAATTTCAGTTCCACTGATTTTATCTTTTAATTTCTCTTTTATTATTGGAATTGCCTCTTTAATTGCTTTATTAAAATCAACAAAAATTAATTCTCCTTTTTGACCAAAGTCAAATTTTTTTACCATCTCTTTAAAAAAATCATTAACAATAAAAATAACTTTATCCCATTTTCCCCTATTCACAAGACCAGCCACTTGGCCCCATGTTCCTTTTCCTGAAGATAATAAAACAATGAGTTCCATGTATCTTTTCTATATTCCCCATTTTATAAATATTTATATACAAAAATTTAATAATCCCCCTTCATTATTTTGTCCATGAAAATAGCAAGAGAAACTTCGCTTGGGGAAATTACCTTGAGGAAATATGAAAAACCTTCTCAATTAAATAAAAGAGAATTAGCAAGAAAGATTTGTTTGAGTCTTGGCCTTGTTCAACCAGCAGACAGTAGAGATATTGTGGTGGATATTCTTCTCACTCTTCTTGAAGCAAGAAAAGAAAAAAAAGAACTTTCTCTTGAGCAAGTAAAACAAAGAGCAATAAAGATAAGACAAGAGAATAATATTGAACTTAAAGGAATTGCAGATTCAAACATAAGACGTCAAATAAAAAAATTAAGAGATTTATTTCTTGTTGAGAAGATTGCAAATAACTATAGAATAAATGAATTTGAAAATTTAAGCAAGATTTTTGAAGATAAAATACAAAATTTCTATATTGTTTCAATTGTCGAGAGAATCAAAGAATATTTGAATGAAATTGATTCGAAAGTTTTATAAACATCTTTTTTCTGGTGTATTTAACATTTGACCGTTAAACTACCTAGGTAGGAGGAGAAAATGAAAGAAGATTTTCTCACAACAATTAAAGAATTAAGAAAAATATCTGTAAAAAGAAAGTTTGACCAGACTGTTGACTTAATTATAAATCTCAAAGATTTTGATGTCAAGCGTGAAAGTGTTAATCTTCTTATAATGTTGCCTTATGTGGCTAAAAAGAAAAAGATATGTGCTTTCTTTGAAACTGCAAGTATTATTCCTACGTATACAATAACTAAAAAAGAGATTGATAGGTTAGATGAAAAAGGAATAAAAGATTTTGCTAAAGATTATGATATTTTTATTGCATCAGCAAAACTGATGGCAACTATTGCTTCAAAGTTCGGCCGTGTTCTTGGACCAATGGGAAAAATGCCTGATCCAAAAATAGGAGCAGTATTATCTAATGAAAGTGATACAACTGTTTCAGCAATTGTAAAAAAACTTTCTTCTAGTATTAGAATTAGGGTTAAAGAACCAAGTATTAAATTATCTATAGGAAAAGAATCAATGCCTGATGAACAAATTGCAGAAAATGCACAAGCAATTTATGATAAGATGGTTATTGCTCTTCCGAGGAAAAAGGAGAATATTAGATCTGTCATGCTTAAATTTACTATGTCAAAACCAATTAAAATAAAATCAGAAAAGGCAAGGAAGGAAAAATAAAATGGAAAAGAAAGTAGAAAAAAAAGAAACAACAAAAAAAATAGAAAAAGAAATTAAAACCCAGGTTTCTGAGAAGAAGATAAAACTTCTTGAGGAAGTAGTTGGGATGATTAATAAGCATAATACTGTAATGATTGCTCTAATTGAAAATCTTTCTTCAGACCAATTCCAAAAACTGAAAAGACTCCTTTCTGATAAAGTAAAAATTAAGGTTATTAAAAAGACGCTTGTTTTGAGGGCTTTGGAAAAAGCCAAGATCCAGAAAAAAGGATTAGAGGTTCTTGAAAAAAGTCTTCTAAGTAATTTTGCAATGGTTTTTTCTGATTTAGAAACTTTTGAGTTAGCTGCAATTTTATCTGAAAATAAAACAAGAGCACCTGCAAAACCAGGGTATATTTCTAAAGAGGATCTTGTTGTAGAAGCAGGACCAACTGACTTGCCAGCAGGACCAGTTATTTCTGAATTATCTAAAGCAAATATTAAAGCTTCAATTGATGCAGGAAAGATTGTTATTAAAGAAAGAAGTATTGTTGCTAAAGCAGGCGAGCCTGTAAATGAGAATGTTGCAAATATTTTGGCAAAACTTGAGGTAACTCCTATTGTAATCTCCCTCAAGCCAGTTGCATCTTATGATTCTAAAACTCAAAAAGTTTATGAGAATATTCATGTTGACAAAGAAGAAATTATTGAAGAACTAAAAAAAGCTTCAGGAGGAGCATTTAACTTTGCACTAAACTTAGATTATATTTCTAAAGAAACAATTGAATTCCTTTTAATTAAGGCAAATACTCATTTTAATGCTTTAAAGAGTAAAAGTAGTCTTCCTGAAGATAAGAAAGAAGAAAGCAAAAAAGAAAGCAAAGATAAAAAAGACGAAGAAGAAAAAAAGGAAGAGAAAGAAGAAGATAAGAAAGAAGATAAATTGGAGAAAAATAAAGAACAAAAATAAAATGGAATATGTGTATGCAGCTTTATTGCTTCATAAATCTGGAAAAGAAATTAACGAAGAAAACTTGAAAAAAGTTATAGAAGCCGCAGGAATCACTGTAGATGAATCCAAGATTAAGTCTCTTGTTGCAAGTTTGAAAGATGTAGATATAGAAAAGACCTTGAAAGAAGCAGCTTCAATGCCTGTAGCAGCTCCAGGAGCTGGTGGAGCAGGCGGAGAAGGCGGAGAACCAGCAGCAGAGAAGAAAGAGAAACATGAAGAAGCAGCTGAAGGATTAGCCGCCTTATTTGGTTAATTCATAGGTTATAATTTATAGAGATTAAAATGGATTCAGTTTCAGCATTAGGTTTAGCGATTTTGTTAAGTATGGCTCCTATTTCAGAATTAAGAGGAGCAATTCCCTTTTTAGTTTCTCAAGGTATGAACCCTTTTGGAGCTGCACTAATCTGCATTTTTTTTAATATTCTTATTATTATTCCGATTTTTTTGTTTTTGGATTATATTCACAAATATTTCTTGAAATGGGGATTCTATAAGAAAACATTCAACTTTTTAATTAAACCCTCAAGAAAAAGAAGCAAACGTGTTGAGAAAGCAATTCAAAGTTATGGATTAATTGCTCTTACTTTATTTGTTTCTTTACCATTGCCCATTACTGGAGCATGGACAGGATCAATTATTGCTTGGTTACTTAATCTAAAACGCATGAGAAGTTTTTTTGCTATAGCTCTTGGGGTTATTATTGCTGGACTAGTTGTTGGCCTTGTTACTTCGGGAGTAATTACTTTCTTTGGTTTAATATAAACTTGATGTCTGAGTAAACTGGGATCTTTTTAATATTGAAAATTTTTATATTAAGAAACCAAATTAATATGACAAATATTGTGCTTATACCATACCAAAACACTTTGTGAGTAATATCAAAAGCAACAGAATTGTTAATTACTAGAATTATTAAGATTATTATTCTTGAAACATTAAATAAAAATAAGAGAAGGTAATCAACTAGTAGCATGATAATTCTTTTTTTTAGATCAAGAGAAATGAGCATATTTAAGATGAAAAGTAAAAGGTATGCGCTTCCAGCTATACAGGCATTAATAATTTCTATTGAATGAGAATTGATTAAGAGGATTGTGCCTTGGAGAGTTGCAGTGTACAAAATATTTGTAAGGAAGAAAACAGTATAGATTGTTAAAGGCCTGAATATTGTATAGAATATTGGGACTGCGAGAGCTGCCGCAATTGCTATTACATATCTTAAAATTATGAAGATTATCTTTTTTGTGTTTTTGCTGTTTTTTGCATTATTTGCCTTATTTGCATTGTTTTTCATCAGATTATTATAGCTAAAATTATTTAAATATCTTTTTTCTTGCTTAAATATGGAAAATGTAAAGAAGTTTAGATTTATTATCCTAATGCTTGCTCTTATTTTGGGAATAGTCTCTCTATTTTTTGATAAACAAATTAGTTTATTTTTTTATAGTCTTCATAATCCCCTGCTTAATTCAATTCTTGGGGCAACTAGTTATTTCCAGATTCCAGGGATTTTTATGGGTATTTTTATTTTAATCCTCGTAGTTATCTTTTTTCTTAAGGGGGACAAAATAAAATGGATTTTTCATATTATTGGAGCATTTATTTTTACTTCAGGAATTATTTTTTTAATTAAGGAAATAGTGGACAGAGCAAGACCTTATGTTGCTTTTGGACTTGAAGATCCTCCATTACATGCTGTGGGAAATTCTTTTCCTTCAGCTCATGCAGCAGTCATATTTGCAATGCTTCCTTTTTTTGAGAAAGAATATCCAAAATTAAAGTATGCTTGGATAGTGTTTGCAATAATTGTTTGTTTTACTAGAATTTATTTTCCAGTTCATTATATGAGTGATATCTTACTTGGCTCATTTATAGGATATATTATTGGTTATGTTTTCTGTAATTGGAAAATTAAACAAAAGAAACAACAAAATAAGAACAAGAAAGCAAAAATAAGAAAGAAGAAACAAAAGAAGAGGAAAAAATGAAGAAGAAACAATTATGGGATGAAATTACTAGACAGATTATGCATATTATCTTGGGTTTAGTTATAATCTGTATAATTTTGCTTCTTGGGCGGGATCTTAGTTTAATTGTTTTATTTATTATTTTTTGTATGAGTATTTTATTATCTATTCTTATAATTTTTTTCAGACCAATTTCAAGATACCCCGTTATTAGGTTTTTCTTATCCCATATAAGCAGAGATTATGATAGGAAAAAATTTCCTGCAAAAGGATTGATTTTTTTTCTTGCTGGCTGCGTTCTTGTATTGAAGCTATTTAGTCTGGATATTGCTCTTGCTTCAATTATTATTTTAACTTTTGGCGATTCTGTATCAACTCTTACAGGATTATTTGGAAAAGCAAGATATAACACAAGGTTGTTTGGTAGATTTAAGACAATTTATGGTACTCTTTTGGGAATTATTGTTTCATTTCTCGTTGTATTAATTGTTATAGATATTGTTTATGCTTTAATTGCTGCTGTATTTGGAATGGTTGCAGAAGCTATATCAATTAAACTTGGAGAAGAGGAAGCTGATGATAATCTTATTATTCCTGTTGTCGCCGGAACAGCAGTTTTTTTAGCTAAACTAGTCGGAATATAAAAAAAGAGAAAGAAAAAGAAAAGATTAAATATTGAATTTACTTTATTGAATAAAAGAGGAAGATGAGTATCGCAACATTTTTTGGAGAGTTATTTGAAGGAATTCAGTTAGTCCTTGAAAGATCTGTGAATATTTTAGAACAACCTTTTTTGAGTACAGATATGTTATGGATTTTATTACCCCTGCTTGCTACCCTCTTTTTAATTGAATTGTATTTTGGGAGATACAGGAGAGAAACTCTTGGATGGAATAGTGCTGTAGGAAATTCTCTTGTTTTATTTTTTGTTGCTGTAAATTTATTTTCTTATCTTTATAGAAGCAATCTTTTAATTTCTGTAAGTTTGATTGATCCAAACATGATTTCAATTGCAGTAATTAAAAGTATTATTACTTTTTTTATACTTCTTGAGAGTATCTTGCTAATTGTGCTTAATTTCTTTCATCTAATGCCAAGGAATCTAGCTTTTGGAATCTCATCAGCTCTTATGATTAATTTTATTGGAGTCATTGCAATTATCCATGTTTATTCAGATACTTTGCCTTTTGATATTATTGCGGTGTTGGCTTCATTAGTTATTTTTATTGCTCTTACTGTAGCCTTTAAGGGACTTCAACTTATGATGCCGAAGGCATCTAAGGAAGAGATAGCTGACGAAGAAGACGAAGAAGAATAAATAAGAGAAAAGAAAAGTTTTTGTTTTGTAATACCTAAATATTTCTAAACTACTTCTTATGTAATACCTAAAAAATAAACCATAGGATTTATGTAATACCTACAAAAAAATTTATAAATGAAGATGTAATACCTAATATATGTATATAGTAAAGAAAAAGATCCATGGAAAAGAATACTATTATCTTTGTTCTTCAAGAAGGGAAAAGGGAAAAGTCAAGACAAAAACTGTTGCATATTTAGGAAAAATAAGGAAAGAAGCAAAGAAAAAAGCAAAAGAAATCATTGAAGATTTTAAAAAGCCTAAACAAGAGCCTAAACAAGAGAAAAAACAGGAACAAAAACATAAAAAGAAAAAGATAAAGAGAAAGATTGAGCCTCTTACAATTGAAGAGATATCCACTTTTTGTAAAAAGAAAGGTTTTGTTTTTCAAAGTAGTGATATTTATGGAGGGTTTTCTGGTTTTTGGGATTTTGGTCCCTTGGGTGTGGAGTTATTTGAAAATATAAGAGATAATTGGTGGAAATGGTTTGTTGAAAATAGGGAAGACATGGAAGGAATAGAATCAAGTATAATTTCTCATCCTAAAACTTGGAAAGCTTCTGGACATGTTACAAGTTTTAAAGATATAGCTGTTGTTTGTAAAAAATGTAAGAAAGCAACGAAAATTGATGCTTCTGAAGAAGGAAAAGCAAAGTGCGAATGCGGGGGGGAATATGAAAAACAAGGAGAGTTTGATTTATTGTTTAAAACTAAAGTCGGAGCTTTAAATGCAGAAGATTCTTATTTGAGGGGAGAAACAGCTCAGGGAATGTTTATGGATTTCAAGTTGGTAATGGAAACAACAAGACAAAAATTACCTTTTGGTATAGCCCAAATAGGAAGATGTTTTAGAAATGAGATTGCTCCAAGAGATTTTTTATTTCGTTCTAGGGAATTTCACATAGGAGAACTTGAATTTTTTATTCATCCTAAAGAATGGAAATGTAAACTACTTGATAAAAAACATCTAAATGTTAAATTAAATTTATATGATGCAGAAACACAAAAAGCAGGAAAAGAAAATATGAAAAAAAATATGAAAAAAACAATGATAAGTAAAATGCTTAAAGAAAAAAGATTAGGAGAATGGCATGCTTATTGGTTAGCTGAACAGTTAATGTGGTTTAATGATTTAGGTTTGGATATGGACAAAATTAAAGTTAGGGAGCATACAAAAGATGAATTAAGTCATTATTCTTCTGCAACTTTTGATTTGGATTATTTGTATCCTTTTGGAAGCAAGGAAATAGCAGGGAATGCAAATAGAGGACAATATGATCTAACTCAGCATGCAAAAGAAAGCAAGAAGAAAATGGAAATTTTTGATGAGAAAACAAGGGAAAAAGTCATTCCTAGAGTTATTGAACCGACATTTGGAATGGAAAGAATTTTTTTAGCTGTTTTGGTAAATAATTATAATTATGATGAAGAAAGAGGAAATATTGTTTTGAAATTGCATCCAAAACTTGCTCCATTTAAAGCAGCTGTTTTTCCACTTGTCAAGAATAATAAAAGTCTTGTTAAAGTTGCTAAAAAGATTTATGATGATCTAAGAAAAGATTTCCATTGTACTTATGATGTTGCGGGGTCAATTGGTCGCCGTTATGCTCGGCAGGATGAAATTGGGACAATTTACTGCATAACAATCGATGGAGATTCCTTGAAAAAAAAGGATGTGACAATTCGTGAACGAGACTCAACAAAACAAATTAGAGTAAAGATAAAAAATTTGAAAGAAACAATCTTAAAATTATTAAATCAAGAGATAAGGTTTGAAAAAGCAGGGAAGTTGATAATAATAAAAAAGAAAAAACAAAAGATTTAAATAGCATCTATCACTAATAGTGATAATACTATCACAAAAAGAGATAAAGAAGAAAACAAGAATGTTGCGGCTTGAATTAAAAATACTGGACTTGATGAGTAAAAATTTAGAAAAAGAGTTTACAATAAATGAAATAGCAAAAACTCTCAATGAAACATATTCTTTTGTAAATAGGGTTACTAATAGATTAATTAAGGACAAAGTAATAATTAAAAAAAAGATAGGAAAAGCCTATCTGTGCTCTCTTAATTTAGAAAATGATAGAACAATAGCACTATTACATTTAAATGAAGTAAATAAAAAAGAAGAATTCTATGAGAAAAATGGAGAAATAAGGTTAATTCTGAAAGATTTTTTAGAAAAACTAAAATCAAAATTTAAAGAGAATTTAATTTTTGTTGTGCTTTTTGGTTCTTATGCTAAGAAAACAGCAACAAAAAAAAGCGATATTGATATTTTAATAGTGTGCAAAAAGAAGGTTGAGATAACACAATCAATAAGAGAAATTTATGCAAAATATGGAAAAGAGATTGTCCCTATTTTAATGACTCGACTAGAATTTAAAAAACAAAAAAAGAAACCAATAATAAATGAAATAATTAAATATCATTTTGTGCTATATGGTTTTGAAGAATTTATTGATATGATATACAAAAATGAAAGCTAAAGAGATAATTTTAAAATCATTAATAAGAGCTAAAAAAGAAAGAGGTTTAAAAATAAGTTTTCCAAGTAATTATTTGAGTCAAGGGCATATCAAGAAAGCAGACCATAATCTTATTGTTATGACCGACTTAGATAGACTTGGACATGAAGATTGGATAGTTATTGTTGCTTATTATGCCATGTACCAGTCTGCACTAGCTATTTTGTCAAAAATTGGACTAGAAAGTAAGGATCATGCTACGACTGTTGCTGTTTTAGAATACTTCTTTGGAAAACAAATAAACAAGAATTTATTGGAAAAATTAAATGAGTTAAAAGACAAAAAAGATAAGCTAGAATTGATTAGGTTAGAAGAAAAGTATATAAATTATTTATGGAAAATCAAAGGAAGGAGAGAAATTGTTCAATATGGGATAACTACAAGTTATAAAGAAAAAAATACTATTATGAACAACACAAGGGAATTTGTAAATAGAACTAAATTATTAATAGAGGAGATAGATGAAGAATTAGCTTCAATTATTTTAAAAGAGATTAAAAGATTACAAGTAAAGGCAAAATGATGTTTAGAACCCATATTCTTTTTGCACTGTTTTTTTATTTTTTATTCATTGAAATTTTTGCACTTGGTTTTTCTGTTATTTTTATGATTATTATGTGTTTTGGGGCGATTCTTCCTGATATGGACTCGCCAAGAAGTTTTGTTAATAGAAAATATCTTTTTGGTTTTGGTAAAAGCATAGCAATGTTTTCAAGGCATAGAGGTTTTTGGCATAGTATTTACGGATTAGGAATCTTCCTTGCTTTATCTATAATTGTTGTTCTATTGATTAAAGTACCTTTCATATTTTTTCTCGCCTTGCCTTTAGGATATTTCCTTCATCTTTCTGCAGATTCCTTTAATGTTTCTGGAATAAGATGGTTTTGGAAATCCAAAAAAGGTCATTTGAGATGGAAAATAAAAACTGGAAATATTTCTGAACAAGTTTTTTTCATCATCTTGTTTCTTTTGACAGGATGTGTTCTTATTGGAAATCAGGGAGTAAGGGAGATTACTGCATTTGTTTCTAGTTTATTTTAGTTTGTTCTAATCTACTCTAATCTATTTTAGTGAATTAGTAAACCTCAAAAATTAAAAAGTCATTTTTTCTTTAATTTAACATAGTTAATATGGGCCCGTAGTATAATGGCATTATTCTCCCTTGGCTTGGGAGGAACCCGGGTTCAAATCCCGGCGGGTCCATCACAATTTTTTTAAAAATATGATTTTGAAAAATATGATTTAGCATAACAAACCTTTTAAAACATATTTACCTCTTTTACTTATCAAAAAAAGGTGAGATGAAGAGATAAAAAAACAACATGGCAAAAAAGAGGAAAGCAAAGAAAGATTCTGAAGTAGAATCTGAAGATTTACTTGATCTTGGTTTAAATTTTGAACAAGAACAGGAAGAAGAATCAGATACAGAAACTATTCAAAGATACATAGGATAAAAAGATGGCTGAAGAGTGTATTTTCTGTAAAATTATTCGTGGAGAAATTCCTTCTGATAAGATTTATGAAAATAAACATATTTTTTCTTTGCTCGATAATAATCCTATAGCTCCAGGACATACTCTTGTTATTCCAAAAAAACACTTTAAGACAATTTTAGATATCCCTGAACAGGAGCTTTGCGAATTAATTAAAGGAGTTAAGAAAATGACTATGGCAGTTGTTGAAGCAACTGACGCTCCAGGATTTAATATTATTGTTAATGGTAAAAAAGCTGCTGGACAGCTTGTTGATCATATTCATTTTCATATTATTCCTAGGTTTAAACATGATAATATTAGGTACGAGTGTCCAGCGATTAAATATAAGGAAGGACAGAAACAGGAAATTATGGACAGAATCAAAAAGGTTTTAAAATAGCTATTTCTTGGTGATTTTATGCCAGTGTAGTTCAGCGGTAGAACACTGCTCTCATAAGGCAGGCGTCGGGAGTTCAACTCTCCCCACTGGCACTTAAATATTTTTTAAGTTTTTCTTTATGTTTCGGATTGATGAAGTCTATTTTCTTAACAAATAATTTAAGATTTTTCCTTCCATTACTTTGAATCCTATATTGTGGGCTCCATCTCCATTCCTTTTTCTTCCTTTTGTAGATAGCACATTTAATCCCAAGATTATTAAGAAAATCATTAACCTGTTTTAATAATTCTTTAGATATTGAACTTGCTTCAATCCTAGGATAAAGAATTCCATTATTATTAGTTAAAACAAGAGAACCATCTGTAGCGAAGTATCCTCTTAATATATATTTAATAAGATTTTGTTCATAAAAAATCTTGGGTATTTTTATATCCTTTCCCTTTTTTCCAATAGGAAATTCAATAGAAGAAATAAAATCAAATAATTTATAGTCCGTAAAATTTAATTCTATAGTTCCAATATTTGGTCTAAATTTTAAATTAGTTTCCTTACCCCTCAATTTTTTAAGAATTGGAAGTATTACTTTTTCAACGAAAGGCAAATCATCATGGATACATGATGCAATTGAAATGAATTTCTTCTTTTTATTGATCAAACTTAAACAACCATCCCCCAACATTATTCCATAAAAAGTAGCAAAGTTTCTATTTATCTTTAACATATTGGATAAAATGATGCAATCTTTATAAAGTTTGCCCTCATAAATCTCGAAGATAAAATATAAAAAATAAGGCAGATGTCCCGAGTTCAAATCTCGGCAGAGGCATTTACTTGAAAATACTAATTATTTAACAACAATTTTTATAAGTTAGGATTTTTTATAAATACTTATGAGTAAAGAAGATATTGGAAAATTAGTTGGAATTGAAATTTTTGGAGCTGCTAGAAAAGATTCTAGTTCAGATTTTTTTGTAGGGATTTTATCTAATGAATCTCCTTTAGAATTAACTGATTATATGAGGGTTTGGAATGACACTATTTTCAATTGGAATATCGCTGAACAATTGAAGGATAAATATAAAAAAACTAAAAATGAACCTGAAGATAGTTGTGGATATCATAAAATTACCCCTGGAAAAATTTCTTTAAATTCTCAACGTATTTTAGCTATTTATTATTTATCAAAAACAAAATATAAAAAATAAAAAAGAAAAAAGGGAAAAATGTTTTTCCCAATAAATTTGAGTTTCTTTATTCTTTCTATTCTTTTATTTATTTCTTTGTCAAAGTTATATCAATTGTTGATACGTTGACTTTTCTTCCTTCTTTGTTTTCAAACTCTTCACTGTTTATTTTGATGTCTTTTACTTCTATGTTTTGTTCCTTTAGGAACCTTTTTGTAGCAACTTCAGCTACATCAACGGCTCTTGCAATGAATTTCCCTCTGGCTCTTATGATTACCTCTTTGGCGCCCTTAGTCGTAAATTGCATTACTACACCAGTTACATAGTTCATAAAAGGCTTGCCACCAATGAAAACAGTGTTTTCATCTCGTGGGTCTCGTGTTCTTTTTTCTGCCATTTTATTTCTTTGTCCTTTGTTTTTGTTATTTAGTTGTTTTGTTTAGTTATTGAAATTTTATTTAAGCTCTGATGCTTAACATGATTTTTGTTGTTTGTTATTTTGGTTATGGTTGTTATATTTGTTATTTATTGTTTTTTCTTTTTCTCTCTTTTTATTAATCTTGTTATGTAGCCTGCCACACTATTTCTGATTTTCTTATCCATTTCTAGATCCTTTATTTTTGCTAAAACCTTTTTATTTCCTTCAAAGTTGTCTTTGAATTTATTTGGAAATTTGATTATTAATTTCCTAGTTGTTCTCTTGATAAGCAAGGTTTTTATTCTTCCCATGTTCTTTAGTTTAGTGATATTATTTTACTGAATATTTTAAGTTTTTAAAGGTTTATGTTTCTTATGATTAAGTATCCTTCATTTTCTTCAACATATTTTTCTGCCTTTTTCGTTAGTTTTCCAGGTGTTAAGAGCAAGACTGGTGTCTTGTTTTTCTGTCCAGCATGTAAGGCGAGAGTTATGTCAGCATCATTGATTTTTTTCTTGTTTTTATATATTACAAGAAATTTAAGTTTTCCAAGTTGTGTTGATGAAGTGACTATTCCAAAAATGTCATCTTCTCTAATTTCTTTTATGATAGAAAGATTATTATCATTAAGATAAGATTGAACTTTTAGTTCAACATCTTCTTTTTTTATTCTTTTTCTTGACTTTTTAGGTCTCCCAGCTTTTTCAGCCTTAATTTCAGGTTTCTCTTCTTCTCTTTTTATCTCTTTTTTTATTTCTTTCCTTATTTCTCTTTTCTCTTCCCTCTTTATTTCTTTTTTTCTTGGCTTTATTTTTAAAATTTCCCTGAGTTTTTTTTCAGCTTCTGATTTTGAAAGAGTATGAATTCTCCAGAATATTTTTTCTTGATCATTTTGGGTTATTTTCATCATAATTGCAAAATCTTTAATGTTTCTTAAGGCTACTCTGTGACTTGGCTCTAATTTTTCATCATTGAGAATTTGTTCTTTTTTTAAATGGTCTAGAGCTTCTTGTTCTTTTTTTGCAAGATGTTTTGTGAAATTATCTAATCTTGCCTCTTGTCCTTCAATAAGATAAAGAGGAGAACCACCAACCTTGAGGTGAGATATTTTCAGCTTACTTTCATGATACATTTCACTTAATAAGGCAGATGTGAATAACAAAGAAAGATTTATTGAACTAGAGATTGCACTTGGTAAGGAGGGCCCTCTTATTCTAATTTGTTCTAATATCTTTGCCTTTTTTTCATGAAGATTTTGTGATGATAGCATTTTAATTTCAATTAGGGTCTAATCCATTTTACTTCCCAATAACTAATATCTCCCTCTTCATCTACTACTGCAATAAGTAATTCTTTCTTTGTTGAATGTGCGACTCTATTTTTACCTGCAAATTCGTGCCATGTGAGTCTTGAAGTTTCATGTACTGGAAAAAGAATCCATTTAGCATGTTTCTGGCCTGGTTTGATGCCTTTTTCATAAACTCGGAAGTCTGCTCCGAATTTGAGAGCTGTTTTAAGAATATATCCTCTTGTTCTTAAGTCCTTGTAAACACAAAATTTAGGCCAAATATTCTTGTCTTGTTTTCTTGCCTTGTCCATTAGCTTGTCAAATGATAATTTTTTCTTTTTACCTTTTTTTGTTTCATAAACAGCTATTTTTACTTTATCAACAAGATAAAGGGCTTCTACAAAAGAATAATTTACTTTCTTGTTTACAACTTCTCCTAGCCTACTTTTGCTATATAAATCAATAGCTTCTTTTGCATCTGAGGAAATTATTCTGCCTCGGAGTATAGCTTTAAATATTCGTGCTTTTGGCATGACATTAAAATGAAAAAAAGATATATAAAGTTATTTCTTTTCATTTAGATATGGAACCAAAGATTGTATTCCTTGGAACAAGTGAAGCTACCCCCACTGCGAAGAAGGGGCAGATAGCTATATTTTTGAAATATATGGGGGAAAATCTGCTTATAGATTGTGGAGAAGGCACTCAAAGACAGATGAAAATCGCAGGGGTTAGTCCGACATCTATTACTAGGATTTTTATTACTCATTGGCATGGAGATCATATCTTAGGATTGCCAGGATTAATTCAAACTCTCGCATTAAATAATTATTCCCATGTCTTGAAAATTTATGGTCCTCGTGGAACTAAGAGGTTCATGGGATTAATGTTAAGATTATTTATTTTTAAACAAAAGCTTAAGACAGAGATTCATGAAATTGATAAGAACGGAAAGTTTCTTGATTGCAGAGACTTTTATATGGAAGCTTATAAAATGAAACATTTTACTCCTTGTCTTGCTTACAGATTTGTTGAGAAAGATAAACGGAAAATTAAACAAGGGTTTATTAAAAAAATTCCTGGAAAATTATTAGGGCAGCTTCAAAAAGGTAAGAGTATCAGGTATAAAGGAAAGAAAATCACTTCCAAACAAGCAACTTTTTTCAAGCATGGTAAAAAGATTGTTTTTATCTTAGATACTTTATATAATGAGAATTGTATTAAGGCTGCAAGAAATGCAGATGTTTTAATCAGCGAGGCAACATTCCTTGATTCAGAACATTCTGATAAAGCAAGGGAACGAGGACATTTGACTGCAAAGCAGACGGGGATTATTGCTAAGAAAGCAAAAGTCAAAGAACTTTATATTTTACATATTTCTCAGAGATATGCAAACAAAAAGAAAGAACAACAGATAGTTAATGAAGCTAAGAAACAATTTAAAAAAACAAAGCTTGCTGAGGATTTTATGAGAATTAAAGTATAATTTTTATGAGAATTATTATTTTTATTATTTCTTTTTCTTTTTGATTTTCTTTACTTTCTTGACTTTTTTACCTTTACCCTTACCCTTGCCTTTACCTGGTTCTTCAACTTCTTTGACTCTGAGTTTATCTTCAATATTTAATTTTTCAAGAAGTTCTTTGTATCTGTTTCTTATTGTAACTTCTGTTATTCCTGCAACGTCAGCTACTTCTCTTTGAGTTTTTTTCTCATCATTGAGTAATGCAGCAACATATAATCCAGCTGCTGCGATTCCTGCTGGTCCTCTCCCACTTGTTAATTCACTAGTTTCAGCTTTCTTTAATATTTTGAGAGCTTCATTTTGTGTTTTTGGTGATAAGTGAAGAATTGAGGCAAATCTCGAGATATAATCTTTTGGATTACTTGGATTTATCTTAATCTTGAGTTTTCTCATAATAAATCTATAGGTTCTACCGATTTCTTTTCTTTCAACTTCACTAGCTGCTGAAATTTCATCAAGGGTTCTTGGGATATTATAAGTTCTACATGCAGCATAGATACATGAGGATACAACAGATTCCATTGAACGGCCTCTGACAAGTCCTCTTTGAAGAACAACATTATACACTCTAGAAGCTTCTTCTTTAACAAAATTTGGTAAATTCAAATATGAAGCAACTCTTCTTAATTCAGCCATAGCAAGTCTTAAGTTTCTCTCGATACTTGTGCTTACTCTTTCTTGCCACTTCTTTAATCGAAGAAATTTTCTTGTTTTTTTCTCTGAGCCAAGTTGATAAATATCAGACATTTCACCAACATTGGTTGTAAGTCCTTTATCGAACTTCTGCATTGTTAAAGGAGCACCTCCCCGGCCTTTCTTCTGGCCTTCTTCAAATTGGCGCCATTCTTGTCCTAAATCAATCATCTTTTCCTCTATAACTAATCCACAGTTAGCACAAATGATTTCTCCTTTGTGTTCGTCATAAATTAAATTAATAGAAGCACATTCTGGACATTTTTTGATATTTCCAAGAGGTCTAGTCATTTTAAAGATTTAACATTAAATTTATAAATTTATCCCCAAATACCTTTATAAAGCTTCCTATTTTTTAATATATAAATCTTTTGGTTGGATTGATTCGGTTCTTTAGAATCTTTTAATTCTTTTCTTTCTTTTTCTTTCTTTTACTCGAGAAGTATTCCTTGGACTGTTGATTCTTGACTTGGTCTGTTTGTGATGCGAGCTTTGCCAAGTTCAGTTTCAATTATTGCTCCTTTAACAAGCACGTTCCTTCGTGCAAGAAATCTATTACTTGGAACTTCAAGAACATTAAGAATTTT
>JAUWNL010000029.1 GCA_030612665.1 archaeon
TTCATTTATTTCCCATGAATATCAAGGAATAGAAAGTGAAGATTGTTTTGTTCTAAATTATAATAACTGTAATAATACCATAGCAGTATCAGAACGATTCATGTTAATGATAATCACAGAATTGAACAAGAGATAAAACAAGAGAGAATAAAGATTAAATAAGATTATGAAAAAAAATTATAAGAAAAGCCTTTATAAATGTTTTTTTGGGTTTTTGGGAAAATGAATGAGCTTAATGTCAAGCCTGGGTCATTTAAGAAAAAAGGGCAATAAAAGCCATAATGTTTTTTAGTTTTGGATAAGCCATTTCCATAATGGCATAAAGCGTATTTCTCTTTTAATTCCGAACCAATTAAATTGTTTTTTTCCTTCTTTATTTTCTGTTATAACAAGCAGATTTTGACACTTTAGTTCTTTGCTCGCTTTAAGCAATGCTCTAATTTCTCTTTCTTTTGTTTTAATATCTTCCATATTATAACAAACCTGAATGAGCTGTTTTATTTTTGTTCCTTGCTTAATAATAAAATCAACTTCTTCGTGTTGTAGACTTTTCCAATAATAAAGATTTATAAGCCCATTCATTTCTAATTTCTTTAGTTCAATTGCAACAATATTTTCATATAATCTTCCAATATCAGAACTAATTTTAAATGCCTTGGCGTGAATAAATCCATTATCAATACAATATATTTTTTTATTAGAAGCAAGTTGCTCTTTAACTTTGAATGAAAATCTGTTTAACCTGAAAAAAATAAAAGATTCTTCTAAGTAATTCAGATATTTTTCAACAGTGTGAACACTCTTACATTTCGTTACTTTACTTAAGGTATTATAAGAAAATTCTTTAGTAATATTTGAAATTAAATAGATTGCGAGATCTTCAATTGCCTGTGGCGCCCTTATTTTGAATCTCTTTACTATATCTTTATAAACTATAGAACTAAACAGGGTTGAAAGATAATCTCTGTAATCTATATTCTTAATAATTGGTTCGGGATACCCCCCATAAACAACATAAGCCGACAATTTTTCTTTAATTTCATTTTTTGTTAGCTCTTTATTTTCCAGTTTTAAAAATTCCTTAAATGAAAATGGAAAAAGATTTATAAGCAAATGTCTACCTGTCAAATGAGTTGCTAATTCCTTGCTCAATAATTTTGAATTGCTTCCTGTAACTATTAAATTATAACCTTGTCTTTGGAGCCTATTTACAAATAATTCCCATTTCTTTATATTCTGGATTTCATCCAAGAGCAGATATTTGGGATTTCTATAAAGAGAATTGACTGCATTAACTATCTCACTGTAATCTTCTATTTCTATAAGCTTTTCATCATCAAAATTTACATATCCAAAAGTTCCCAGTTTATTTAATATATGGAGAACAAAAAAAGATTTTCCGGCTCTTCTTGGGCCAATTATTACTTTTATCATGCTATTACTAATCTTCTTATCTTGTATTTCCCTTTCTATGTATCTTTCTTTCAATTTTTTATTTAATTCTCTTTTTTGTAATATTAAGATATCCTTTATCATAAAAATTATGATGCACAAAAGTTTATAAATCCTTGCATTATAAAATATGAAAAATTGAATGTAAAAGAATAAGAAATGCAAGCATCTCCATAAAATAAATCAAATAACAAAAACAAGACAAGATTTAAAAACAAAAATCAATTCATTCTTTCAAGCCCGGATGGCCCAATGGTAAGGCGCAGGCCTTGAGAGCCTGTTTCCGCAAGGATATCCAGGTTCGAATCCTGGTCCGGGCGTTTCTAGTAAGCTTTTTAAACCAATTTTTCTTGACTTAGGCATGCCACGAAAAAAGAAAACTGAAACAAAATCAGAAGAAAAAGTAAAAGAAGAAACAAATGAAGAGAAGAAAGACGAGAAGAAAGAAAAGAAAAAAGAAATAAAATTACTTATTCCTCTTGAAGATTATATTGGATGTTCTGTACATATAGGCACGCGTGTCATCACGCCAACAATGAGAAAATATGTTTACAGGAGAAAGGCAGATGGTCTTGCTGTCATCAACACAACAATGATTAATGAAAAAATAAAAGTTGCAGCTGATTTTATTTCTCAATATGATCCAAAAGATATAATTATTGTATGTAAACGTGAATCTGGATGGAAACCAGTGGAGACTTTTTCTGAAATTACGGGCATAAGAGCCTTTACAAAAAAATATCCTGCAGGCATAATCACAAATCCAGACCTAGAAGACTTTTTCGAACCAAAACTCTTGTTTATAGTTGACCCTTGGCCAGATAAAAATGCTTTAAATGATGCTGTAAAAATTCATATTCCGATTGTGGCATTATGTGATACAAATAATAATACAAACTATATAGATATTGTAGTCCCTTGCAACAACAAAACAAATAAGAGCATTAGTCTTCTAATGTATCTCCTTGCAAAACTCTATACAAAAAATAGAAAAATCAAGGCAAAGATCAATAAAGACGATTTCTATAGAATAGAAAATAATAACTTTAAAAGACCTGTAAAAGTAAAAGAAGGAGTCTGATTATCTTCTTATCCTCATATTTATATTTCCTCATATTTATATTTCTTTATTGTACTTACTTTATAGTAACATCAGATAGAAAGCTTTATAAAATCCTTATTTCTTATTTGTTAGCAATGGGATTAATGAATTATATCTTACCAACAGTATTTTTAACTGCATTGGGATTTTCTCAAAAAATTGATAATCGAGTCAATATTAAAACAAACACTGATAGCGTATATGTTTCAATAACTCAACCAAAAAAGATATTCTATTCAAAAGGAGATTTTTTCTTTAAACATGAGATTTATGATTCTGCTGCTACATATTATGAATTAGAAAATGAAATAATGTTAAGAGACAATAAAATCGATGAATATGAAGAAAGACTATATGCAGATAATAATCTGAACTTAAGTAAGTGTAATTTAGAGCAAGGAGATTTAGAAAAAGCTCTGAAAAATATTAATATAGCAAAAGAGCATGCTAAAAAATATAATGATAAGATAATGCTTTCAGAAACTTATTTTAATAAGCATCAAATTTATAAAAAACAAGGAAAAACAGATGATGCTATAAAAATCCTCGGAAAAGCAATTAATACAATGGAAAAAATAGAATTTGTTTTTCCAGAAAAAGAACTAAGAGAAATAATTCCTTTATTATACGAATATATAGGAGAGAGTGAAAAACTTAAAACATACTATAAAACAATGGGAGACTTGTTAGAAGATAATAAAAAAATCCTTAAATTGGAAAGTGGAGAAGAGAGAACAGGATATGATTTTTACACTTTAGAGTTTAGATTAGATGAAGCAATTAAACGATTTAAATCTCTAATAACAAGATTTAATGAAGAAGAAAGGTTAATAAGACAGTTTGATAAACAAAAAGTAGAAATGGAAAAAAATCTTGATGAGGATGAAACAAAATGAAAATCAAAAATAAAATAATATTTCCCTTGATATTTGTATTCGGAATGAATGGGATAAGTTGTATAAACAATGGGAAATTACAAGAGTTAAAAAAAGCTAGAAGGCTTATAAATAGGTTTGAAGTTCTAAAAAAAGGAGGAAATATTATTAATAATAGTTATAGTGATGAATTCGTTATTGGAGCTCATTTTTTAATTTTTGGAGAAAAACCAGATTCAGCAATAAAACATTTTGCAAAAGATCTCGAATTAATTGAAAAATTTGATAAAGGGCACGGTAGAAAAGCAGAAAATTATCTCTCAACTGCAAAATCATATACAATGAAAAAAGATTTTGATTATTCTTTTATATATCTGAATCTTGCTCTTGAAGAATTTGGAAGAATAAACCATGATGAAGCAGAAAGAGGGAAAGCTGATTGTTATTGTCAATATGCCTTAAATTTTGAAATAAATCAAGATTATGAAGCAACAATTGATTATCTAAAAAAAGCAGCATTCATAAGAGAAGATTTAAGAAATAAAACTAAAAAAAATCTTGATGATTTAATAGAATTATCTATTATTTACAAAAAAATTGGGGATATTATGAAATTTGAAAAAACTGAAGAAAACAGGTATGATTATTATAATAAATCAAGTGAACTACAGGACATTGTCGATAAAAAATTAGGTTTTCCTTGGAAAGGTCCTGAATAATTATCCTGTACCTGTAATCAAACTCGTTTCATCAACCTTAATATTCACATCTTCATATTCTGCTGAACATTGGCTAATTAACAGATTTTCTCCAGTAGTTGTTGATTCTATAGGAAGAGAACAAAGAGAATTAATCTTTAAATAAGGATTATCCTCATATCTTTCTATTAATTTAAGTGGTTCAAGTTCTCCTGCTTTTCCAATTATAAAACCATATTCTGCATTTAATAAATCAATATATCCTTTATTATCAAAATTTTTTTGTAAATTATCATATACTGATCCAGTTATATAAGCAGCATATTTGTCCCCTATAAGTCTCCTACTTTCTGTTTCCCCATACCTTTCATAAGAATAAATTGCTAAAGTAGAATCAGGAATAACTCTGACCTGATATTTGCTTTCTGAAGGATAATAAGATAAAATAGGGCCCTGACCTTCAAAAGCTAAAATAGGCTTATGATATAATAAATCCTTGGCCCAGTTAACAAAAGAACCAAAAAAAGAAAAAATTCCTGTAGGTGTTTGATCTACAGTGTAATGAATAATTGTATCTGATGCAGCATTTTCATTAGCAATCTCTAAATATGCCTCTTTTCCTTCTATATAATCTAAAACACTAAAAGAACCAGCATAAGCATTTAAAATTATTTCCCTATCATTTCCATCAAAAGAGATTCTTCCATTTCTTAAAAAAACAGTTGCGAGTCCAAACTCCTCACTGACTAAAGCACTAACATCCTCAGAACCTGGAACTATCTGAGAAGCTTTTATAGAACCAGATTCAAGATGTCCATTTTCTTTTATATTCAATTCTTCTACAATAGTTAATGAATTTCTTTCACTAGTGCCAGTATAAAAAGAATTAGTGACGTAATCAACTACATTAGCAACTGTTACAGCAGCACGTTTAGCTAATTGTTTATCAAGATAGCCTTCTTGTGGAACAAAATTACGCAAATTATCAATTTGAGATTTTAAAAATTTTCTATTAATGTAAAGATTACCTGAATTTGTGTTATATTCACACAATGGACTCCCAGTTTGTGGTTGACATATCTCCATACAAGCACTATCCCAATTAGATTTTGATATACTTGAAGGTAATACAAAATGAATAACAAACTTTTCTTGTTCAAAAGAAACAGTACTAACAACTTCTTCTGCATTTACAAAAGGCATAATTAACAAAATCAAACACAAAGCAAAAATAATTTTTTTCATTTTTTCTTTTTTTATTTAATCAGTTACAAACCTCAATGTTAAATTTTTATTGTCTATTTGTTTTTCTTTATTTTTATCAGTTATAATAAACCACATATGCTTTGGTTCAAAAACCTCGGCAGTTATTGGTATGATATCTATTGTAATATCATTTGCCTTTGCAATATTATCAAAGCACTCAAAACAGATGTAACCTGGTTTTTTCTCATATTCTTCGATAATAAAGTTGCTTGCATTAATAAGTTTTTTTACATTACAAGCTATACTTGTTTTAAATTCCTCGAGTCTTGAGGTTGTCATTCCTTTTGTGATTGTAATATCACAATTAATTGAAAATTCAATTCCTTCATCTTTCACACTTGAACTTGAAAAACAATCACTCCAAGTTATATCATATTCCTC
>JAUWNL010000025.1 GCA_030612665.1 archaeon
ACCAGTTAAAGCCATAGTAATAGTTAAAATCAATGTCTCTTGCAACCAAAGGTCAGAAGCAGAAAGATTGAACATTTTACTCCAGAGATAGGGTGTTAGTACTACATGAGAAATATATCCTATACTTACTGAAAAAATTACCAGCAATACAATCTGCTGCTCCCTCTGTTGATCCTCGAATTTCAACAGATCATTGTAAACAAGACGCGTTAAAAAGTGTTTTGACAATGAAAAAAATTGTCTGAGTTCATTCCTGATTGTTTCAAATATTTTCATATCTTTTAACAAAATTTTATATATAACAAAGTATCCATAAACACTTTAATTATAAGACTTAAAGCCTTTATATGCAATTCCCTGTATTTCATATTAATATAGCTTTTTTAAGATTTTTTCGTTCTGAATCATGATTTAGAACATATTTTAACATAAAACACAATACAAAAAACAAAAATATTATAAAGTTTAGCACAATCCATACATCCTTTTTTAAATATGTATTCTTTTTAAGTTCTTAGCTTTCACTTCTCTGTGAGTAATTCTTATTATAATTTTATCTCTAAATTTTTTCTCAACAATTTTAAGTATCTCTTGTTCAGTTTTTATGTCAATATTTGAAGTTCCTTCATCAATTATTATTACATCTGGATCTTTTATCATTGCTCTTACAAGTGCAATGCGCTGTTTCTCTCCCCCAGAAAAATTCGCACCTTTCTCTGATACAATTTCATCTAAACCTTTCTTAAGACTTTTCATCTTTATATCAAGTCTGCATTCCTCTATTAATCTTAAAAGTTTATCATCAGTAATATTATTGCTGTTGAATATAAGGTTCTCCCTCAATGTTTTATTAAAAAGAAAAACATTCTGGGATATATAGCCAAACTTTTCTCTTAATTTATTTATATTTATCTCTTTTAAATTGATTCCATTGATATTTACTTCCCCTTTCTGAGGCCTGTATAAACCAAGTATTAATTTTATTAGAGTTGATTTTCCACTTCCTGATTCTCCTTCTATTAAAACTTTATTTCCATTATTTATTTCAAAATTCAAATCCTTTATCACACCATCTTTCCCATTATATGAAAAACTTAAACCTTTTACCTCTATTTTTTCTATTTCAGAAATCTCTAAATTTCCTATATCCTCAGGTAGAATATCCAGCAACTCCTTTATCCTGTCATAACTCCTCTTTGCATAATCAAAGAATATCATTACACTACTTAAATTGCGTATAGGAGAATATAAATATATCAAATATCCTGAAAATGCAATATAACCACCAATGCTTAAATTTCCTAAAATCACCTCTCTTATTCCAAAATAAAGTAATAACACTTCTCCTAAATGAACAATGAAATCTATTATGTTTCTATATTTAGATAAAATCACATTTCTTTTCACTTCAATTCTTTGATAATCTGAGAGTGCATCTCCTGTCCGTTTAATACCCTCTTCTTCTTTTGAAAAACTCTTTAAAACTTCAATACCTTGAAATGAATCAGAGAGTTCCTTTTCCAATCTTGCATTTTCTTCAAGAATCTTTTCATTTATTTTTCTCATACTTGATTTTGAATTGACTATTTTAATTATAAGAAAGGGAAGAATACATATTGAGATGAGTGTTAACTTAACATTCATTGTTAATAAAATAATAAATGTACCAATAAATTTCACAAAGTCCATAAAAAACATAACCAGACCTGATGAAAAAATATAGCTTAAACCAGCAACATCCCCTCTTATCCTTCCCATCAAATAACCAGAATGATTTTTATCAAAAAACTCCATTGGATAATAAAATACCTTTTTAAGTAAGTTTTTTTGAATACTTAATATGCTTCTTTTTTGAAACTTAAAAAAAGTAATTTCATTCAAATATGAGAACAACCTCTGGAAAAGGATTAATACAAGAAAAGCTATTGCTAAAAATAAAAGCTTATCATAATTTTTTTTGATAACAACATCATCTATAGCCCATTTTGGAAACAATGGGAAAACAAACGAAATGAATGTTGAAACCAATAAAAATAAGACTGGAATTATCCCTTTTTTCCAATACGGGATTAAAAATCTGCAAACTTTTTTCATCCGAGTCTAAAAATTTTTTATTTCAGGTTTCAATCTTTTTCTTCAAAATAAAAAAACCAGGAACTCCGAAAACAAGAATTGTCATAAAGAACCCTACAAAAAATTGAAGCCAATTGCTTTCAAATCCATGAAAAAGACGAAAGGAATTAGTTGAAAACTGGAAGCCAATAAAATATTTAGTAACCCAAATTGGTATGATTTGATTTGATTCCAGAATACCTGCAGCAGCTGTGATAATAAGGAAAAGAATTGAGTCAATTCCAGTTGCAACAAAGCTCGAGAAGAACATAATAGCTATAGTAACTGCTACAATATTGAATAGATGAAAAATAAAATTCTCGCCAAGATATGAGAGAGGAATTCCTTTTTTTTGAAATATAAATGTAACTAAATCAAGATATAAAAGGTTAATAGCATCCCAAATAACTGCAACTATAAAAACAGCTATAAACTTGCCAATAAAATAACCTAATTTTGAAACGGGCTTTGAAAAAATTAACTCAAGCTTACCCATTGAAAAATCTGAATAGATAATTCCAGCGTTTAAAAAAATAAGAAAAAATAATGCTCCATAAAGTAGTACAGTAGAAGGAGTAGTGATTTTTATTAAGGAAGCTCCAGATATAATTGAAATACCTTCTACTACCATAATTGAAAGAATAGCAACCATTTTCCATTTACTTCTCAAAATTGTATTGATTGTATAATATACTATTGCTTTCATTTTTAATTTTCCACAACATATTTAAAAAATAAAGCCTCAAGGTTAGTCCCATTTTTTTTTAGAGCTTCAATTTTTATTCTTTCATTCAATAGCTTTTTTAAAATCATATCTTTTTTTTCAGTTCCATTGACTTTTATTAAATAATAACCATCTTTTTTTTTACATACTAAATTCAATTCCTCAGTAATTTTTTCCACTATTTTTTTGTTCCCAATCACTTCAAGAGAATATTCATCTTTATTATTCTGCATTTCAATCTCAGAAACTATTTTCCCAGCTTTAAGAAATACAACTCTTGTACAAACTCTTTCCAGTTCTGTAAGCTGGTGAGAGTTTATAATAAAAGTTTTTCCTTTCTCTCTCATGTTTAATATAATATCTCTTATTTCTTTAGTTCCAACTGGATCAATCCCTGAATTAGGTTCATCAAGGAACAAAATCTCAGGATCGTTTAAAAGTGTTTGTGCAAGTAGAATTCTCTGTACCATTCCCTTTGAATATTTTTTAATCTCTCTTTTTGAAGCATTTTTAATACCAAATTTTTCAAGAACTTCATAAATTCTGTTTTTATCAAGCTTCCAGAATCTCCCCATTATTCTCAAAAAAGTTTCTCCATTCATTTCATCTTCAAAATAGACTCTTTCAGGCATAAATCCTATTTTTTTTTTGATTTTATTGTTTTTAAATGGATCTGTTTGCAATAAACTCACTTCCCCTCTATCTCTTCTTTTTATACCTGCCATTATTCTCATTAAAGTTGTCTTCCCAGCACCATTTGGACCTATTATCCCTAAAATTTCACCTTTTTTTACCCTTAAATTAACTCCTCTCAAAACTTCAAGCTTTCCATAGCTTTTTTGAATATTTTTAACTTCAAGCATTCTCTACCCCTCAATACTTACTATCCCAACACAATATTCTTTATCATTGAAACTAACAATAAATCTGTCTTGATCAAACATTGTAAGTATCCTGCGAATATCTTTTGATTTAAATCTCTTTTTTATCCTATTATTCTCAATAATATCCAAATGAAATTCATCATTATAAATATATCCGTAATAGATTCTACTTTTAAAAACCCTAAAAAACATACCTTTGTCAATTGGAGTTTCTACTTTAAATCTACCCTTTCCAACACTCTGCTCCTCCTTCTTAAACACAAGATCTCCTCTCACTATTTTTTTAATACTATAATCTTTTCTATAAGTTTTAATAATGTACGAGGACATACCTCCAGCCCAAAGAGTTGATGAGTTTTTATCATAACAAAGAAAATATGGGAATTTTATATTAAGCTTTCCAGCCATTAAAACTTTTTCTTTTTTCTTTTTGTAGCCATCAAACATTGCTTCCATGTTTCCATTTTCTGAAAAAAGAAATAAACTGTGATTATATAACATCTGCATTGTAGCACTGGTGATGACAATCTCTCCGCTCTCAAGAAAAACAATATCAAAAGGGTGTCTCATTTCAGAAAATTTTATTTGTTCCATTAAAGTTAAGTCTTTTCTAAATATATTAACAAAAGGTCGGTTATAATCAAATGTATATATTTTACTATTAAAGATATAAACAGCCCTTGGAAAGCTAAACTCACCTGGACCATTTCCTCTCCTTCCAGTTTTTTTTATCAAATTACCATCTTTTGAAAATTTATATAGTTCATAACTTTTAGCATCTATTATATATATATTCCCTTGTGAATCAACTGTACCTGAAATTGGGTTTATAAAAGAATCTTCTTTAATAATTTTTTCATTTTTTAAATTACTAAAGTTCTGAAATTTTTGTACTTGAAGATAGATTTCTTCTATTTTATTTTCATTCTTTGATTTTTCTGTATTGCAACTAATTAGAGCAATAAAAACAAAAATAACAACAATAAGGACTCTAATAATTGTTTTTTTCACTTACTACCTCCTGATTTTTATATAAATTCTTATCAAAAACATCACATTTAAAACATGCATATCTAAATAAACAATCCCTGCATTTTTTTTTATAATCTTTAGTCTTTTTCCAAAAAGAGTCTATCTTTTTTGATAATAAAATCGAATTTATTGTCTCGTTATATATATTCCCAATTATATCTTTATGATATAAACATGGTCTTACATCTCCATTTAATTCAATAAAAAGTGAATCTGAAAAACAAAAATGGAATCTATTGTTTTTATAGAATTTTTCTATACTTACACCATTAACATAATTTTCACAATCATCTGATTCTGACACTTTGTTTGGATAAACAGTGTAATATTCAATTTTCTTATCCTTAAAAATATTTAAATCAAAACTACTATTTTTATTATCATTCAAATGAAAATATTTCACATAAATTTTAACTTTTTTGCTCTTAAAAAAATTATAATTTTTCAAAAACATTTTTACTTTATGAGAATCCTTGGAAAAATCATCTACGAAAAAACTCTCAATAACTAAGTTATTATATTCAATAAAAGAGAAATTGTCTAATTTATAAATATCCAACAAGGAACTCCTTAGAACTATTATTGTCTCTCCTAAATAATTCTTTATCAATCTTATTAATTCATCTAGTTGATTAAATCTGAGCGAATCACCTCCAGTTAAAATTATTCTATTTGGATAAAAATAAGAAATTTCTTTTAACTTCTTTTTAAACATATCAAGATTTAAAATTTCCTTTCTTTGACGTTCATCTACACTGCAACCTGTACAGACATTCCCACAAAATGTGCAACCAGCATTACAATCGTTTGTAATCTTTAAAGTAATATTATCAATTGATTTTGTAACTTTAAAATCCTGTAATTCTTTTTGCATTAATATATTCATACTTTCAAAGGCTATAGGTTTTGAAGTTTGATAGATCACTTCTTTATTCTTAAGATATGTAATAAGTTTTATAAAATCTTTTTTCTCATTTTCTCCTTTCAATTGATATATAACATCACTATAATTAATAATATTTGTATTGAAAAATCTTGCAAAGATTGTTTTAATACTAATAATCTTTTGATCAATAAAATCATAAATGGCTATATTATTTTTTTTTGTAAAAACTTTAAAAAATGGTTCATTAATTATTAATTTTGTATTATTCATCCTCTTATCCTTTTCATCCTCACATCTCAAAGATTTCAAAAGGATTAATCTTGTTTAATTTTTTACTTTCATCGTAAAAAGCATTTGGGTTCCGTTCTAATATGGAAATATAATCCTTAAGACTTTTATAAAAAATTTTTTTCTCAGCTTCACATGAGTTTTTTTTGTCAAATACACCATTATCGGATATTCTTGCAAAACAGATTCCACAATTTCCTCTTGCTATACATTGATCACATTTATTTTTTATAGTATTCCAAAACATTTTATATATTTCCTTCACGATATCTACATTAATCCCATTGTCAACATCACCAATTTCAAATCCCTCACCAATTCTTTCACATATTGCAATCTTCTCATTCGGCTTTAAAAAACATCTGAAATTCATAGGTGAGCAGAGGCCAGAATCAAAGACTTTTCTAGTAAAAGGTAAGCTTCTTTTAAAGAATTTTTCAAAATTAGGGCTTATTAATACTTTTTCGAAATGATTTACTTTCTTATTAGATTTTTTTTTGTTTATATAACTTGAATATATCCAACTTGTCTTATTATGTAATTTACGAATTATTGCTGTATCAAACCTCTCTAACCTTGCATGATTTGATAACCTTGAAAGGGGTACATCAAATGTATTAAAAAAAGAAGATATTTTCTTATAATTGTATTTCTCAGATATAACACCTTGAATTGCAATTCTCTCTTTTATAAAATCCGGGTATTTCTTTTTTATATCTTCCAAATTATTCAAAATTTGAGAGAAACTTCCTTTATTATTTGCAAATTTCCTTTCCTTATCATGCTCAGATTCAGGACCATCAATACTAAGCATCGTAAATAAATTTTTATCAATTATCTTATCTACAAATTCTACATCAAAAAGCGTTCCATTCGAAGAAATTACAAAAATTATTCTATCCTTTATTTTCGGCTGGACATAATTTTCAGCATACTCAATCATTTTTATAAGCAATTCCTTTTCAATAAGAGGCTCTCCTCCATAAAATCCTATAAATATACTACTAAAATTTCTTGTCCTTTTGTTAGAATTAAGTAAAGGAATAATCATTTTGCAAAATTTCTCATATGTATGAAAATGCATTTTTGATGAATTATGAATTCGCGTATAGTTATATTCCTCTTCAACTCCTGTATAAGGGCAGTATCCACATCTTAAGTTGCAATTTTGTGTTATTTCAATTGTAAAAAGATGTAAATTATAAAATTGTTTTTCAAAGTCACTATTCTCTAAAAAGTTTTTATTAAAAATATTAGTTTCGTAGTATTTTAGTTTATCTAAATTATCTTTAATAAACCAAGAAATTCTGCCTTTCAAATTTTTTTCTGGTAAAAATAAACTAATATCAGGAAAATATATGTAACTATTGCCACTATCTGAGGTAATTTTAAATCTATATTTTTTCATCTTAATCCTCTTTAATTTAATATTAATATCATGGGTATTTAATTATGAATTCGGGAGGAGTTACAACTCCTCCCGACAAAAATTTACGAAATTAGCGCACCAGCGGTTCCACCGGCTATAGCAGCAAGACTAAATGGAAACCCACACCCTGGTGAATCACAATCACAACTACAATTTGACTTTGACATGTTTTTTTCGTACCAAGCGGATCTGCTCTCAAAAATTTGAAGCTCTCTCATTTTTCCTCCTTTTTTACTATAATATAAAATATATTATCCAATCACACCACCAAACCAGCCTCCTGTAGTTGCTGCACCGCCCCACCATCCTTTGCATCCTGGTGAATCACAATCACAAGATTGCACACAATCTGGGTGAGATTGATATGTGAAATCACTCTTACGATTTAGATAAAATTTAACTTCCATGTTTAAACCTCCTTTTTTTGATTGGTTTTTGTTGCAACTTCAAACCAAAATACTGTATGCAAGAATGATGCCAAAGCAGGTGAGATTTGAAAAGCAAGTAATAATAAGAATTTTTGGATTTTATGGGAAATTTTAAAAAATTGCCCACATAACCTATAGGTTATATTTAATGGCTACTTTTAGCTCTAAAATATTCCTACAAGTTGAATTATCAAGCA
>JAUWNL010000026.1 GCA_030612665.1 archaeon
AATATTCCAATTATAAAATTAACAAGTTTATCCATAAAAAATGCGGCCATTTTATTCTTTTTTGTTGCTTTTTTCTTTCTCTTTTAAATTATAAATTAATTAACTTTTTAAACTATAAAAATGTTGCTTTTTCATGTATGACATAATTGGGAACATAGCAGTTATCCATAAAAGAGATAAAAAACTTGCAAATAAGATTCTTAAGAATAGACATATTCATGCAGTCTATCACAGGGGAAAGATTTCTGGAAGATTGAGGATACCAAAACTGATGTGGGTTGCAGGTGAGAAAATTTATGAAACAATCCACAAGGAATCTGGTTGTTCCTTTAAAATTGACCTTAGAAAATGTTATTTCTCACCAAGGCTTGGAACAGACAGAATGAACATATCTCAGAGAATCAGACGGGGTGAAGAAATTCTTGTTATGTTTTCTGGTATAGCCCCTTATCCTATTGTTATTGCAAAACACAGTAAAGCAAAAAGGATTTATTGTATTGAACTTGGAAAAGACTCTGTAAGATATGCTGATAAAAATATTAAGATGAATAAGATGAAGAATATTATTGTTTTTCAGGGAGATGTTAGGAAGATTGTCCCTAAATTAAATAGAAAATTTGATAGAATTCTCATGCCAAGGCCTCAGCTAAGTGAGACTTTTCTTAAGGAAGCTTTTATGGTGGCAAAACGTGGAACAATTATTCATTATTATGATTTTGAGATAAAGAAAAAGATTCATGAAATAATTGATCTTGTTGAAGAAAGTGCAAAGAAATCAAAAAAGAAAATCAAGATACTTGATTTCAAACCAATCCGGGAGATTGCTCCTTATAAGTATAATGTAAGGCTAGACTTTAAGATTGTTTAAGATAAAAATTATTTAGTTATTTAGTTATTTAATTGATCTATTCTTTATAGAATTCTGTGTATTCCTTAAAGATCTGGATTCCTTTTTTAATTCCAAAATCTTTTATTAGACTAAATTGGGTAAATTTTTCTGCAATAAATTCTTCTATAGGTTCTTGAAAAAAATAATAAAAAGGAGCAATAGGTAATGTTAAGGGCATAATGAAATATTTTATAAAATGATGACCATGTTCATGTAAGGAAGTTGCTAGTTTTACATTTTTTGAGATGTTTTCTCTTAATACAATCTCATTAAAATTAACTCTTTCACTAGAAAAATCATATTCAGCAAGCTTTGTTATTTTTTCTATCCCTCCAAATTCAATCTTTAAGTTATTGAATCCAGTTATCTCTTTTGCTTTTTCAAAAGCTTTTATCCATTCCTTTTTTTCTCTTTGTTCTTTTTCTATCATTTTTATAATTATAATTAGAATTATAACTAGAATTATAACTTAACGAGAGCATAAAGATTATGTTTTTGATATAATGCCCTTATCAAATCTTTCTTTGTTTCTCCTCTTGTTTCTGGATTAATTTCTTGTTTTGCTATAATTAGCTGTACTTTCTTATTCTTGTTAATATTTTTCATGAGATAATTGTATCTGTCTATTAAATTAACGGTTTTCTTAAGCTGTCCTTTTGATTCTTCTTTTTGTGGACTTGGGAAAGATTCAATTAATTTTATATTATAAGGATGCACGTAAATGTAACTATTATTAATTATAGTATGTCCTTCATCATCACAGTAGAACTTTAACTTAGATCCTGGAATTGTTTTTAAATCTGTATATTTAAGAGCATATTCTTCCTTACCTTCAATTATTTTTTTCATAAATTCTCTATATAAAAATTGTGCGACTCCGGATTTTAATCCTTCTTTAGAGTTATTAGGCAAGATTATTTTATCTTCTATATCTATGTCTTCATTATTTATCAAATCTTTTATTCGTATAAGTTCTCTATGGCCATAGGTTTTATCTTTCATTTCTATAGTATATTTGAATTTACCTTCTAAAACTTGTTTTAAATGATTTGCAATCTCTGATGCATCATCTTTGTCTTGTGAATTTACATTTATGAATAAAGCAAGGTCTAATGGAGATTTCTTTTCCCTGCTTCTTATATCATATTTTCCTTCATGATAGTAATTTTTTATTGCTTTTAAGATTTTGAATCTTTCTTTCTTTTCATCTTTTTCATATTTTTTAGTTTCTAACATTTGTCTTTCATTTATTACTGGGAATTCTTCTTGCTCAATTAAAGAAGATTCATGCAAGAAATCATTATAATTTGTGATTTGAGTTAACACTTCGTTACCTTTAGTTGCTATCACTGTATCCATTGCTCTTGTATATGAATTTACTCCTAATTGGTTGTCTTGATCCATTTTTTCTTGAAGATATTGATATATTAACAAGTAGGCTTCTTCTTCAATATCTTTTTTTAAAGATTTTTCAAGAAGTTCTTCCTTAGCTTTTTCAATTAAAGCAGGACTTAATTTATCAATTGAGATAATTGATCCTAAGACTATTTCATAATCATCTTCTTTATAGAAAGTTCTTTCTACATGAGCTTCTACAATCTTTTCTAATCCATCAAAGTTATTCATTTTCTCTTTTCCTCCTTACTCTTACTAGTTTTACTTCCATTTTCAATTTCATTTTCAAATCCATCTAATTCAAAGATTATTTTCATAGCTTCATCAGTTAATTCATCTCTTGAATAATAACTTCTGTAAGTCATTTCATTTTTAGATTTGTAATTTCCCATTCCATTTCTCTGTGCGAATGGATAATTTTTTCCAAGAAAAGTAGAATAATAACTGACCTCTGAAACATTATCTATGAATTGTAATTCCTTCGTGTCTAAATCTTGAGCAATTAAACCAGCTTTATCTTTATCATCTAGAAATTCCACAATATCCTGTTTTCCTTTAGTTTTTTTAAGATAATTATAAATGATTGCTTGACCATTATAAAAATGAGTTGTTCTAGGATCTTTTATTGATTTTATTATTTGTTCTCTATTATCAATTCCTTTTGAATTAATCTTTAGAGTGATATCTGTTCCTTTTGGTAATTTAGAGAGCTTTTCATAAATTCCTTGAGGTAATATTTTTTCTAATTCCTCAAAAGGAAGCGTGTTGTATAATCCTTGTAAATGGGTTAATTCTTCTTGTAGTCTGGCTATGAGATTTCCTTTAGTGTTATTCGTTGAAGTAAAGAAAATCATATTGTTATTCCTTATATCTTTTCCATTAATTACTATCCCTGTGTCCCCAACTTCTGTTGCTAATTGTATTGTACTATCTGGTTCATCTATGTCAAGCATGTACGTTTTTCCTAAATCAATCCCACTAGAATAATTAAGTTTATTTCCTTTTACGACTTTTTCTTTCTTTGTAGAGACAGGTGCTTTACCTTTTTTAGAAATCAGTAAATCTTCTGGAAGTTTTTTTATGTCTGGATCTTCTGGTTCTTTTGAATACTCTCTAAAAAAGTCCATTTGATATAATAACCCACATAAAGCACGAAAGTGTCCAGTAAAACAGCTAATTAATTGATCACCAACAACTTTAGATTTAGTTCTTCTATATTTTTTTGCATTTTTACCCATTATTGAATTGTCGCCAATTAAAATTCTCTTATTTTTAGCTTTTACTCCTATTTCATAAGTCTTTATTAAAGAAGTTGACCCAAAAGTATCATTGACAGTGACTACTGCTTCAAGTTCAGAAAGATGTCTTGGATTTTTGAGATTATATGTTCTTGTCTTTCTTTTTCCTGCTTCTTCTTCTGAAATAAAATTAAGATGATTATATACTATCCTGCATGTCTCTGCTATTTGGATTTTGTTTCCTATTTCATCAATATATATTCTTGTTTTAGGATCAATAGTCTTTAGACTGTCTTTTATTAATTTATAATTATAAAGAAGAATATTTTTTACTCTGTCTCTCTGTCTGGGATCATGAGGATCAACTAAGATTTTATCCAGACTTCCTTTTTCTAGACCAAAGAAATTGCAAAAATCTTTATCTGATTTTGATAAATTTTCAACTCTTGGTAGAATCGAATTTTGGATTTTAATAAAATCATCATATTCTAAAATGGTTTTTAACATTGCAATCTTTTTTGCTATCTTCAAATTACTTTCGCCCCATACAATACTCATCCCAGGTTCAAAGAGGGTTTTTGTTTTTGCATAAACACTTTCTGGAATGATCTTTTTTTCTGCGATTTCTTGATATAAAGAATCAATAATTGGGAGGATAACATTATATCTAAAAACCTCATCAAAATATTTTGTCCTGTCAGAACCATGTCTTTGTATTTCTTTTTCAAGACCTTGTGCGAAAAAAGAATTCATTGTAGCTAAAAAAGGATTAATATTCGATGCGCTTTCATTGATGTCTTCTACTGTTGCCCTACTAATATCTTCTTTGACAGTATAATGAACAAGTTCTTTGAGATAATTTTCTATTTTCTCTTTGAATGGATTAAAAAGATTTGTACCTATTAGACTTAAACTTTTATCAATTGCAGGTTTAAAGATGTCCTCTGCTTTTTTTCTCAACCATAATGGAGTTACTTCGCCATACTTTTTTCCCATTTTGTTTTTAAATTTGGTTCTCTCATCCATTACTTTACTCCAATTCTTTGTGGAACATTCATCGTGATATATTTTTGAGATTTCATTATACAAAAGGGAGATTGTTGTGGCTTGGTCATAAATGATATTATTGCCATTTCCATTTTTTAGAACAGAAGGAATTATAATTTCTATATAGGGTTTTTTTGTATCTTTATCTACCTGGAAATCTGGAAATGGACCTATTTTCCCTTCAACTTCAGTCTTAATAGGGAGACTAAACCAGAAATGTCTAGCTAATTCAGGGATTAAGATTCCATTTTTGTAGAGGTTACTAAATACCATTCTCAAGCTTAATATTTCTTCTCTTATTTAATTCTCCAGAAGCTTATAAAGCTTTCTGTTTTAGTCACTCTTAGATGGTAACGATTATCTAAAAGGCAAAAAAATAAATAGAAATCCTTCTTCTTATTTGTATGGTTAAGGATAAAATAGACAAGATAAATAGGATTGATAAGATATTTGAAGGAATTGATAAGCCAGGATATAATTTTAAAACTGATAAACAAATAAATAAAGACTTTTCAGACATCAAATTTAGGGTAATTGGAACAAAAGGAATTATTAGGGGGATATCAATTGCATTAATGGATGAATTTGGAAAAGAAAGAGGATATACAATAAGGAAAATAAGAGAAAATGTAAATGAAAAAGAAAGAGACAAGACCTGGTTTTTTGAAGGAACCTACAGGTTTATTCTCAAGATAGGTTCAAGTAATACTAAAGATGTGGGGGCATTACAAATAGAGATTCCTTTACAACAAGAACCAATCAGTAGATTACTTGGGGAAGATCTCTATGATGTTTTCTATAAAAATGATTTTAAAAAAGTTGCTGATTATCTAAAGAAATTTCAGAAAGAAAATAAAAAAGAAAAATAAATATAAATAAAATTATAAAAAATAAGATATAAAAAAGATAAAATAAAAAATTTATTCTTTTGGAACAACTTCAGCTGGCTTAATCTCATAATCTGATAATACTGGTTTCCCATCAACTTCTCTTAACAAATATGGCTTATCGCCAATTCTCATTATAGTTTCTGGTTCGCCATTTCCATCTAAATCTTTGCATTCGATTTCAAGCTTACTTGGAGCAATATATCCTTGCTGAACTTGTTTTGTTTTAGGAATGTAATTTTTATTTGTAATCGCTGTGTTAATAGTAAATCCAGCTATCGCTCCAATCATGCCCAACATTCCTCCAATCCAATATGATTTGCTATCCATTTTGTTTCCTCTTACTTATTGGATAATCTAATACTTTATAAACCTTTTGATTATTTACTACTGTGGAGTTAATATTGATAACCCCCGAACTCTGAACTAAAAATCCTTCGGATTTTGCTCTGCTACACTTTCGTCATATAACAAAGATTAAATCCAAGGGTAATTATGGATTATTATAGCCCCCCTAGAAATGTGAGCTTTCGAAAACTTATTAAATGTATTAAATTTAATTTGTAATATGGCAACAAAAAAGGTAGTGCTTTTTGATTTAGATAATACTCTTTATGAATATGAACCTGTTCATCAAAAAGCATTAAATGAAGTATATAAAATCTTGAAAAAAGAAATCAAAATTTCATTAAAAGAATTTCTGAAATTATACAAAATCTCTCAGGCAGAAATACATCGAGAGTTAGCAGGAACAGCTTCTTCTCACAATAGGGTTTTATATTTTCAAAGATTGGTAGAAAAATCTCATAATACAATTGAACCCGATGTTGTTTTAAAATTGTATAATGCATATTGGAATAATTTCTTAAAAAATATGAAACTACGAAAAGGAGTCATACAAACTTTAAAAAAAATGAAACAATTGGGAATTAAGATCGCAATCATTTCAGATTTAACAACAAAAATTCAATTGCGAAAAATGAGTAAATTAGGCATAACTCCTTTTATTGATGTTTTAGTCACTTCAGAAGAAGCTGGAAGTGAAAAACCAAATAATGTTATGTTCTTGCTAATATTAAATAAATTAAATGTTCTGCCTCAAGATGCAATAATGGTTGGTGATAATCCTATAGATGATATTGAAGGAGGAAATTCTGTGGGTTTAGATACTGTTTTATTGACCAACAGAAAATCTGAAGAGTTCAAATTTAATCAGGATTATCAAAAGCCAAATTATACCATAAAGGAAATTCCAGAAATTCTAAATATTTTACAGATTAAATAATCGCGCACGTCTTTTTCCTTTCTGTCGTTGGGAGACATAACAGGGATTAAATAAAAATATAAAAAATAAAATTAAACTCTTTTCTTGACTTTTACTGCTGTTGGTGCTTCACCACCGTGCCATGTAAATCTTGCACGAACTCTCATTGGATAAATCCTTTCACTATTATCATCAAGAATAATTGCACTTCCTTTAACTCTCGGAAGATTATCAAGATATGTTTTGATGTCAGCAAGAAGATAAGTTTGCATAATCATGTTAAGAGCTTCGATGTCAGGTCTTGCTGTCACCCTGTGACTTATAACAATATCACTTTGGGTCATAACGTCGTGATGAATTTGTCCTGGTTGTTGTGTAGCTAGAACAACACTTATTCCGGGTTGTCTTCCTTCCCGAAGAAGTTGAATGAGAGCATCTGTTGCAGCAGTTTTTCCTGTTTTAGGAAGAAACTCATGACCTTCATCAATGAGAATCCATATCATTGGCAATTCCCTTTTCTCTTTATACTGAAGATAATCTAGACCATGACGAACTGCCTGAATCTCCTCATTTTTTCTTGCTTCCATCCTCTCATTAAATAATTTTTTTGAAAGTAAGCCAATGACGAGAGCGCGGACATTAAAAGTTCCAATGCTACTATAACAAGATAAGTCAATAATTGTTGTTTCTCCTGCATTAATAAGTTCGCGGATTATTGTTCCTTCTTGCTTTTTTGTTGCAAAAAGTCCCCATGTTTTTGCTCCTTCAAATAAA
>JAUWNL010000007.1 GCA_030612665.1 archaeon
ATCCGGAAAAAAAGGAAATAAAATTACTAAAATTTTATTAAAAATAGTTGATAAAGAAAAAATTACCTTTTCTTCTTCTTAGGTTTTTTATGGAAAGGTTTATAGTGGTCTACTATTAATTCGCTTATTACTGCGAATGGAAGAGCAACTAAGGCAACTATCCATAAAATATGCCAACTAAATTTGCCTGTAGAAGCATAAACAGCAATTAAGTCTTCAGCTATTCCAAAGACTATCCCAATTACAAAAAATTCTAATAATCTTCCTAAATTCATTTTTTTATTTTATTTTTATTTTATTTTTTACTTTTTTGAAATTATTCTATCAATAATTTTAGCCATTTCTCTCAAGAAAAGGTCTGTTCGTTCCTGCCAAATATCAATCTCTTTTGCATTGACTTCTTTTATCTTGCCATGCAATATATCATGCGCAATAGTATAGAGATCTCGGTACCAATTAATATACTTCATATTCAAAATCTTTGCATCAACAAAAGTTTCTTTGAGAAGAATTGAAATGTGTTCAGGACTTGGAGGCATTCTCTTTGCTGCGATGAGCGCAGCATGAGCAGAATCAACCATTGCCCAATAAAGCCCCTCAATACTATTCAAAAGAGCAAGTTTTGTTCTTGCAATATGTAAAGGCGCTCTCTGGAGCATGACATAAATTGATTCAGGTGTTGATTTTATTTTTCCCCTGGCAAGCAAGACTTTGAGAGGATTAAAAAATCCGCCAAAATCAATTAAAGGTTGTCCATAACGAATAATATTAAGAACAACTGGCTCACCTCTCAACATTTCAACCCACCACGTACTTAATCTTACAGAATTAATATGCAAAGGCCTTTTGTAAGGATTATTCCTAATTAAAATTCCTAATTCTTGTCTATACCATGCCACAAGCTCTTGGTCCCACTGGATTCCACAATCATCGATAATAATTACAATATCAATATCACTTCCCTTAACCGCTTTCTTTTTTGCTGTAGAACCAAAAAGAACAATTGATTTGACAAGTTTGCCAAATTTTTCATAAGATTTCAGAGCAAAATCATATGCAATATCATACTCACTTTTAAAAGGAATAATATTTGCTTTAGATATTTTTCTTTTTCTCTTCATTTTACCTCTTTTTCTTTTTTATCTATTTTATAATAAATCAAATTATATTTTTAAACTTATCTTAAAGGAAGGTAGGAAAGTATTTTATTTTTAACTTGTTGGAGTTCCGCTGAATCTTGATTGTTTTCCTGGAACTTGACCTCCAAGTTCTGTAGGTAATGATGAAAAACCTCCACCATAAAGACTGAAATGTTCTGGTGGCATAACTGCATAAGGACCTGCCATGTATTGCCCTTGAATTCCTTGAATCTGATTCCAATATGGAGCTTGGGTCATTCCATAAATTGGGCTTCCAAGAGCTTCAAATGCAGTAGGCATTGGACTAGTTTTAAAATGTTGAAGAAAACCCCCAGCTTCAATAATTTGTTTTCCTGAATAACCTTTTTTTTCAAGTTCTCTGAGTATGTCCTTAATTGGAACATCCCCCATGCCTGGTGGCAAATGAACATCATTAAATCCAAAATTATCAGTTATATGAACATGCTTGACAAATGGCGCAATCTCTTTAGTTTCTTCAGCTATCTTTGCTTTTTTATATCCATGTTTCCTAAGAAGATTAATATGCCCAACATCCCATGTCGCGCCAATTAATTTTTCAGCTGCTTGTTTTGCTCCAGTCTCACCAATTCCTTTTTTCTTTGCCTGATTTATAAATTCTTTTCTTGCTGCTTTAATTAATCTCTTGAGAGATTCTGCCCTTCCAAAAGCAGTATTAGGAAAAACATTCTCTATAGAAACTGTCGGAGCATTTTCACCATATTGTAAAAAACCATGTAATGCAGTATTTGCAAATGTCTTTGCCGAGTGTTCCTGAGCAAATTCTTCAAGAGGCACATAATGCTCTGGAGTAAAAAGTGGACTTCTCAAGGTATGTAAAATTTTATTATATTCTTCAATTGTTTTTGACGGAGAAACTTTCTCAATCTCTCCATATTTTGTTCTTTCTGGTTGTATCTGTTCCCATCTTTCTCCTATTTTTTTAAGTTCTCCTCTTATCTGTTCTTTTGTTATTGTCCCTTGCGCTGTTTCAATTTTTTTAGGAGCAAATTGATATGCTTCATTATACATACTCTTAATATTCAAATCTATCTGGTCCCTATAAAAAATTAAAGCATTTTTAACTTCATTATATGCATGTAATTGACCTGGATCTATTTTAGATGGATCTACTCTCCTATGCTCTAGATCATCCCAAATAGGAGCAGCAGTTAACCAATTTTTTTCTATCATTTCATCTGCCTTTTTCTTATAATCAAATAATTGCATGACATTATTCTGCCAGTGGGTATTATTAGCTACATGAAGCTGGTCCTCAGGAGTGAATTCATAACCTTTTTCTTCATGTCCTGGATAATATTTTCTCTCATACTTTAAAGGTACTAGTTGTTGAGATTCCTTGTCATAAGCAACAACCATTCTCTTTTCTTCAGGTAAACTTGGATCCCATTCTGTACCAGGCAAACTCGAAGCATGAATTGTCACAGGAACTCCTCCTCGAGGATTCATTTCATGAGCTCTATCTATAGCCATTTTTAACATTCTCTCACTGTCTTGCCTTTCAGTCTCACTCCAACCCTGTTTTGTGAAACCAGAAGGCTCAACAATTGGAGCATGCAAGGTAATATCTGCTCCAGTTAGTTTACTAATTCTTTCAACTTCCTTGAAGTGCTGTTTAGGGATTGATTCAAAAACTTCTGGAGAAATAGGTTGAGCTTCTACTACCCTTATTCCTTGACTTAATCTATCAGAAACTTCAGTAATAATATTAGCAGTCTGTGGATTTGTTGTAGCTCCAATAGCTGAAAAAGGCACTCTATAGCCAACAAAAAGATCTCCTGAATCCACAGTCGGATAAGGATCTAGAGGACTCAATGTTCCAGGATAAAAATTTTCATAACTTTCGTCAGCCATTTTAATCTATTCTTATTACTTCTCTTCTCCTACTTCTTTTATCTCTTTTATCATGAATTTATAAACCTTTGTATAAATTTAAAGTTTTCTTTTATAATTTTCTTTCTCTTATAATCTTCTCTTATATTTTTTAATTTTTCTTTCAATCTCAGTTTCTTGTTTTGCAAAAGGTGAGTTATTTCCAGGTTTCTCAGGCCCAGCTTTTTCATATTTCATAATTTCTTCAGCACTGCCTTCTAGTCTATGCAGATCATCAATAAATTCAATTGGTCTTTCTCTAAAATGTCTAGGCTCGGGATGATGAATTTTTTTAACATCATGCATTGTTACTTTCATTATTCTTTCAGCTCTTTCTTCTTCTCTCATTTCCTTTTCGTCTTCATCACCAATAAAATAACCAGGATCATGATGTTCAACATACCTCACAGCTCCTTTTTTTTCCTTATCCTTTTCTTCTTCATCTTTTGGTACTTCAACATCCTCGACAGTTTGTTCCAACTCACTTTTTTGAAGTACTGGAGCCACAGCTTCTTCAAAAGATTCAGCAGGCATAAACTCATCTACTTCTTGTCCTTCTTGTCTCTCTTGTTCAGATTCAATTTCTTTAATTTCAGGCTTAATTTCCCTGATAATCTTTAATTCTTCTTCTTGATTTTCTTGCTCTTGCTTTTCTTTCTGTTTCTTCTTATTCTTATCTTTATCTTGCTTTTTATCTTCTTCAACCATGAAAATTAGAGAATTCTAGAATTTAAAAAGATGTTTATTTTTATTATTTTTATTTATTCTTCAAGGAAACCTGCACTTGCCATATCATGGGATTTCTTATAGACATCATAAATCTTAAAACAAATTCCAGCAGCAACTGTCTCTCCATGAGCTCTAATCCATGCTTCTGGATATGAATCTTTCTTAATCTTTTTTATTTCTTTTTCCTTTGTTGTTTTTTCTTTCTTTTTTGCTTTTTTTATTCCAAGGGCTTCTGTAAAAGAATCCCACATTGTTTTTGGTTTCTTTTCTTTTTCATGTTCTTTTTCTTCTAGAAAATGTTCTAAGTCTTCATGAAGTTGCTCGAGACTTTCAGTTACTTCTGTTTCAGCAACACTCAGAACATCTTGAAAATCCTGTTTTTCAATTTCTTGGAGCATTTTTTCTATTTCTTGCTCATTAAGAGAATATGCTTTAAATGATACCTCTGCCTTGCCTCCGAACACATAATGTCCAGATTGGCTTACTCTCTGAGGTATCCCCCGAAATGTAAAATCAACAAAAACACAAGAATAATATTTTCTTGTTTTAACATTTTTAAATGCTGGAGGCAATACTTTAGCAAGAGCCTGTTTTTTAACATCTATCTCACTTTTCCCAAAGAGACTAAGTTCAAGGACAATTGTATTAAAAGCAGAAACAAGTGCTGGTTCCTTGCTAGTTTTTTCTTTCATTCTAAGTTGTTCTGCTGCTCGAAGATAAGGTTTAACCCATCGCGCATACATCTTCAAAGAATTGACCTGACTTTTGAGATAACCTTTTTCTATTTCAAACCTTTTCCTTAATTCAATCTCACTTCTTTTATTCCATTCAAGAAATTCAGCAATTCTGGGCTTTAGAACCCGTTTAACTCTGTCATTTAAATCCATTTTATCAACATCTTGGATTGTTTTAGCAGCCATGAATGCATCTCTAAGAGTCACAAAATTTAATTCATAAGACATTGAATTGATACTCCCTCTGCCTCTTTTAATATCAACATTATCCATCCAAATCTGCTTTAAACCCAACATTCCAGACTGTACTTCATCTTTTTTCTTGCTGTGTGAAAGATCATATTGATGAAGCCGAATTTCAAATTCCTTGAGATCATAAATTATATTCATTATACTCTTAATCACAGTATTAATTGCACCAAGAATTTTCATACCTTCTTCTTGCATTCTTGTGGCTTTTCCGACTATTTCAGAAAAATATCCCCCGCCAGGACTAGCTGCAAAATTATCTGTGATTTTTTCAACATCAAGTAAATTACCCATAAAATCAAGAATCCAAAAATAAACTGGCTCGAGAGTTTCTGAACTACTATTATAAACAAGTTTGTGTTCCCAAGAAGGTTTAGTAATCTTAGGATTTATCTTTTTAATAATCTTATCTATATCTGCCATTTTTCCTTTTTTCTTCTTTTTTCGAAAGATATAAAAAGTAAAACAATATAGTTTTTATATTTTACCACAAGAGGTTAAAAATGGGATTCAATCCTTTAAAGATTTTTAAGAAAAGAAATGATGAAGTAATTGATCTTGGAAAATTACACCAAAATGTTGGAACACTCAATGCTGGAAACACAGAAACACAACCACAACAAACAACTGAAACAGGTCTTGGATTTATAGGAAATCTTGCTTCTGCATCTAATTCAAGGGAAGCTAAAACCAATGCAAATATTGATTTTGATAGATTTGACAGATTCGGAAAAAGAATTGACAGACTGCTTGGAAGAATGGAATTACTTGAGAGAAAGATAGAAAGAGTTGAACACAGACTAGATATCAGTTAATAAGTCAGTTAATAAGATAAAATGAACAAGAGAATTAACAACAAGCTCTTTTTTATTCTAGTACCACTCATTATTATCCTTGATAGACTCACTAAAGCATATATGACTGAACAGTCATGTTTCTTATTATTTTGTATCAAACCCTCAGTTAATTTCGGAGCTTCATTTGGTCTTTTTACAGGTTTCACATTCTTATTGATTATTATTGCTATAGCAGTCCTACTACTCATTTTATTTTTCTATTTCATTGCAAACAAAAAATTAAATAATCTTACTAGAATTGCCTTGATTCTTCTTTTCGCTGGAACATTAAGCAATCTTATCGATAGAATCTTTTTTGGTTATATTATCGATTGGTTAACTTTCTCATTTGTGACTTTTCCAGCATTTAATCTTGCAGATATAAGCAATATAGTTGGAGCCTTGCTTCTTGTTATCTTTCTTATAAAAAATAAGCATTAAAATATAATAATAGCTTTAAACTATTTCTACTTCAGCTTCATAAATGGAATTTAAATCTTTAGAAAAAATAGTTTATTTTGCATTGAATAATGAATTAAAACAAACAATCTTATCTTTACTAAATGAAGAACCAAGATTAATAAGGGAAGTAATATCAGAGATTTATGAAAGAACTGGGCATAATCTGAAGAAAATGAGGCCTACTTTTTTTGATTATTTTGAAAAAGATCTTTATCGAGAAGTAATAGATAAAACCAGAATAGATAAAAACAAAACAAGATTCCAGGCTACTGCAAAATATTCTCTGACAAAATTAGGAGAAAAAGTGAAAATAATATCCACTTTTTTGTTAACAGAATTTTACATGCTTTCGCAAAAATATAAGCAAGATATTCCTTCAGTAAAATTAATGGGATTAATTAATAGTCCGATTGAAAGAAAATCTATATTAGAACGAAAAAAAATTATAAACTATTTATTAGAAAAAGGGTCCTGCAGTGTAAGTGAGCTGAGAAAAGATTTAGATCTAAGAAATCTCGATATACATTTAAGGCCTCTAGAAAGTATAGGAATAATAAATTATGAGAGTGTGTCTGTTGGAGAAGAAACAGGGGGAGCTGAAATATTAAGTCCAAATAAAACAGAATTGAAAAAGTTACAAATCCTTGGGAAGAATTTCAAGACTTATGTTCTAAGAGAAGATTTGTTGGATATATTATCAAAAGAAAAAGTAGTAACTTTCCAAAGAATTCTCAAACTAATGAGAAAAAGATGGAGAATTAAAAACATAAGTGAAAGAAATTTAGAAAATAAACTTGAATATAACTTAAAAATTCTGGGAAAAAATAAGTTGATAAAAGCAAGAAGTCAAGACTCTTCAATCTACTTTACAAAAAAAGGCATAGATTTAGCAAAAAAGATAGAAAAGTTAGGAAAAACATTGGGGGTAGCCAGATTTAGAAGACACATGTTAAAGATATTAGAAAAAAAAGGAGAAGTAACAACAGTTGAAATGCTTGATATACTGAGGAAAGATAAAAAGTATAAGAAAATAAGAGAAAAAAGTTGGAAAGGTAAATTTTATTATAGTATCGAAAATTTAAAGAAGAGTGATTTAATAATTTCAAAAAAATTTCCTTCTATGAATAAATCTTATATCTCTTTGACTAAAGTTGGAGAAGAAATTGTGAAAAATATTTATCCGAAAAAAATAGATGATGTAATTGGAGAAATAGAAAGGGGGAAAAGTCCTATATTAAAATATATGAAAAAATCAAGGAGAAAATATTCCTTAAGGATGTTCGATGAAATCTTAAAAAGCAGAATTTCAGTTTACCTGAAAAATCATCTGGGAAGCAAGAGATTGCCAGAAGGAGAAAAGAAAGAAGAGGTTTATAAATATATTAAATCAAAAAAATCAGGAATAAGACCAAAAGATATAAGAAAAAGATTTGATATCCCTCCCAACCGGATTTTACGGGATTTAAGAAAAGAAGAAAGAGTAATCAGAAAGAAAGTAGGTAAAGCAAGATTATATTTTGCTAAATAACAGATAATACTAAAAGAAGATTAAAATAACATTTAAATATAATATTCTATTCATCTTATCATGCCAAAAAAGAGGAAGAAAAAGAAAAATAAGGAGAAAAGAAGGAAGAAAGTAGAGAAAAAGAAAATAAAAAAAGTTATAGATTTCTCAGATAAAATTTTCTTTTATGCTCTTACGAATGCTATAAGCCATGATGGAAAAGCTCAGGCCACGTCAGTCCTACCAAAATTATTTCGAGAAGGTCTGAAGAGAGAAGATATAAAGAAAGTTATTCCGGAAATCCAGAAGATAGTATCTGAAGTGAATAATCTTTCTATTGAAGAACAAAAACTAAAACTTGAGTCATTAGATGTAAAGGTAACAAAAAAAGAAAAGAAAACCGGGCTCAGTGATTTGCCAGATGTCAAAGGCAAAGTAGTCATGAGATTCGCTCCTTATCCATCTGGACCATTACATATAGGAAATGCAAGACCAGCAGTACTTAATGATGAATATGTCAAAAAATATGGAGGAAAACTTCTTCTTGTTATTGATGATACAATTGGGAGTAAAGAAAAACAAATTATCAAAGAAGCATACAAACAAATTCCAGAAGGACTTGATTGGCTTCAAATAAAATATGATAAAATATTTTTTAAGTCAGACAGATTAAAAATTTATTATAAATATGGAGAACAACTCATAAAAAAAGATAAGGCTTATGTTTGTTTCTGTTCTTCCAAAATTTTACATAATAATAGAATAAAAAAAATAGAATGTAAATGCAGAAATAAAATGATTAAAGAAAACTTGGCTGCTTGGAAAGAGATGCTCACTGGAAAATACAAGGAAGGAAAAGCTATTCTTAGAATAAAAACAAGCATGCAACATAAAAACCCTGCATTTCGTGATCGCGTTCTCTTCAAAATTTCTAATAGAACACATCCGCGTGTTGGAAAAAAATATAAGGTATGGCCCTTACTTGAGATGTCTTGGTCAGTAGATGATCATCTTCTTGGAATAACCCACGTCTTACGAGGCAAAGACCTAATGATAGAAAGTGAGATGGAAAAATATATCTGGAAAATTTTTGGGTGGAAGGCTCCAGTCTTAATCCACACAGGCATTGTTAATGTTGGTGGAGCAAAGATATCAAAAAGCAAAAGTCAGAAAGAGGTTAAATCTGGAAAGTATATTGACTGGCATGACCCACGAACCTGGTCTTTACAATCTTTAAAGAAAAGAGGCATTCGACCAGAAGCAGTCCGTGCTTTTTGTATTTCTCTGGGACTCACACAAACAGAAGCAACTGTTCCAATAGAAACTCTCTATAAAGAAAATAAGAAATTTATTGAATCCTCAAACCGTTATTTTTTCATTCAAAATCCAGTTAAGATTAAAATAAAAGATGCCCCGAGAATGATTGCAAAGGTACCTTTTCATCCAAATCATGCTGAAAGAGGTTATAGGATCCTTGAAACTCAAGAAGATTTTTATATAACCAAAAATGATTATGAAGAAATAAAAAAATCAAAACAAGAGATCTTTCGACTTATGAATCTTTTTAATTTCAAAAAAGTGAAAAATAAAATGATTTTTGAATTCCATTCAAAAGAACTACAGCCCTTACTCAAAGCAAAGCTAATTCATTGGCTTCCTGTATCAAAAGAACTAATAAAAACAAATGTGATGATGCCTGAAGGCACAATAATTAATGGCTTCGCAGAACATAATATAAAAAATCTCTCTCCAGACACGATTATCCAATTTGAGCGTTTTGGTTTCTGTAGACTTGATAAAAAATCAAAAAAAGAATTTGAATTCTGGTTTGCTCATAGATAGAGAATAGAAAACATTTTTATAATCCTTCTTTCTATTCTTTTGCATGACTGATAATGTTGAGAGTGTTGAAGCTGAAACTGGAGCTGATGATTATACACTTATTATTTGTGAAAAGCCACAAGCAGCTATGAAAATAGCATATGCTCTCGCAGAAATTGCTCCAGTCAAAAGAAACATGGCAGGAGTTCCTTATTGGGAAGTTAATAGAGATGATAAAAAATTTATTGTGGCAAGTGCCGTCGGGCACTTGTTCGGACTTGTCTTAAAACAAAAAAAGACAGGAAGAAAATGGCCAGTATTTGATATTGAATGGCAGGCAAACACAGGATTTTCAAGAAAATATCTTAATGTTTTAAAGAAACTTGCAAAGAAAGCAACGGATTTTATCGTGGCCTGTGATTATGATATTGAAGGTGAACTCATTGGTTTTAATGTCTTGAGGTTTATATGCAATAAAGAAGATGCCAAACGAATGAAATTCAGCACTTTAACAAAATATGATCTTAACAAATCATATGATGAATTAATAGAACATATTGATTTTGGACAGGCTTATGCAGGTGAAACAAGGCATTATCTTGATTGGTTTTATGGAATTAATCTTAGCAGAGCATTGATGGAAGCAATAAAACAAGCAGGCTCGTTTCGCATTATGAGTATTGGACGTGTTCAGGGCCCACTACTCAAATTAATTGTTGATAGAGAAATGAAAATAAAAGCTTTCAAGTCAGAGCCTTATTGGAATATTTCATTAATCATTTCAAACTCATCTGAACAAGTCGAAGTTGATTACAAGAAAAATATTTTTGATGAAACTGAAGCAGAAAAATTTCTAGAACTTCAAGGCAAGATAGGAAATGCAGAAACAACAAAAGATGAAACTAAACTTTATCCATTCCCACCATTTGACTTAACAAGCTTGCAAATTGAATCATATAAATACACAGGACTCACTCCAGCACAGACTCTCGCAATTGCACAAAAATTATATCTTCAAGGTCTGATAAGTTATCCAAGAACAAGTAGTCAGAAACTTCCTATTTCAATTGGATTAAAAAGAATTCTCACCAAGATAGAGAAATTATATCCAGAATTCAAAAAATTCCTAACAAGAAAAAACCCGATAGAAGGAAAAAAGACAGATCCTGCACATCCTGCCATTTTCCCAACAGGTGAAGAACCAAAAAAAATCAATGAAACTGAAAAAAAGCTTTATGAATTAATTGTTAAAAGATTTCTTGCCTGTTTCGCCTCAGAAGCAATCATCGAACAAAAGAAAATAAAAATAAAAATAGATGATTATAAATTTTCAACTGAAGGTAAAACAATCAAAGAGCAAGGATGGCTTAATATTTATCCAGCCAGGCTCCAAGAAAAAGAAGTTCCAGATGTTAATGAAAAAGTAAAAGTAGAAGAAGTAAAAATCTATGAAAAAGAAACAAAACCACCTAAGAGATACAGCCCTGCCTCGCTAATCAATGAGCTTGAGAAAAGAAACCTAGGAACTAAAGCAACAAGAGCAAACATCATCGAGACTTTATACAAACGTGGATACATTATAGATAAACAAATTCAGGCAACAAAAATTGGTATAAATGTAGCTTTAAGTTTAGAAAAAAACTGCCCAATGATTCTAGATGAGAAATTAACAAAAAAATTTGAAGAGGAGATGGAATTAATTCGTAAAGAAAAATCTAAAGAAAAAATGCTAAAAAAAGAAGGAAAAATCCTTAATGAATCAAAAAAAGTTCTTAAGGATATTGCAAAACAATTTAAAAAACAAGAAAAAGTAATAGGAAAGAATCTTGCAGAAGCACAACAAGAGGCAAGAGAAGAAGAAAGAAAAAAGAATACACTCTTCACATGCCCCAAATGTAAAAAAGGTCAGCTCGTAATACTGAGAAGTAAAAGAGGAAAAAGGTTTGCTGCATGCAATGAATACCCAGAATGTAAAACCACTTTTCCCTTGCCACAATATGGATTCATCAAAGTCCTAGATGAAAAGTGTGAATGTGGTCTTCAAAAATTACAACTTATCAAGAAAAGCAAGGCTCCATGGACTTTTTGCATGAATCCAATTCATTACCTAAGCGAGAAAAAAGAAGACGAGGAAAAAGAGAAGAATAAAGAAAAAGATATTGAAGAAAAAGAGATTAAGAAAACTAAGAAAATTAAAACTAAAAAAGAAAAAAGTAAAAAATAAATTTATTTTTATTCAAGTTTGGTTATTTTGTAGATTCCTTCTGGAGTTTTTGCGTGAGTAAAATTCAGTGAAAACCCAATGAAGAAATTGAAACTATGTTTTTATGCTCTTTTTATTCCAGAATCATTCACTCGAAAGTGGAATTCTTTTTCAGGCAAGCTTCTATGTTTTTTTAAAATTGCTTTTTTTCTGCCAAAACCAAGGTTTTTTAGTTCAATAATACATTTACACCAATATTTCATGATGTCCCCACCAACCATAACAATCTCTTTCTCCTTTCCTGCTTCAAAATCTTCTTGAGAAAGGAATTGCCCATAAACTTGATCTGTAATAATCACAGGAATATTCTTTTTTCTTGCAATCTCGCTTAGGATTCTCATTTGCCTTACAAGAGAATTGTTAATCTTTGTTGCTTTTTCCTTATCAACCCCACTAATCTCAAGCCTATAAAGCATGACCATTGAATCAACTACAATCAAACCAATATTTTTTTTCAAAAGAGAAAGTAGTTTGTTGAAAGCCTCGCGCTGCTCGGCAAAATTAGTGACTCTCAATAGCAAGATATTTTTGATGACTTCTTGGGGAGTGAGTTGTTTAAGTCTGTCTAGAGAAAAACCTCCCTCTGTATCAATGAAAATAACTTTTTTACCTAGAAGAGCTTGTTGTGCAGCAGCCATGACACAAAGATTTGTCTTGCTCGAGCCTGCAGGACCATATAAAATAGTAATCACATCACATTCATAGCCACCATTGAGCCATTTATCAAAATCTTCAGAGCCAGTTGTGATTTTCATAATACAAGATAGAGAACAAGTTAATAAGTATTATTGCAGTAAAATTTATAAAATCAAAAACCATAGGAACAATATGGAAGATGAAGTAGTTGAAATAAAAGAGTTTCGTGTTGAAAAGTTAAATCCATCACAGAAATTTATGGAAGTTTCTGTCTCCTTTACTGCAAAACAAGATGGAAAGGTAATAAAAAAATTTGATTTCAATGACACTCCTCTTAAATTCACTGAAGCACTTCTAGAGGATGTTAGAAAAGCTGCAGGAGTCTTTGAAATTGAGAAACATGATAAATTGCGTGATAAAATCGGAAACATTATGATAAGACTTGCCCAAGAAATCAAAGATCTTTCAAAAATCAAGGAACATGAAAAATTTATGAAAACTTTCAATAAAATTAACTGCTATAAAGCAGTTTTCCCAGAAACAGAAGTCTAATTATTTTTATGGAGAAAGAAGTAAACTTTAAAAGCATGTTTTTCTTATTTTTTTAATGAAAACAAAAAATTTAATTTCCATGGTTATTGTAATTATAGTAATTGGTTTAGTGATTGCAGGACTTATTTGGTTAGTGTTTTCTTTAAATGAGCCAAAAAAGACAATTGATGTTCAGGGAACATCAACAATAAAAAAAGAAGCAGATACTGTTTGGATGTCTATTGGAATACAAACTGAAGCAGATACAGCCATAGAAGCAGAAACAGAAAATACAGCTATTGCGAATGAGATTTATTCTGGTTTAGGAATTTTAGGCTTGACTTCTGCGGATTATAAAACAGAATCTTACAATGTAAATCCAAAAAAAGATTGGACTAGAGGAGGAGAGATAATTGGGTATACAATAGAGCATAGGATAAGAATTGATACAGACAAAACAGACCTAGCAGGACAAATTTTAGATAAAGCAGTTGGAGCTGGGGCCAATTCAATATACGGAGTAAATTTTGATTTATCCCAAACAACTAGGGAGAAGGCAAGAGCAGAAGCATTAGAAAAAGCAACAACAATAGCAAAACAAAAAGCAGATGGAATTGCTTTAGGATTGGGAGTTGAAATAACAGGAATAAAAAAAGTAACTGATTCAAGTATCAACTATTATCCGTATCGGTTTATGGATGTGGAAGTAGATAAAGTATTGGCAGAAGGTGCAGAAAGTATAATAACAGAACCAGGAAGCGTAGAAGTTTCAGCAACTGTCTTTGTGAGCTACACTTTTAGTTAATTTTTTTCTTTTTCTTTGGTTTTTTCTTTTTTGTCTTCTTTATTGTCTTTTTTGCTCTTGCTTTTGCTTTTTCCTTAAAAATCTGAGCTTGGAATTTGAAAACATGACACTCTGGTTTCAACCAATAATCAGCTGGCAACCTTGCTTTTGTGCATGTTCCTTGGAGAAATTCAGAAGCATTCCATTTCATCTCTTTAGCAACCTGTGGCAGCAACAAACCAGAAAATCCAGAATGTTGGATTATCAAACCATCTTCGCCTATCTTTATTTCTTTAGTCATTGCCAGACCTTTAACAAAAATTTCTTTTGGAACTGTCAATATAGAAATTTCAATCTTTATTTTTGAAAATTCTTCACGTTCGACAGGTTCAAATCTCCTGTCGCTAAAAGCTGCAGCCCTCGCAGCTTCGACTATTGCCTCTGCAAGAGGCATTGTTGGATAAGGAAAACCAATGCATCCTCGGAGCTTTCCTGCTTTATAGATTGTAACAAAAACTCCTTGTTTTTCCTTGAACTCTTTTTGTTCTTTAGCATACTTAAGTTCTTTAACATAAAGATAACTTTCAATAGCCTTGCGAGCCAACTTCAGAAGTTTTTTACCTTGGCTTTTTGTTAACATTTTATTTTAAAGATTTTTAGTCCTAATATTTCATTTTTTATATAATTTTGAATTTTCTTTTAATTTCTGCCTACATAATTCAGAAAAAAAATTTCTTGTTTATTTTCCTACTTTTCTAATTTTTTTATTACTTATTTTATTTCTGGGGGTTGGTGATTTTTCCTTTTATCTTTAAAATCTTCTTTTTTAAATCAGGCAAGTCTTTTTTAATAATATCCCAGATAATATTCATATCAACTCCAAAATAATGATGAATCATTTTGTCTCTCGTTCCTGCTATTTCTTTCCATCTAATTTCTTTGTGTTTATCTTTAAGATTTTTAGAAATATTCTTAACAGCTTCTCCTATGATCTCAATTTCTCTAACTATTGCACTTTGTTTTAATCTGTTGGAGATTAATTTCTTTTTATTAATTCCCTTAGAAAAATTCATTATCGCACCTATGCTTTCTAATATATGTTCAATATATGCTAAATCATTTTTTTCGTTCATATTATTCTTATTTCCTGATTCAAAATTTTTTCTTTTAAATATGGGCTTATCCCATTATAGCTTAATAAATCAATTTTTTTCTTTAATTTATTCTGAAGTTCTAATTGAATACCAACAAATCCAAAACCAATTCCTTTTGGGGGTTCAATTAATATATCAATATCACTATTTTTTTTCTGTTCTCCTATTGCATAACTCCCAAATATCCCTGCCTTTTTTACTTTATTTTTCTTTAAAATTTTTTTGATTTTAGGTTTTAGTTTAATTAGAGTTTTATTTATTTTATCTATCATTAATTTTTTATTTGCTTGCTCTTCTTTTATAGACAAATCTTTTTTAGAAAGATTCTTTCCGAGATAAATCCTTTCTTTTTTAAATTTTTTACCTTCCCTTATACTTCTAACTCTGTAAAAATATTTTCTTCCATTTTTCTGTTTTATTTCTGTATACGCCATAATTATTATACGGGCACTTTATTTATAAATCTTTCTATGTGGACGTAGAGAGAATAAACAAAAAATATCCTTTCAAATGCCAGAAAATTAAAATTATGCTCCCACCGGGAGTCGAACCCGGGTCTAAGCCTCGAAAGGGCTTGATGCTTGGCCACTACACCATGGGAGCTTAGATAGATGAGAAAAAATCCATATAAAAAGATTACTATTATATTTAAATTGTTATTATATTACTTCAAGAAAAATAGGAAACATGTAAGGATCAAATTGCTCTCTCTGTTCTTTCATTATTTCTTTTGCTTTATCTTTACTAAATGCTCTACGATATGGTCTGTCTGAAGTTAATGCATCAAAAACATCAGCTAGAGTCAACATTCTTGCCTCAAATGGAATATCTCTTCCTTTTAATGGAGCAATCTTAGTCCCCTGGTCAACAGGAGGATATCCTTTTCCATCAAAATGTTGGTGATGATGTAAAGCACAGTTTAAATAAACAGGGTCTATAATCCCATGAGACTTAAGAATATTATATCCATATATGGGGTGATTTTTAAAAGGATTAGTTTTTTCATCAAATGTTGATTTACTAGCAATTTGTTCGTCCATATATTCTATTTTCCCAATATCATGTAAAAAGGCTCCTTCTTTTAATCTTTCTTTAAAGCTATCCAGCCCTTCCTTCCCATAATATTCATATTCAAGGATTTTTGTGCTTTTATCTACCTTTAATACATCAAATAAATTAATTACATATTGTTGAGTTTTTCTAGCATGACCAGCATATTCTCTATGTTTACCTTCTAATCCTTCATACATTCCTTTAACTATCTCTAGTGCATGATTCCTGTCTTTAAGAGCATCTTTGATAAATACAGATAAAAAAGGAAGAATAAGATTGATACTCTTTATATCTTGGTTCGTAAACCAATCTTTCTGTTTGCTAGTAAGAACAATAGCTCCTTTTTTGAATGCGCCAACAACAAAAGAGGCCATTTCTTTAAAAGAACCAACATTACCATAAATTGGTTTTACTGGTTTATTCCAAACATTTGATTTTATATCTCCTGTAAAATAAATTTCTCCACTTTGAACAGCAGTTCCTACAACCCCCTCACCTAAATGATATTCTAAATTTCTTATTTCTTTATTCAAGTTTTGAGAAACAATAGTAACTAATTTTTTATCTTCATTCAAAAGCAAAATCTGGGCTGCATCAACTGGAACAAGATGATGTAATTCTTCTAATACAATTGACAATTTATCTGTTAAAGTTATATCTTGTTTTTCAGAAAGTTCTTCTAATTTTTTGAAAAAGTATTTAATTGTAGTTTTTGAATTATTTTTTACCATTTTAACCTATCAAACAGTCAACAATAGCCTTGTAAGTCTTAAGACTCTTCTGTTTATTTTCTTCATAAATTTCTTTATATGTTTTAGTTCCCTTTTCCATTAATTTTTCTGTTTCATATCCTAAAACATCTGCACCTATAATATTTTTTTCTGATTTGATTATTTCTAGACATTGTATTAATTTTTCTAAAGATAATTTTCCATAACCAAAACCAGTATGAATATCTTTTCTCTCTAAGACATCTAAATCCATACTAACATAAACATCATTAGGAATATCTTTTAATGAAGTCATGATAATTTTTGATTCATTATTTTCTAAAGAATGGTATTTAACAATTTTAACTTTTTTAGAATATTTTTCCGTATTCCAAACAAAACTTGGGAGGTCTATTTCTTGACAGCATCCAACATAAAATACATTTTTTATTTTATCTTCATCCAATAGATATTGGACAAAACTAGCACATCCGATATGAATATCATCAAGAAGATCTATTTTTCCTGTATCATCATGCAAATCAAAATGAATGTATCCATATCCTTTACTTTTTTTATCAGCAAAAATTTTACAAATTGGATAAGTATAATGATGCATATTTCCAGAACCTGCTAAAATTAAACTTTTGTTTCCATTAAAATTATTCTTATTATAAATATCTTGAATATTTCTCATTAAAGTTTCTTTCAAACTATGATGAGAATATCTTTTCCCTATTTTCCCTGTTTTTATAGTATAATGTTTTTGCATAAAAGCTGCTATATGTCTCGAAGCTTCATCATGTAATAATACTATAATTTGCCAGTCCTTGCCTTTATTTCCTTCCATCTTAGCCTCGCATAGAAAGATAAAATAGCTCATTTATAAATTTTATTAAAGAAAGAAAGTGGGCCTGCTGGGATTTGAACCCAGGACCTACGGCTTTCTTAGAGCTAAATAGACTATCTAATCAATCCAATCCAAGAATGGATTGTGGCCATATAAGACCGTTGCTCTAAACCAGGCTGAGCTACAGGCCCATAAAATAAAAATAAGAACCTTATATTTAAAGGTTACTTTTACTATGTCTTATTATTTATTATTATTTCTTATTGTGTTTTTTGTTTTTATTGATAATCAAAATTACTGCAATAGAAGCAAGAGCAGCGAGAACAAAAGAAAGTTTGAAACTTATAAAAATAAAAAATAAAGAAAAAAGGACAAGACGGCCAAGACCAAAACATATTTCTCTAAAAGTTAGATATTCGAGTCTATTTCTCTTATTTGTATTATCATAAGTTATAGCAGCAAAAGGTAATCCCATCATTGTAGCTGAAACTCCATAGAAAAAAGTTATACCTGTAATAAAAACAACTGATCTAAAAAAAAGACGGATTATCCAACCAAAACTATTTAGAGCCACACCAAGTTTAAGAACTGGTTTTTTACTTTTTTTATCAGAGACTTTACTAATATAGACAGTAGAAATAAGACTCAAAAATAAAGTTATGGTAAAGATTATACCTATATCAAGGAAACTATCAAGAATAATAAACAAAAATAAAGGCCAGAGATATGAAGCCACGCTTTGTTCAATAGCAGCCCCCATAAAACTAAGTCCCTCACTAATTTTTATCTGTTTGTTAAATCTCTTGAAAGAGAAGTTATGTGATGGAAATAATTCTTTTGATAAAAAAAGAGGGATTATTGAAACAAACAACAGAGCAGAGCCAGTAATAAAGAGAACAGTAAAACCAAAAAAAATGATTATCAACGCTCCTAAAATAGGACCCATGGCAGCCACAATAGAACATAAAATATTCTGGACACCAATTTGTTCTGTTCTAAATTTTCTTTGACTAAATCTTGAAAAATCAATATGAAAACCAAGCCAAAAAGTTATGACACATATCCCAAATAAAATAGGGACTAGCCAAAAAAGCCAGCCATAAGTTGGAACTAAATTTAAAAGAAGATAGCCAGCAATAGTCAATGGAATACTAATCAACATGGTATGTTTAATCCCTATCTTAGAACAAAGTTTTGCCGTAGGGAAAGCAAATAATGTAAAGACACCAAAAAGAATCAAATAAAATAAAGCAATGTAACTCAGGGAAAAACCTATCTTGTATAAATAAATTGGAACAAAGAGCCCTATCAAAGAGAGTGCAAAGGAACGTATAGCTATAGAAACATATAATTCATTTAGTTCTCTATTAAATAAATAATGGAAAAAAATACGTGGACCATGCATTTTACTACCTCTTTTTCTAAAGAAGAAAAAGAGTATTGCCTTTAAAAATTTTCACAAAATTTAATAATCCTCTTTCTTTCCTCTTTCTATGTTAATAGGCGTTGTTGGCAAACCAAATACAGGAAAATCAACATTTTTCAAAGCTGCAACTCTCGCAGAAGTAACTATAGCATCATATCCTTTTACGACTATTAAAGCTAATGAAGGAATTGGTTTTGTAAAAAAAGAATGTCCAGATAAAGAATTAAAGCTTGAGTGTAAACCAAATCATGGTTTTTGCCTAAATAATCAAAGATTTATTCCAGTCAAATTGCTTGATGTAGCTGGCTTAGTTCCTGGAGCACATCAGGGTAAAGGCTTGGGAAACAAGTTTCTTGATGACCTTCGACAAGCAGACGTTCTCATTCATATTGTAGATGCATCTGGGACTACAGATGCTGAAGGAAAGGCAACACAAGATTATGACCCTTGCCAAGACATTCTTTTTCTTGAGGAAGAACTTGACAAATGGTTTTATGGAATAATCTCAGAAAAATGGAAAACTCTCACAAGAAAAATGCAAGTTGAAGGAAAGAAGCCAACAGAAGAACTTGCAATACAATTTTCAGGATTAAAAATAAATGAAAATATGATAAAACAAGCAATATATAATCAAAACCTCAATGAAAACTTTGCAAAATGGTCTGACGAACAACTCTTTTCATTTGTAAGTGAGATGAGAAAGATAAGCAAGCCAATAATTATTGCTGCAAACAAAATTGATCTCCCAACAAGCAAACAAAACATAAAAAAACTCAAAACCAATTTTTCCCATCTAATTGTTATTCCTTGTAGTGCTGAAAGTGAACTTGCATTGAGAGAAGCAGCCCGCGATAATCTCATTGAATATGTTCCTGGGAACAATGATTTTAAAGTTATAGGAAAAGTTAATGAAAAACAGATTAAAGCTCTTGAGTTTGTAAAGAACAAAATTCTCAAAGAAAATAGTTCAACAGGAACAGGAGTCCAAGATTGCCTTAATACAGCTGTATTTAATCTCTTGAAATATATTGTAGCTTATCCAGTTGAAAATGAAAACCATTATACAGATAAAAATAATAATATTTTACCAGACGCTAAACTCATGCCTCCAGGCAGCAGGGCAATTGATCTTGCATTCGCAATCCACACTGATATAGGAAAAAAATTCGTTGCTGCCATGGATGCTAGAACAAAAAAAAGACTTTCTCGCGAGTATGAACTCAAAGATAATGATATTATCAGAATTATGACCAAGTGATTATAGTATAACAAAATTTATAACTCCTTCTTATTTTAAAAATAAATGGATTCCATAGGTAGAACATATAAGAGATTAAAGAAATATGCTAAAAAAGGAAAAACCGGCTATTTGGAAATTGAATATATCCAAGCTATCGAAGCTATGTGTGAAAGACCACATATAAGACTTTATACTTCTGTTTCAGAAACATTTGAGATGCTAGAAAAGTTGGGCAGAATCAAAACATGTGGAAAACTTATCGCGTTAATAGGGGATTAATTATAATTTTCCTATATATTTCATAATAAAATTATGTGCCTGACTCAGAAGATTTCTTGTTGCCTTGACTCTCATCAACTTTAGTGCCTCATCATATTTAACCCATTTGTAGTTTTCATGTTCATAACTTATCTTGACTTTCCATGATTTTGTTCTTGCAAGTAGATATACAGCTTCCTTACGTACAAGTTGTTTAGTTTTATAGTGCCTGAAAAACCATTGCTGTGTTACCCGAAAACCAGGAATAAAATAAAGGTCTGTAATTCCAACTTCTTCACTTGCCTCACGAAAAGCAGTCTTTTCTTCATCCTCCCCAGGCTCGACAAGTCCTTTCACAAACCCCCAATAAGTTGGATATTTAACCAGAAGGTATTGCGGTTCTTTCTTATAGATATGGAAAATAATAGCACCACAACTTAATTGATACTTGGTTCGCCTTTTTCTTGGTCTTGGTTCTGTTGGTCTTGGTTTTATTTCCTGTAATTTCTGTTGTTTTTCCTTTTTCTCCCTAGCCATGCCTGTAGAAGGGATTGAAAACTTAAAAATTTTCCTATATTATTCATATATTCTTCCTATATTAACATAACTAAAAATGCAGAAAAATTTAAATAATTCAACAGCATGATAATATCAGAAAAATGGCAAGAATACATAAACTATGTCCTTGGTGTGGCGAAAGACTCGAACCTAAAATTCTACAAATTGAAGATAAAATAAGGGCAGTTTGTAGTAAATGTGGCTGGAAAATAAAAGAAGTAACAAGGAAAAAGCCAGAGCCAGTGGAGAAAAAACCAGAGGTTCTTGAGATTAAACCTGAACAAGTTCCAGAGGCAAAGCCAAAACCTATCTGGCCCCTCATAGTCGGAGCAGTAGTACTTATTATTATTATAATTCTCTTTGTTAAGTTTGTTTTGTTATCATGAAAAAACTAGAAGAATTTATCCATGCAAGATTACATTTTTATGAGATAGCAGAGATTTCATATGAAATAGCTAAAGAATATTCTGAAAAAAAAAGATTAAGGGAGGCAATTTATCTTTATAAAAAAGCGATGAAATATTATAAAAAAGAAAAAATGAACTGGAAAATTAAAGAAATTTCAAATGAATCTTCCCCAATATGGACATCTTTACGAAAAAAAGAAAAAAGAACAAAGAGGGAAAAGTTGAGAAATAAGAGAAAAATGTATTATAGAAACATATAAAAATAACTTTGCCTTCATGAAATTATGAAAAGAAAATTTAAAAAGAGGCAGATAAAAAATAAAAAAAAGGAAGGAATGACCCCAACAAAATTTTGGGTATTCATAAGCTTTGGTTTGATTGCAGGATTTCTTGTAGGAGCTATATTGTCAGGAACCTTGACTGGAAATATTCTCAGAAAATGGCAAGATGATTGGGAAGTTGAAGAATCTATAGGAACATGTACTGATACTGACGGCGGATTTACTCTTGATAAAAGAGGTGTATGTAATGATGGTACAGGCATTTTAATTGACAGATGTATGATGAAAGGAGAACATAGAGTATTATTTGAATATGAATGCATTGAAAACAAATGTGTAAAGCATGAAGTTTATTGTGAAAATTATGGGTTTATTGGAACTAGTGCATATGAAGCTTGTTTTCTAGGCGCATGCCATAACAGATAAAGCCAGATAAAGAAAAAATCCTTTTTTACTTTTTGTTTTTATTTATTTTTTAATTAACTTGATTTATCTTATTTCTTAATTGTTAAGAATTCTATTTCTTCATTATTAAGTCTAAGATCTTTTGGAATTTTTTCTTTCAAGAAGGTTTTGATAAAAGAAAATTCTTCAAGAGCTCTTTTCCTTGAACTATGAGTCATCTTTGCAATCTTTGCAGCGATATTCTTTTTTTTCATTAATTTTTGTTTTGCAATCCACAACTTAAGAATTCTTGATGGAGGTTTATATGAAGTAAAACCATCTTTTTCTTTTGTTTTTGCGAGGGCAATGCCTTGACTAAGAAAAGTTCTTACATAAGACAAGAAACGCCAGTATTGTCTTCTTATAATCCTGCCACGGAAAACATCAGAAATACTCAATATTTCATAAGCTCTTACAAGATCATCTCCATGATATTCCAAGGGAAGATTCTCATCAAGCCAAAGAATTATTGTATTAAGCTCAAGTTGAACATTGTCAAATACCCCTTCTGCACTCCTGCTTTTGAAAACTAGCCTCAAGGCCTGGAAAATATTTTCGTCTTTTTCACGAAAACCAAGACATAATATATCTTCCTTGCCAATGTTAGTGCATTGTATAGCTATGGTCTGTAAATCATTTATTGCAGCCCTTGCATCTCCCTTACTCTGACTAGAAATAATCTCAAGAACTTTATCCGAGACCTTGATTTTTTCATTCTTAGCAATTTTCTTTAAAATCTTGAAAATCTCTTCTTTAGCCAGAGCCTTAAATCTAATAAGCTGGCTCTTTGTCCTGAGTTTTCGGATTTTTTCTTGCCAAGCATCATTAGCAATAAAAATAATAGGATATCTTTTTTTCTCAAGAAGCCTCAACATTTCAGCTACAGCCCCACGGTCTCTTATATTCAATCCTTCAATTTCATCAATAAGAATTATCTTTCCTTTTGAAAATAAACTTCTCTGTTCAAGAGAACTGCCAATAACCTCATGAATTACTTTTTTATCTCTAAAGTCTGAAGCATTTAATTCAACAACTTCAAAATTCATTTTATTGGCTAGGGCATAAATAGCAGCAGTCTTTCCAGTCCCACTCGGACCATAGACCATCGCAGCATTCTTTCTCTGTTTAAAAAAATCCACTATAAATTTCCTTAGTTCCTCTTTAGCCTCAAACTGCCCTTCAATTTCATGAAACTTTGGTTTATATTTTTCTGCCCAAACCATTTTAAAGATTAATAGGATTACAAAAAGAGTCTTGTACTTTCTCAATAATAATCTCTTCTTCCCTTAATGCTTCTACTAAATTCTTAAGTTCTTGCCTTCCCTCTTTCTCTTTCTCATCAGGATAATTAAAGATAATTTTTGCTGAAATATTACAGATCCTTATATTTTTAGGTATAAACTCTAAAAGATAATTATTCTTAACAAAAGGAATACTCTCTGGATATGCTGGATTTGTATCTTTTTCTGAATATCCTAAAGAAAATAATACTTTCTTTACATTCTTTTCATTCTTGATGGAGATATAATTAACAGCCTGATTTTCCATTTCCATTTTCTTTGTTTTCATTTTATTTCATTTAATATTTATTTAACAAATATTTATTTAACATTTAAAAAATTAGTCAATAAAGCCTCAAGCTGGATAAAAGCATCGCTTCCCTCAACAAGTCTGAACTCAATCTCTCCACATTTTTGAGTCAACTTTATTTTTTCTTCATCTGCAATCTTCAGGTTCCAGATTTCTTTTTGAATTGCCTTGACTATATCAAGCCCAGACAATGCTTTTTTTGTCATTATATCAAGCAATTTTTCTCTTGCAATAAGAAAATCTCCTTTTATTGCTATCTCAAGCATATCCAAAACCTCATGAGGCATAGCCTCACTAACTGTTTCATAAATAACATCCTCAGTAATCTTTTTTGTCAAAGTTGCACTTGCCTGAAGCAAGTTTGTCACACGTCTCAAGTCTCCTCTACTTACTTTACATAAAACCTTGATAGCTTTTTCATCAATCTTCAATCTTTCATTCTTTGCAATAACCTCAATTTTTTTCCTTACATCTTTTTCATCAAGAAGTTGAAATCTGAAGATACTGCATCTGCTTTGAATAGGGTCAATTAACTTGCTACTTGTATTACAAGATAATATAAAACGGCATGTTGTTGTAAACATCTCCATAGTTCTTCTCAATGCCTGTTGAGCGTCTCTTGTCAAGGCATCACTTTCATCAAGGAAAATTATTTTAAAGGAAGCACCAAAACTCTTTGTTCTTGCAAAATCTTTTATTTTTTCTCTTACAATTGCAATTCCCCTTTCATCACTTGCATTTAATTCAAGAAAATTATCGCGCCAGTGTTCTCCAAACATTTTCTTAGCAATAATCAAGGCTAAGGTTGTTTTTCCACAACCAGCAGGACCAGCAAACAACAAATGAGGCATATTTCTTACTGCAACAAAAGCCCTTGCCCTATCAACAGTAGATTTATGGCCTAAAACATCTTCAAACTCGCGAGGCCTATACTTCTCAGTCCAAATTGTGTTTATCACAAGATTTACATTTCCTTTAATCTTAGCCTTATCCCTAGTATTATCTTTAGCATTATGCTTAGCATTAAGTTTAGTATCAACATTCTCCCTAGCCATCTCCTAAAGAAATGCCAGTTTTTTATAAACTTTACTATTGATAATTAATAACTTAACTTATTATAAATATCCTAATTTACTATTGATTTTATTTTTGTTTTTATTATTGATTTTATTTTTGTTTTTATTTCTTAGTAATTATAAATTTAGTTCCAATAAAATCAGAAACAACAGCTGATATCATAAGCCCCTTGATAGAAGCCTTGAAAACAGGACCCTTCACTTCTTTGCCAACATGCCTGGCAAATGCATTGATTATATCTGTAATTTCCCTATCATTCAACTCCATGTCAGTATCAATTGTTTCATCTTTTTTTAGAATCTTTAGGGGCATGAAACTCCCATCACATTGGATTGCCTGAACAGTGGGATCAGTAATAAACTTATTAATTTTTCCAAGATTAACTGAGGGCTGAATCCTCATTTCTTGTTCAAAAAATTTTGGCAGGGCTGGAAGTTTTGGAGGTTCTGGCATTTTTGGAGTTGGAGGTTCAGGAGGGCCAGGACCCATTAAAAGTTTTGCAGGAGGCTCAGGAGCATGTTCAAGTTCAGCAGGCATAGGAGCAATAGGTGGTTTTTTTCTTGGTGGCGCGAGTCTTGTCTCAGGCTCAAATTCTTTTTCTTTTATCTTCTCCGTCTCTTTCTCTTTTTCCTTGCCTTTCTCTCTTTCTTTTATTCTTCCTCTTGCTTTTTTCCTTATTTTATGAATTCTTTTCTCTCTACTCTTTGCCTGTTTAGATTGTTTTGTCTTAACTACATGTAAGAAAAATTCTTCTGCAAAATCTTTATCTCTTCCTGCCATTTTAGAATAAAATATAAGCTGAAAACTAAAAATTAAAAGCTGAATTCAGGTAAAGGTTTAGGTCTATATTCATCTCCTTCCTCTTCTTCCTCGCCTACTTCTTCCACTTCTTCTTCCTCTTCCTCACCTGCGCCAAATTCTTCTTTAAATAATGGTTCTCCTCTTTTCTTTTCTTCTTCAACTATTTTCTTTTTCTTCTTTTTAATTTTCTTCCGTGTTTTTCTTGTGGTTATTGAAGGCTCTAACTCCAATTCAGGAGCTCTTGTTATTCCATATCTTTCTTTTTCTTTAAGTTGTTTTTGTAACAATAACAAAGTTTTGGCAATAACCTGATTTTGTTCTTCAATGGTTTCAAGCCTTGAAAGAATATTTGTACTTGGTTTTTTTCCTGCTTTAAATGTTCTACTTGCTTCTTCAAATAAATCAACCATAGAACTCACTCTACTATTCACTTCCTTGAGGGCAGCTGCAGTCTCAACAAGAGTTTTTTGTAACAAAACAAAATTCTCTAATAATAGATCTTTACTTGCCTTTCCAGTTTTACCTTTAGATTTAGCTTTTGGTTTCTTCCTACCTCTTTTAATTACCATACCAAACAAAAGGAAAATCACTTTTTATACTTTTTTATCTATTCAAGATTATCTATTTTAGAGATATATTTTCTTCCTTTAAATATTTAGAAAACTTTTTCTTTAGATATTCGTCAGATTGTTCATTACTTGGTATCCCCTTGCTTTTTTCCAAGGTTTCATAAAAATATTTTTTTCTATCTTTCCTCAACTTTTCCACAATACTTTCTAACTTGTTCAAGAATCCATATGCGGGAATAATTGCCATATTCATTGTATAATAATCTTATTTAAAAAAATTATTATTCTTAAGGATATATTAAGGATATAGAAAGTTATTTAAAATAAATCTCATTTTTTTAATCATGATAAGAAAAAACAAAAGAGGTCAGGGCATGGCTCTTCCATTTAAGATGATTTTTTCTATTATTATGGTCGCAGTGATTATTTTTGTTGGTTTTTTTGTCATTCAAATGTTCCTTGACAGAACAAAACAAATTGAGTTAAACACCTTGCCTAATGAAATTAAAGATGCAGTTGTTCAGGCTTGGCAGAGTAGTGAGACAGAAAGGACAATTGAATTAACTGAGGTTAGCGGGGGTATTGAAGAGATATGTTTTGTTGATTTTTCAGAATCACCGAGAGGCATTTCTTACAGCTATTATACTCTTTTCGAAAATTTTGATGATGAAGCAAATTTCTTTTATTATCCATTAATGAAAGCTGAAAAATATGATAGTTTCACAAGCTGGCAGATAAAATGTGGAAATAATGATTGCTTAAAAGTTCCAACAAATAATAATCCTTTATGTATTAAACCAATTAATGGGAAGTTTACCTTCACACTCACAAAAGAAGCTGGACAATCTTACGTTATGGTATCTTGATTTCTGAAAATTTTATTACTCAATACTGAAACTTAGGGATTTTACAAACTCTTCTTCTACATAAAAATCTACCCTGTGGCCTCCAACTACCCATCCTTTTTCTGGTTTTGTTAGATAAAAACCAATTTTTCCATCTACCTCTTCTAATGTATCCTCGAAAGTTGTTATTGTTTCACCACTAGGTTCATATATCCAAACTGTCTTCACCCTCGTACCAGAAGGTGCATATGCATATGAAAACCAAGCAAAGATTTTAGGTTCGGTTGTACTAAATACTGTTGTTATATCAATAGGATATCCCTCTTCATCCATTCCTTTGGCCATCACTGCATCTCTAAGTGTAAATGTTGTTGTTTTACAGCCACTTATTAAGACCAATAATAATAAGATTCCTAATAACAATAGCCTAATATTTTTTTCATTTTTCATTTTAATTTTAGTTAATAATAAGATATAAAAATCCTGCTTCTATAAATAATTTATGGGCAAAAGAGGAGTAATTCAATTTGCATGGATTTTTGCGATTATTGTAGGGGGATTTATTCTTTTTTTGACTTTCTTCTTTCTTGGGAGAGAAATTTTTGTTCAAGAACAAAAAACAACAACAGAACAAGCTCATGGGATTGATATTCTTCTTGGGCCTTTTTCATACCTGGGAGCTATTGCTGAAGCAACAAGCAATGAAATTAATTTTTTTGAAAGAACAAATCTTGCTTTTGATTGTAATGACATAGGATTAGGATATAGTGATATAATTGTTATAGGGAAAAAACAGCAAACAATGACAAGCCATGACATCCATGATAAATACATTTATTCTCAAAATATGGAAACTAAAAAAATAACAGTTATTTCAAAGCCATTTAAAATGCCTTTCCGCGTTGCTGATTTAATTTATCTTGCTGATGGAGAAGAAGTTTATTGTTTTGTCAATGCCCCTCTTAGAATTGAAAATGAATTAAGTGACCTTGATGTTGGATTTGAATTTTATAACAGCCTTAGTTCATGTTCTCAGAATGCTATTTCAATTTGTTTTGATGTTTCAGCTCCCTGCGATGTTAAAGTTTATGACAGAAGCTCAGGGGCAATGGGAAGTTATGAAATAGGAGAAGTAAGGAAAGGACAGGAAAAAATGTATTTTGCTAGCAAGTCTTTGATGTATGCTGCAATCTTTTCAAGCCAAGAGATTTACGAATGCAATCTTAATAGAATTATGACAAGACAAAATTTCCTTGTTTCAGTCTATAGAGAAAAAGCCCAGGCTCTCTCACAAAAGGATTGTGAGGAAAACTATGGAACAAGTCTTTCTGTTCTTGACAATGCTATTTCAAATCTCGAGCCAGATTCCTTAAGTTCAATTGTAGCATTGTATAATGCTGCACAACAATTAGATAATTTAAATTCAGGAGCAAGTTGTTCTTTATACTAAAAATAAAAAATAAAAATGTCAATTGAAGATAAAACAAAGAAAGAGGAACCACAATATGTCTTGTTTGTTCTAAGAGGGCGAATAGACTCAAAAGAAACCGAAGATTTTGAAAATCAATTAATACATCACAAAATTCCAATTAATGATATCATAGAAATAGAAACAGGGGATGTTGAATTTAGTATTCCTCCACCATATATTTCCACACCCATGGGAGTATTTAGAAGTACTGAATCATATTTGAAAGAAAAAGAAAGGAGGAAGATAATATATGAATAAATATATGAATAAAAAAAGAGGAAACAAGAAAGCACAGTTCAAGATCCAACAGATGGCTTTTATGCTTGTAGCAGTCATAGTTCTTTTTGGTTTTGTTTTGATTTTTTTTACAAGATTCCAGCTAGGCACAATTGAAAAATCTGCTAGTGAAATCCGCAGAGAACAAGCAATAAATATGTTGCATAATATTGCAGCAATGCCAGAATTAAGATGCTCTTCTGGCTCTGAAATCAATTGTATTGATAAAGCAAAGCTCCAGGGTTTCATGAAAGTAAAGAGTAATTATTATCCTGTGTGGAAAAATGCTTTCATCTCAAAAGTCAAAATAGAACAATTTTATCCCCAAGGCCAGGAATATATCCTCTATACAGGAACAAGTTATGAATCAACTATATCATATTCAACTTACATTCCTTTATGTGAGCAAGAAATGTATGATTTTAACTGTACAATAGGAAAAATAACTGTGTCAAGTAAGGCAATATGAAGATAAGAAGATGAAAAACAATATAAGAATGAAAATGAATAAGAACAAAAAAGGCCAGGAAGAGATGGTGGGTTTTGTTATAATTGTTATCCTTGTGGTGGTCATTGGGGTAGTTTTTCTCGGCTTATCTCTCAGACAAAAAGCTGAGCCAGTACAACACCAGGAATCAATGATGCTTGATACAATGTATGCTATGCTCGCATACTCGAGTTGTGGGGATGATATGAGAGGATTGATTAAAGAATGTTATTTAGATCCATCAGCAGAATGTGATGGAATGCCTGTATGTGGCCATGTTGAGGCAGTTTTTACTGATATACTTGACAAGACCCTGGGTCAGGACATAGCTAATTCCTATGTCCATGGCTATATTTTGAATATTACTGTTTCAGGTTCAGATACAGAAATCATTGGTTTTAATAAAGGCATAACAACTGGAAATTATTTTGGGGCTGAAATCCCCATAATGGCTTCTGGTCAGGACATTCTCTTTAATCTAAGGTATTATTACTCAAATGAGGATAGTTCTAGTTAAGTATAAAGAAAGCATAAAAGCATAAATTTTGTTAGACAGATTCTATTAATTCAATCAATTATATTAAATCCTGAAAGTAATATTGAGTTCTTCAACTGCCAAACTAGGCCTTAGTTTTTTCCTTTTTTTGCCTTCACCCTTTAAATTAATTAAACCAAACTTTTGGAGAATTCTTAC
>JAUWNL010000017.1 GCA_030612665.1 archaeon
AAAGCAAGAATGGCTGCTCGCAAAGCTCGCGATCTTGTTCGAAGGAAGAGTGCTTTGTTTGCTACAAATCTTCCAGGAAAGTTAGCTGATTGCAGCTCGAGAAAGACTGAAAAAACTGAAATTTATATTGTTGAAGGAGAATCTGCCGGAGGCTGTTTTTCAGGAGATACAAAAGTTGCTTTAGCAGATGGAAGGAATCTTTCATTTAAAGAATTAGTGGAGGAGCATAATGAAGGAAAAGATAATTTTTGTTATACTATTGAAAAAAATGGAAGTGTTGGAATTGCCAAAATAGAAAATCCAAGATTAACTAAAAGAGATGTTCAAACAATTAAAATAATCTTAGATAATAATGAAGAAATAATTTGTACTCCTTCCCATAAATTCATGTTAAAAAATGGAACTTATAAAGAAGCAAAAGATTTAACAAAAAAAGATTCTTTAATGCCATTTCATAAAAGAATTTCTAAAATTGGAGGAAGAATAACTGTAGATGGCTATGAAATGGTTTGGGATCAAAATAAAACTTGGATTTTTACTCATTTATTAGCAGATGAATATAATTTAGAACGTGGAGTTTATTCAAAGGAACAAGGAGATGCAAGACACCACCTTGATTTTAATAAATTAAACAATAATCCAACAAACATAATTAGAATACCACGGGAAGAACATTTGATTTTCCATACTGAACATTTAGATATGACTCTTCATAGAGAAGATATCAAGGAAAAAGCAAGACGAGCTCACCAAAAATTGGAATATAGAAAAAGAGTAAGTGAATGGGCAAAACAACCAGAAGTCAGAAAAATGCTTTCAGAACGGTCTAAAAAACAATGGCAAAACCAAGACTATAAAGAATTTATGATTAAAAAATTCAAAGAATTTTATGAATCTAATAAAGAATACAGAAAAAGAAATAATAAAATCCTTAATGAGCAACAGAAAATTTATTGGAATAATCCAAAAAACCGAAAAAAAGCTTCTGAAAAAGTTAAAAAATTCTTTAAAGAAAATCCAGATGCTAAAGAGTATTTAGTTAGTTTAGCAAAAGAACAATGGAAAGATGAAGCTTTGATAATCTGGAGAAGGCAAAAAACAAGACAACAATGGACATTAGAATTTAGAAAGAAAAGAATGGAAACTTATAATAAAACTTATTATGAGAAAACAATAAAATTAATGAAAACAGTTTTTGATGATTCTGGAAATTTAAGAAATTTTGATAAGATTAGAATAGAAAATAATGATAAAAGTATTTTAACTATGAAAACTTTCTGTTCAAGATTTTTTGATAATGATTTTGAGAAGATGTTAGAATCTATTAAAAATTATAATCATAAGATTAAAGAAATAAAATGGTTAACTGAAAAACAAGATGTTTATGATTTAGAGGTAAGGGAGACACATAATTTTGCCTTAGCTTCTGGAGTTTTTGTTCATAACAGCGCAAAACAAGCAAGAAATAAAGATACTCAAGCAATATTGCCACTTCGAGGCAAGATACTTAATGTTGAAAAAGCAAATCCTCATAAAGTTTTCAGTAATAATGAGATTGCTTCATTAGTCACTGCTATAGGCACAGGAGTCATGGATCAGTTTAATATTGAAAAGTTGAGATATGGCAAGGTTATTATTATGACTGATGCAGATGTTGATGGCGAGCACATCAAAACTTTGTTACTTACATTCTTTTTTAGATTCATGCATCAATTAATTGAACAAGGGAAAATCTTTATTGCAGTTCCTCCTCTTTATAAAATAAGAAAAGGTTCTAAAGATTATTATGCTTATGACGATAAAGAACTTAAAAGATTATTAAATAAAAATCCCGGTGTTTCTGTTCAAAGGTTCAAGGGACTTGGAGAAATGAATCCTCAACAGCTTTGGCAGACAACCATGAATCCCAAAACAAGAAAAATAAAGAAAGTTACAATTGAAGATGCTGTTGAAGCTGACCAATTATTCAGCATATTAATGGGCGAAGCAGTAGAACCAAGAAAAAATTTTATAATTGAACATGCTCAAGAAGCTGTTCTTGATATTTAAATCAAATGAAAAACAAAACCAAGAAAATAAAAGTCAGGTTTTGTCCAAAATGTGGAGGAACAAAAATAATTATGAAAGCAGGAGGAAAAATGGGAATTCAAGAATGTATAAAATGTGGATTTACATGTGTTATATTTCCAGAAAAATATATCATTATTAGAGATCAAATGAAAAACAAAAAAATAAAAGCAATTATTTTTGATGTAGGAGGAGTATTGACTAAAGTTAATCGAAAATATGTTTCAGGATATTTGGCAGAAAAATTAGGACTAAGTTTGCAGTATCTTTATAAAAAAATAGAACCAGAACATAATCTTTTAAATAGGGGAAAGATAAATAAAGAAATCGCTTTAAAAAAAATTTCAAAAAAATTAGGCATAGATAAAAAAAGAATTGAGGAAGTCTGGAGTAGGGCATTTAGGAAAACACATAAAAAAGATATTTTAATGATCAATTTAACAAAAAAACTAAAGAAAAATTATAGACTTGCCATTCTATCTAATCAAACTATTATCCAAGATAAAGTAATGAAAAAACTTAATTTTTATAAACTTTTTAATCCAATAATTTTATCTTACAAAGTTGGAACAAGAAAACCAGAATTAAAAATTTACAAAATAACATTAAAAAAACTAAAATTAAAACCACAAGAATGTATTTTTATAGATAATATGAAAAAAAATTTAATTCCTGCGAGAAAGCTAGGCATCAATACAATTTTATTCAAGAATGTTAAACAATTAAAAAGAGATTTGAAAAAGAAAGGAATAGTTTGGTAAAATGACAGAAGAAGAAAAAGAAGAAAAGCAAAAGGGAAAAGAAATAAGAAGAGAACGAGAACCTGGAGAAGAAAATGTAACAATTGAAGAAGAGATGAGGAAATCTTATATTGATTATGCTATGAGTGTCATTGTTGCTAGAGCATTGCCTTCTGCTGAAGATGGACTCAAGCCAGTTCAAAGAAGAATTTTATATTCAATGTATTTAATGGGTTTATTGCATAACAAGCCAACAAGAAAATGTGCAAGAATTGTGGGTGACACAATGGGAAAATTTCATCCCCACGGTGATATTGCTATTTATGACGCTCTTGTAAGAATGGCTCAGCCATTTTCTCTTAGATATCCACTTATTCGTGGTCAAGGAAATTTTGGATCCATAGATGGAGATCCTCCAGCTGCAATGCGTTATAGTGAAGCTAAACTTAATGAAATATCTGAAGAGATTATTCGTGACATGGAGAAAAAAACAGTAAAGATGTTGCCTAACTTTGATAATTCTCTTATGGAACCAGAAATTCTTCCTGGTAAAGTTCCTAACTTACTTATCAATGGTTCTCAAGGAATTGCTGTTGGAATGACAACAAATATCCCCCCACATAATCTTACTGAAGTTGTTGATGCAATTATTGCTTACCTAAAAAAACCTGAGATTAGTGTTGAACAATTAATGAAATATGTTCGTGGTCCTGATTTTCCAGGTGCAGGTTATATTTATAGTGAGGGACTTTTTGATTTGTATAAAAACGGCCGTGGTTCATTTGTGATTCGTGGCAAAGCTGGGATTGAACAAATTCGAGAAAGAGAAAAAATTGTGATTACTGAGTTACCTTACCAAGTTAATAAGGCTGAACTTATTAAATCAATTGCTAATCTTGTCAAAGAAAGAAAACTTCAGGATATTTCTAATATCAGAGATGAAAGTGCTAAGGAATTGATTAGGATTGTCATAATTTTAAGGAGAGGGGCTAATGCTAAATTAATTATGAATAGACTGTTCAAATATACTTATCTTCAGACAAAGTTTAATGCTATACTTCTTGCTCTTGTCAATGGACAACCAAAAATTCTCGACCTTGTTGGTTTAATCAGGTGTTATGTGGAGCATAGGCAAACAATAATCAAAAAAAGAACCAAATTTGAACTTGACAAAGCCAAAGCATTGTTGCATATTCTTGAAGGTTTTTTAATTGCCTTGAAAAATCTTGATGCAGTCATCGTTACAATAAAAAGAAGCAAAAATGTTAGTGAAGCTCTTTCTAAACTTATTTCAAAGTTTAAGTTAAGTCAGAAACAAGCTCAGGCTATTCTTGATATGAAATTACAGAGGTTCACAGCACTTGAACAAGAAAAGATTAGAAATAATCATATTGAAACTAAAAAGAAAATTAAAGAACTTGAGGAAATACTCGCATATGATATAAAAATTATTGAAATCATTAGAAAAGAGTTGCTTGAAATCAGAAGAAAATATGGAGACTCAAGGCGGACAAAGATTCTTGAGCAGATTCGTGAAGTCAAAGAAATTGATTTGATAAAAAAAGAGAATATTGCGGTTATCCTTACATCGAAGGGCTACATAAAAAGAATGCCCCTCAAACTTTATCAGGAACAAAGAAGAGGGGGCAAGGGAATTAGTGGAACTGAACTTACAAGTGAAGATGTTGTTCAACAAGTTTTTGTCTGTTCAACTCATGATTCAATTTTATTTTTGACCCGACGTGGTCTTTTATTTAGAATTAAAGCTTTCCAGATTCCTGAAGCTACAAGATATAGTAAGGGAAAGGCAATAATTAATCTGCTTAATATAGGAGATAAAATTAAAGCGGTTATTCCAGTCAAGGAATTTAAAGGAGCTTTAGTCATTGCAACTCATGCTGGCAAAATTAAAAAAACTGCATTAGAGAATTTTATTCAGATAAGGAAAACCGGAGTCAAGGCAATGAACTTGCCTCAAAATGATGCGATTGTTGATGCCAAACTTTCTAAAGGAAATGAGGAAGTCATGTTAGCTACAAAAAAAGGCAAGGCTGCTAGATTTGATTTGAAAGATGTAAGAGCAATGGGCAAGGCAGCTTATGGAGTTACAGCTATAAAACTTGGAATAAATGACGAGGTTATTGGCTTTGAGCTGTTGAACAAGGAACTTATAAAAGGACATTCAATCCTGACTGTTACTGTAAAAGGATATGGTAAAAGAACTAGTGTTGAGGATTATAGAAAAACTGCCAGAGCTTGTAAGGGCATAATTAATATAAACTGTAGTCAGAGAAATGGAGATGTTGTTGCAATCACCCTTGTTACTGGCAAAGACAGTTTAATTGTTACCACACAAAAAGGGATGGTTATCCGTATTTCTTGTAAAGACATAAGAGAGATGGGCAGAAATACTCAAGGAGTTAGAATTATTAGATTAAGGGAAGGGGATAGAGTTAGTGATGTTGTTAAGATAGAGGTTGAAGAATAAAAAAGATAAATAATAAAAAAATTAAAAATAAATAAATAAATTTATTTTTTCATAACATTTTTAAATTAAAGATATTTTTTGTTGCCATGAAATATAAGATTGTAATGAAAAGAGCTGATTGTATTGGTTGTGGAGCTTGTTCTGCTGTTTGTGATAATTGGGAAATGAATAGTGATAATAAAGCGAGACCTAAGCAATCCACAATAAGCGAAGAAGAACTTAAATGCAATAAGGAAGCAGCAGAGATGTGTCCTGTAAAATGTATTCAAATTAAAAAAACAGGCAAATAATCATGGCAAGGGGAAAAGAAAAATTAGTTTATGTTCTTAGTAATGGCAAGAAGCTCAATAAAAATCAATTTCTAAGATATTTTGAAAAAAAAGTTTTGTATACTATTAGAAAATATGATCTTATCCGTAAAAAAGGTAAGGTGGCAGTGGCTTGTTCTGGTGGAAAAGATAGTCTTACTTTAACTTATATTCTTGCTAAGTTTTGTAATGAAAAAGGAATTGATTTTATTGCTTTAGCTATTGATGAAGGAATTTCTGGATATAGAGATAGGATTCTTAAAACAGCACAAGATTTTTGTAAAAAACAAAAAATTCCACTGAAGATTTTTTATTTTAAGAAAGAATTTGGTTTCAACTTTGGAGATGAAAAGATTCAAAAAATAATAAAGGAATTTAAATTAAGTAATTGTTATGTCTGTAGTATTTTGAAGAGATGGCTACTTAATAAGAAAGCAAAGAAAATGAAAATTGATATTATTGCCACAGGACATAATATTGATGATGAAGCTGAAAATATAATGCTGAATTGGTTTAAAGGAAATCCTGAACAACTTGCTAAGCTAGGACCTAAAACAGGAACTCAAGAACTAGGAAGTTTTGTTCAAAGAATTAAGCCTTTTTATCTCTGTAAAACCAAAGAAATAGTTTTATATGCTAAGTTAAAAGGAATTCCTATTCCAAGGAATCCAATTTGTCCACTTCGTGGAAGGACATTCAGAGTTGATATAAGATACTGGCTTGAGAAGATGGATAAAAAACATATTGAAATCAAGAATGCCATAGTAAATTCTTTTTTAAAATTAATGCCTCTATTGAAGAAAAAGTATGCTTATGGAAAGATTAGGAAATGTAAGAAATGTGGTTTTGTTTCTGCAGGAGAACTTTGTAAAGCCTGCCAGCTTTTGAAAGAATTGAGATAAATTTTAAATAAACTCTATCTAACTAATAATTAGCTATTAATTATCATTTAAGTTACACCTACAAAATAGAAAGATTTATAAATATGTAGGTGTAAATATCATTATGGTATATATAATAAAAAGAAAAATTAAAGGCAGAGTCTATAATTATATAAGGAAATCAATAAGATTGCCAGACGGAAAAGTTAAAGTGATAGAGGCATTAATGAAAAGTAAAAATATTAAAAAATATAAGAAAATATTAAATGAAAAAGAAAGGAAGGTTCTTATAAATTTTGCTATTAAAATATACAAACAGGATTATATATTTTCAAAAGAAGAAATCAAAAAAATAGAAGGCATAAAGTTCGACTATAAAACCTTGCTTAAAAAATTAAGCAAAGAACAAATTAAAGATGTTTTTGACAGATTTACTGCTAATTTTACATATGAAAGTAATGCTATTGAAGGGAATTCTTTAACATTGAAAGATGTTGCAATTGTTATGTTTGACAAAAAATCAATTGAAGGAAAAAGTTTAAGAGAAATCTATGAAACAAGAAATTCTAGAAAAGTGATTGAAGCAATAATAAAGAAAAAATTTAATATTTCCCATGAAGACATCATTAAAATGCACAAAATATTAATGAAAGATATTGATATAAGATCAGGTTATAAAAAAATACCAAATATAATCGTGGGTTCTAAAATAAAAACAACCCCTCCTGAAAAAGTCTATGAAAAAATGTCCGAACTAATAAAATTTTATAAAATTAATGTTGGAAAAATTAATCCAGTTAAACTTTCAGCTTTATTTCATGGAAAGTTTGAGCAAATTCATCCATTTGAAGATGGAAATGGGAGGGTTGGAAGATTTTTAAGTGTTTTAATCCTGACAAAAAAAGGATATCCGCCAATAATAATTAGAAACTCACAAAGGACAGCATATTTGAAAACTTTAGAAGATTTTGATAATAATCATTCCATAAATCTAGAAAGATTTTTTTTAAGGAAGTTTAAAGACACTTATAAAAAGTTTTTTGAAATATATGCCAGATATGTTTAGGGATTTTTTTGCAAAGCTTGTCAAATCCTGAAGAAATTGAAGTAATTAGAGATTGATAATTAAAAATAAGGATTCTTGAAATCTCTGACAATCTTGCTTATTCTGTCTTTATATTTACTTCTTAAACTTAATTGTTCAAGTGAGTAAGTATCAATTGATTGTTTTTTATTGAAGAATAAGGGAGAGGTTTTCTTTGCTTCAATTGAATTTTTTATTCTCTCATAAGTGTTCTGACTAAGGAGAATATCATTACTATTTGCTTTTTTTTCAAGTTCTTTTGCTATATTTGTTGTGTTGTTGAGAGAAAGATATTTGAGAATTTTATCTTCACCAATCGTGCTTAGAATCGCATTTCCAGTGTTTATTCCTGAAGCAACATAAAATTTAGCTAAGGGTTTATATCTTTCATTGAACTTATGGGTTTCAGTTCTAATGTCTTCTGCTGTTTTAATAGCTGACATGTCATGGCTGTATTGTTTTATTGCATTGAACATAATGAATATTGTATTGTCATAAATTTCAGCAATTCCCTGATTAGTTCTTATTTTATCAACAACAACTGAAAAATAATTGTTTAGTATTTTTTCAAATGCATCGGGATTTTTTTCATAAAGTTTCTTTAGGGATTTAAGACCATCGATTCTAAGGAACAATGCAGTAATAGTTCTTTTATCTCCAAAGATTAATTTTGGCAGGATTGTACTGACTCCTGTTTTTTGACTGTGTTGCAAGAAAATCTTTTTTACTGTTCTACTGAAATCATCTTGAGGTTCTGCTAGGATTTGTTTTTCTTTTAGAAGCTTTGTTTTATGGCTTTCCTCCTTGTGTTTTGACCTTAATGATAAAGAAAGAGTTCCAAATTTTGTTCTTATTGCCATTTTATTTCCTTTTTTCTTCTCTTCTTGCTTCTTTATTTCCTTAATTTCTTCCTTATTTCCTTTTTTCCACTTTTCTTTTTCCTTTTCCTGCTTCATTTCTTTTATTTTTTCTTCTAGTTTTATTTTCTTTATTGGTTTTATTCCTTTTATTTTTCTTGGAGATAATTTTCTTTTCTTTTTTTCTGATACAAGAAAGAGAATTGCAAGAACAACAATTACAGCTATTAAAATAAAAATAAGCAGACCTGGCCAACTTGTTCCTTCTTTTTCTAATTCTACTGTTGTTATTACATCTCCTGTTAATGGGACTCCTTCAAAAGTTAAAGTTTGATAAAGATTTTGACTTGGACTACTTACACTTACATCATATTCTCCCATGGGAGCTTCAAGTCTTATGAAAATTTCTTCTCCTACTTTTAGATTAAGATCAACTATTTTTGTTTCATCAACTCCTTCTTTAGTAAAAGTGATTTCAATAGATTCTTTATATGGAACATTTCCAATATTTATTATATGCAAGCTATCATTTTCAAGCTCTATATTTATTTCTTTGAGCTCAGAAATATAAATCAACTTTTCTTCATTGAGGCCTTCTCCGTAAGCTTTTATCTTGTAATCCCCTGGTGTCTGGTTTTTTTCGAATTTATATTCTGTAAATTTGTTGCTTGAAGTGAATTGTTCAAGAAGGATTTTATTTCCTTTTTCTATCTTTAGACTGAGATTTTTTTCCATAACTTGCGATGCCTGATCCAGAAGAGAGGCTTTGAGGATTATTATTGTTCCAGGCATAAAAATTTCTGGGTTTTCTGTGGTGCTTCCGCTTATTTCTATTATTAATTGTGTTGGGACAGCTGCAATAGTTATAGTCCCTGAATCATAACCTTCATTACCATATCCATCTTCTATTTTTATTGTTACTTCTTTTTCCCCAGGAGAAATATCTTTTGGAAAGTTAAATTTATAGAAATATTCTCCATCAATGACTGAAAAGGAAAATGTTAGGTTAGTTGTATTTCCTGAACTTGTGAATGTTTGGTTTTGTTGTGTTTGGTTGTTTGTTTGATTTTGATTGTTGTTTGTTTCATTTGATGTTTCATTGATAAAGATGATGCTCGGAGTTTCAATGCTTATTGTGGCAAAGCCATTTACAGCTTCCCCATTTGCTTTTACTGCTGTACCTTTTATCTCAATTTCATCTTCTGGCATGAAAAAAAGTTTATTAAACTCAAGTTCAAGATTTATGAGGTTTGAAACAGTAAATTCACTAGTTTTTTCTGTCTCTTCATTTTTATGTCTTATATCTTCAAGATTTGATTCAAAAAAGCAACGTCCTTTCTTCATAACTTGGAATGAAACAGTAAATTGTTTTTCTTTATTTTTTTCAAGAGTGACTGGAGAAAAATAAATCACCTGTTTTGTTTCTTTATCTTGATCACTACATATTAGATTGAGATCAACATAACCACTAAAATCCTCTTGGGAAAGAAGTTTTGTGTTCATACTTAATTTTTGGCCAAGATTATAAAGACTGAGTGGCTGTTCGAGAAATATGTTTGCACTTGTATTGGCGATAAGGAAAAGAAATGTAAATATTACTAATATCCCTAATCCTCCAATACCTCCTTTTTTCATAATTAAATTAGAGGAAATACATATTTAAATTTTAGTATAAAATAGTATCAAATAGTATAAAATCCAATAATAAGAGGTAATAATAGGCAATAAAGACTAATAAGGACTAAATTTATAAATCTTGATTATTTTCTTGGATTATGAAAATCCTTTCATTGCATTGTGACTATATTAAATTTAAACCAGTCAAGAAAGCATTAAAGAAACCAGAAGAGGCAAAGAAAGTAGCTAAGCAAGTAAAAGAATGCCTAGTTATCTTTACTGCCGTTGAGAAAAAAGATGAAAATAATCCTGGGAAGATTATTAAGATGTTTGTTGAGAATATTGAAGATATAGCAAAACAAGTCAAAACAAAGAAAATTGTTCTTTATCCTTATGCTCATTTAAGTTCAGAACTTGCAGCTCCTGAAATTGCTGAAAAAATTCTTAAGGATTCTGAGAAAGAATTAAAGAAAATTAAGGGTTTTGAGATTGTGCGTGCTCCTTTTGGTTGGTATAAGGAATTTGAATTGAAGTGTAAAGGGCATCCATTAAGTGAATTGAGCAGAGAGATTGTTGTTGAAGGAGGAAAAGAAAAAAGAGCAGAAGAAAAATATAATTATAAACAATTGCTTAATCAAATTTCAAAAGTGAAACTTGATACTAGAAAACTTAAAGAAAATGACCATCGTGTTCTTGGAGAGAAACTTGACTTGTTTAGTTTTAGCGAGATAGCTCCTGGAATGGTTTTTTGGCATAATAATGGCCTTATTATTTATAATGAACTTGTTAAATTCTGGCGTGAGGAACATGAAAAAGCAGGTTATAAAGAAATTTTAACTCCAATAATCCTTGATAAAAAATTATGGCAAATTTCTGGTCATTGGGAAAAATATAAGGAGAATATTTTCTTAACAAAATATGAGGGCAGAGATTTTGCAGTTAAGCCAATGAATTGTCCTGGCGGAATGCTTGTTTATAAGAAAAGGCCTAGATCTTACAAAGAATTGCCTATAAAGTTTTCAGAATTAGGCATAGTACATCGACAAGAACTTTCTGGTGTCTTATCAGGTCTTTTTAGAGTTATTGAATTCCTTATGGACGATGCCCATATTTATTGTACTGAAAAACAGCTTGAAGATGAAATAAGAAAAGTTATTGATTTAGCTGATGTATTCTATAGCAAGACATTCAAATTTCCTTATCATATTGAGCTTTCAACAAGGCCAAAGAAAAGGATAGGGACAGATAAACAATGGGATAAAGCTGAAAAAGCCCTTCAGAATGTTTTGAAGAAAAAGAAAATTAAGTATAAAACAAATAAGGGAGAAGGTGCTTTCTATGGTCCAAAAATAGATTTTCATATCAAAGATTCATTAGGGAGGACATGGCAGATGGCAACCATCCAGGTAGATTTTGCTATGCCTGAAAGGTTTAATATTAATTATATTGGCAAAGATAATAAGAAACATCAACCAGTCATGATCCATAGAGCTATTTATGGTTCTCTTGAAAGATTTATCGGAGTTCTTCTTGAACATACAAATGGAAATCTTTCAACATGGCTTTCACCAATCCAAACAAGAGTGCTTTCATTTACTGACAGAAATATTAAAGCAGCTAAAAAGATTCTCCAGCAATTAAAAGATAATGGAATTCGTGCTGATGAAGATTTTGATTCTGTTAGAGTTAATGAAAAAGTTAGAAATGCTGAGATAATGAAGATTAATTATATTATTGTAATAGGAGATAAAGAAGAAAAAAGTAAAAGTGTGGCAGTAAGGCAAAGAGGCAAAAAGCCAAAGTTTGGAATTAAAATTGAGAAATTTATTAAAGATATTAAAAAAGAGATTAAAGAGAAAAAATAAAAGAAAAAATAAAATAGATTAATTTAATTGAGATATGATGACTAGTTTTTATTCTGTCTTCGCGACAATCAAAAAAAGCAATGAATTCAAGAAGTTTAGAGAAAGAAATAAAAAAGCCATCTTGTTTAGTGCTTTTTTCATCCTTGGTCCTGATTTTGAAACAGAAACTCAGCAAGTTGATTATTTAATGCCAAATATGAAAAAAATAACCACTTTTTTTCTGAATCCAGATGGAAAAGTAAATTTAAAGCAAGATGAATTACAAGTAAAGAAGGAAGAAGCTGTTGAATTAAAGGTAGATAAGATAAAAGATTTAGATTTTATTATAGAAGAAATAAAAAAGAAAATAAAAGATAAACCAACTAAGATTATTGCTATATTGCAGCACCAAAAAGATAAACAGGTATGGAATATAAGTTGCATTCTTCAGACTTTTAAAATACTTAATTTGCATTTTGATTCTTTTAATGGAAAAATTATCAAAGAAGAAGAAAAAAACATTTTTGATTTTATCCA
>JAUWNL010000023.1 GCA_030612665.1 archaeon
AGCAAAAAAAGTATCAAAAAAGTTTTCTGAAATAAAAGAATTTGATCTTGCGCTCATTGCCTCTTCAGGGGTTTTTGCAATCCTTGTCTTAGCATTAATCACAAAACTTCTTGGATTCAGCGAGTTTGCATCAGTATCTTGCTGGTTTGCTCTATTGAATGTTCTCCCTCTTGGAAATATGAATGGAACAAAAATATTCTTTGGATCAAAAATCCTTTGGATCTTTATTTTGGTTTTGACAGTAATAATTTTAATCCTAATTGACCTTGCGCATATTGCTGCAACAATATTTATTGGATTAATCCTAGCAGCTCTCGCAGCAATAATCTTCTATTACTTCTATGAGAAATAAATAAAAAATAAATAAAAAATAAGTTTAATCAATTAATTTAATCAAGTAGATTAATCAATTAAATCAAGAATTCCTTTGACAATTAAAAATAATGCTACAATTACTGCAAGTAAATCTCTCCAAACAAGAATCAAGACGCCAACAATAATTGAAAGTATTGGAATAATATTTTTATAACCTTTTTTTCTTGTCATTTTCCTTTTTTTGCCTTTTTTTTCTTTTCTTTTGTTATCTTATGTTTTTTTAGTTTGATTATTTTTTTTCTTCTTCTTCTTTAGTTTCTCCAAGTCCTGCTGCTTCTATTCCTTCTTTGCTTCGTCTGATAACTTTAATATTATCAATCTTTACTGTAACTGGAATTGGAACAGCTGCCTCAAGAAGTTCGACAACAGCTTCTTCTTTAACTTTATCTATTCTAACAACCTTTGCTTTTTCTCTCTTAAAAGGCTCAGACAACATCTCAACAATATCCCCTTTTTCAATATTAATCTGGGCAGCAACGGGCTGCATCATTCCCTCAATATCCTTATAATTTATTGACTTGGTTATTAAACCTTTAACATAAGGTAAATTATAAACTGCTCGCTCAGCATTTTCAGTATCAAGTGCCTCAATAAGAATATATCCTCTCAAACCATGGGGTCTTGCAATAGAAAAAACATATAATCCTTTTTTTTCAACTCTAGTAGCAATCAAATCCAAGGCTTGTTCTTCTTTATTCGCAGTTACTCTTACAACAAATATCATACTTGTTTAACCTCCGTGGCCCAAATATGATAACCAAGAACTTCTTTAACTAAAATTCCTTTGACTCTCATTTTCATTCCTTCTTCTGGTAACATAGAATCAGGAGCAACTCTAACCCACATTGAATTTTGTCCTGTTTCATCTTCTATTAAAAAAGCTGCAAAAGTCATTATCTTTGTACTCCTAACAACTGTCCCGCTTGTAATAACTTCTTTACCAACAAGCTCATCTGCGTTGTCACGAATCTCTTTGATAGACATTTCCCCACATCCATTTAAAACTAAAACACTAAGCAAAATCAAAACAATCGAAAGCATAATAATAATTTTTTTCATCATTCTAAAAAAACTCCTTGTTTTTGGTATGCTAAAAATCTTTGATTTTTCATCATTTTAAAAAGCGAGTAAAAAGATTATTGAGATAATAAAACCAAGAGCTCCAATAGCTAAAACACCCATGGCAGAAACCTTGCTTACTAAACTAACTTCTTTTCCAGTTGGTTTCCTAGATACTCTAAGTACTCTTATACATTTCCCAATAAATCCTTTAAGTTTAATAAAAAAATCCATATAAAATTAAGAAAAGCTTGTTTTTTAAAGGTTTTCTTTCTTGTTTTTAAGTTTTTTGATAAATAATTTTACTCCTTCTATTCCCCTAAAATCTCCAAGATGAGTTTTTAATTCAATGCCTTTTTCCAAAGAATGCTGGGGCATGTTGGGAAACTTTGTAACATGATAATAAATCCCTTCTTTTTTCAATATACCCTCTGCTTTTTCTCCAATATCACTATGATAATATCTATACATAATAGGAACAATTTCAAGAATTATTTTATCTGGCATCTTTAATTTTTTATTTTATTAATCTTTCTTATTGATTTTTCTTATTAATCTTATTCTTCAATAAATTCAATGCCTAATTCGTCTGACATTTCCCGTTGGTGTTTATCAGTGCTTCTTTCACCAGGACCAAGAATCTGGCTACTCTTTACTCCTGTAACAATCAAAAGAACTCTCAAAGTTTTATCCATATCCTCACTAAGCTGGGCCCCCCAAATCAATTTTGCATTAGGACTAATCTTTTTTGCTATTGTCTCGATGACTTTTCGAGCTTCATCTAAAGTTAAATCAAGACCACCAATAATATTAACAAGTGCACCAGAAGCATTATTAATATCAACATCAAGCAACGGGTTTTCAACAGCTTTTTCAACAGCCTCTATTGCTCTTTCTTGACTATCGCTCTCTCCCACTCCGATCATTGCAACTCCGCCATTAATCATTATAGCTCTTATGTCGGCAAAATCAAGATTAACGAGTCCTGCTCTGGTGATTAATTCTGTTGTTCCTTTAACTGCATTTGTTAGAATTTCATCTGCAACTTTAAATGCAGTATGTAAGGGCAAGTCAGGAGCAAGTTCAAGAAGCTTATCATTAGGAATAACAATAAGAGTATCAACAGTATTTTCCAATCTTTCAAGACCACCAATAGCATTTTCATATCTTTTCTGGCCTTCGATACTAAAAGGTAAAGTAACCACTCCAATTGTCAAAGCTCCAAGTTTTTTAGCAACCTGGGCAATAATAGGGGCAGCACCAGTTCCTGTGCCTCCGCCAAGACCACAGGTAATGAAAACCATATCAGCACCCATTAATTTGTGTTTTATTTCTTGTTCAGACTCATGAGCTGCTTCTTCTCCAATTTCTGGATTACTTCCAGCACCAAGTCCATGAGTCAACTCGCGACCAATCAAAAGCTTAGCATCTGCATAAGTATAAAGTAAATCCTGGGCATCAGTATTAACTGCAATCATCTCACATCCCTTAATTCCAATTTCCTTCATTCTAGAAAGAGTATTTCCTCCGCCCCCGCCAACACCAAAAACTCTAACAAGAGCTCGTTGTTTTGACAGAATTTCTTCTAATTCTTTATCAATATCCTTCTTTTCTTCCTCTTTTATCTCAAAATCAGCACTCATTTTAATAACATCCCATCGATACAAAAAACAACCCCTTTTACTATATAAATTTTAGTATTGTTTAATATAATTTTTAAGATTGATAACTAATTTCAAGCTTTGGAAGGGTTTCTTTTATCTTTTTATCAAGATCCCCGCTTTTTTTATCTTTAACAACTAAAATAAATCCTGATTTGTTATCTTTTTCTTTGATTTCATAATTTATAAAATAAAACTTAGCAATAGACTCAACTTTTTCTCTTTCTTCTTTGATTATCCTTGTAATTTTAAATTTATACATTATAATTTTATCAGAAAGAGGATTATTAAAATCAACAACAACGCGACCTCCAGAAACATTTATGATTTTAGCAACTACATCATTGATATTCAGAAATTCTCCAGGTGTGGGCATCATTCCTCTTTTGACAAATCCGCTAAGAGAGATTGTTTTAATCAATTTAGGATCTCTTTTACCAAAAGCATCTTTAGGCTCTAGCTCTAGGTCATATTCCTTTCCTTCCTCTTTTTCAGAAAGTTGTTCATCAAGGCCATGTAAAATCATATCTTGGCCTATACATAATCGAAAAGGCTCAAAAATCCTTTTTTCTTTTTTTTCTTGTTCTCCATCTTTTTCTTTTTCATTTTCATTTTCTTTAAGAAGTCCTGCTTTCTTAGCTTCAGATTCAATAGTCGTATCAAAAACATCTCCATCTTTAATTCTAGCTACAAAATCTATTTCAATAAAATCTCCTTTCTTTGTCTTTACCATAATATCCTTTTAAAAAAGCTGCTTAAATATCTTACTATTATATTTTTTAAAAAATATATCAAAATATAACCTTTTTTTTAATCAAATGTTTATATATCTCCCTCTCGTAAAAACAGGGGAAAGAAGAAAATAAGAAAATGTGGAGAAAAAAAATAGACAAAAGTCTTAAACCTTATCTTGAAAAATTCATAACAGAAACTTACTTCCATGATAAAGCTTTCAAACTGGCAGAAGACCCGAGTAAAGCACAGTTATGGATTGCAATAGCACTTCTATCAAAACAACTTTATAATCTTGAGATGAAGGTAAATTATTTGGAACGGGCTCTTAAAGATATTTCTCAAACAAAGGAAGGAGAAAAATTCCTTCAAGAAATAGAAGAAAAAGTCAAAAGCAAAGAAAAAGAAAAGGAACCAAAAGAACAAAAAAAAGTAGAAAAAGAGACAAAAGCCCTAGGCACTGGAGCATCTTTGCTTTCTCAAATAGCAAGAATATCAGTAAAAAAGAAGACAAAACCAAAAAAGAAGAAAAAATAAAAATAAATTAGGCTAGGGGAAAATGATTTTAAAAGAAGCTTTATCTTTAGATGATGTTTTAATTGTACCAAGATTTTCTGACCTAGAAAGCAGACAAGAAGTAAATCTAAATACAAAAATAGCAAATCATGAATTAAAAATTCCAATAATTTCTGCTCCAATGAGCACGATAACTGAATATAAGATGGCAAAAGCTTTTTCTGATATGGGAAGTTTTGGGGTTATCCATAGATATCTAAATCATGAAAAACAAATAGAAGAAATTAAAAAATTAAAAGAAGATAATTGTGAGATAATTGCTGCAGCAATAAGCACTAATGATAAAGAAAGAATAGAAAAAATGGTTGAAGCTGGAGCAAACATATTATGTATTGAAGTTGCTCATGGATATACAAAAAAATGTTTAGATATTATAAATTATCTTAAAAAAAATTATTCAAAAATAAAAATAATGGGGGGAAACATAGCTACTGGAGAAGCTGCAAAAGCCCTCTATAAAGCAGGAGTAGATATCATAAGAGTAGGATTTGGGGGTGGTTCTGTTTGTACAACAAGAATAAAAACAGGAATAGGTGTGCCTAATGTAACTGCTTTAGAAGATGTTTTAAATGCCGCTCCACATGCTAGCATAATCCTTGATGGGGGTGTTAAAAATTCTGGCGACATAGTTAAGGCTCTAGCACTTGGAGCAGATGCAGTAATAGTTGGTTCTCTTGTTGCTGGAACTCAAGAAACTCCTGGAGAAATTATTAGTGAAGAAAATTTGTATAAAGAATATTCTGGAATGGCCTCTTTAAAAGAACAAAAAAAACACAAGGGACATAATGCAGATGATCTTTATGAAGAAGGAATAGCAATCAGAGTTCCCTATAAGGGCCCAGTAAAAGAAATAATAAAGAATATAACTCAGACTATGAAAGCTGGTTTTGCTTATATCGGAGCTAGAAATATTAAAGAATTAAGAGAAAAAGCAAAATTTGTTAAAATAACTCCTGGCGGACTCTATGAGTCCTTACCTCACGCCAAATTTAAAAAAATAGACTAAGTAAAAAATAATAAATAAAAAAACAAAATGGAAAAAAGACCTGATTGGGATGATTATTTTCTTAAAGTAGCTATGTTGGTAGCAGAAAGATCTACTTGTAGAAGACACCATATGGGCGCGGTACTTGTTAGAAATAAAAGAATCCTCTCTACAGGGTATAATGGGGCAGCTAGCGGAATGAAAGATTGTCTTGAGCTCGGTTGTTTAAGAGATGAATTAAAAATCCCTTCTGGAACTAGGCATGAAATATGTAGGGCAATTCATGCTGAACAAAATGCAATAATCCAAGCAGGATTACATGGAACAAAGATAGAAGGAGCAACCATATACTGCACGCATTTTCCATGTATGATTTGTGCAAAAATGATAGTTAATAGCAAAATAAGAAAAATTATAGTTTATGCAGAGTATCCAGATAAAATGTCTTTAGGTTTTTTAAAAAAAGCCAAGATTATTATAAAAAAAATTAAAAAACCTTCTTCAGAAATTTACACAAAAGATTAAATAACTCTTTTTCTTAAAACAAATATGAAAATCATCGTTGATAAAAGAGAGAAGAATTCTTTAGTTATAGCAGAATTAGTCGAAAAAAAGATTGATATTGAATTAAAACAACTGGCTGTTGCAGATTATTTGATAAATGATATTGCTATAGAAAGAAAAACAGTATCTGACTTTATAACTTCAATGCTCAACAAACGACTCATTAGGCAACTTCAAGAACTAAAGCAATATCCAAAACAAATCTTAATCATAGAAGGAATAGAAGAACAAGATCTGTATAATGATAAAGCAGAACAAGGAATTCATGCTAATGCTATTCGTGGAATGCTCCTTTCCATAATTCTTGAATTTAAAATTCCAATTATATTAACAAAAAATTACAAAGATACAGTAAATTTCTTAATTGTTTTAAAAAAACGCCAGGAAAGGAAGCCAAAAGAAATTTCTCTTAATGCAACAAAGAAAGCAAGAAATATAGCAGAGCAACAACAATTTATCCTTGAAGGATTTCCAGGAATTGGTCCGTCAACAGCAAAAAAACTGCTAAAGCATTTCAAAACAATAAAAAAAGTAATCAATGCGACTGATAAGCAGCTAAAGAAAGCAAAGATTCAAGAAAAGAAAGCGCAAGCAATGAAAAAAGTCATAGAAACAGATTACAGAGGTTAAATTTTTCTATATTAGCATAATAATATTCTTTATGTTCTAAAATTATTTTTCTAATTATATTTATTTTACCTTTTTTGGTTAAATTTTTTATTTTTTTCGAGGGATTCCATTCATTATATCCCTTAGAAGGAATAGGCGCCTTATGAACACATTCCATTTTAGAAGTTTTTTTATTAAATTTATATTCATTAAGGGTTAAATACCACCAAACTGGCTTATAAAGTTTTGCTGCTGCATCAGTTTCAATATTATATTTTTTCTTAATTTCATATTCTGCCCTTAATCCTAAATCATTATCTACTGGAAAAGAAGAGATATCAATTGTTGTTTCAATACAAAATAAAATAAAATCATCTAAAGAAATTTTTCTTTCTTTTTCAAATTTAAAATTTAAATTCTTTAATTGTCTCATAAATTGGTCCTTTCTCAGTCAAGATACTTTTTTTCAATGAAAAAGAATCAGCATCCATCTCAATAGGCGCAACTTTCAATTTTTTAATCTGTTCAACAAATTCTTCTTTGTTCTTAATAAACTTAACACGAGCAAGAGTAATATGGCTTTCAAATCTATCGTCTTTACTGTCCAAAATTTCGTTAATCTTTACAAACAATTCTTTTATCTTTTCATTTGGCTCAAGAGAAATCCACACTACGCGAATATAATCAGAAGAAGGAAAAAACCCAATATTGCCAAGATGACATTTTATCTTTTCAAATTTAAACTCCTTAAATTTTTCTTTAATTTCATTAACTTTCTTATCAGAGATTTCTCCAAAAAACTTAAGAGTTAGGTGGAAATTTTTTGGCTCAACAAATTTTATTCCTTTTTCTTGAAGAATCAGTTTCTGAAGCCTTTCAAGTTCTTTCTTGACTTTTTCAGGCAAATCTATTGCAAGAAAACATCTCATTTTATTGAGTTACTGGGGGATTTGGTTGATGTAATTTTACTTTTGCACTGACAACCTTTACTTCCTTACCTTTTTTTAATTTCATGTCTTTTTTTGTTAAACCCAATAAAATAAATGCGCCAATCAAAGCAAATAACCCCACAATAGCAAAAACAGGTCTAAAACCAAATTTTGAAGCTAATTGAGCACCAACAAAAGCAGCTATAGCTGTGCCAAGCCCGACTGAACTGCTATAAATAGACCATTCCCATCCTCTTTTTGTTCTGGCAAGATTTCCAGCAAATAAAGAATACCAAGCAGGATGTGCAAAAGAAACTGCTAATCCATGTATAGCTGCTGCAAAATAAATATGCCAGATTTGAGTAGATAAAAGATATAAAAATGGAATTACTGCGATAATAAAAGTTCCAAAAATTATCATTTTATATCTATGTTTTGGTTTAGCAAATTTAGCAAAAAATAATTGTAAGCTACATCTAATAAAGGTAGTTATTGCAACAGCAATTCCTACAGAAGCGATAGTTCCCCCAATAATTTTATCATTAATAAAAATAGCAAAAATTGGAGCAATCAATCCAAATCCGGTTAATAAAAATATATCTGAAAAAATTAATATCTTTAAAGTTCTATTCATCTTTTTTTCACTTCTTTACCTTTTTCTATAATAATTCTACAATAGTTTTAGCTGCTAACTTCACGGTCATTCCATTTATATCTTTTTCGGGATTAACCTCAACTAAATCAATAGCTTTTAAATTCTTAAGCAAATTAATTCTTTGAATCA
>JAUWNL010000035.1 GCA_030612665.1 archaeon
TTGTTTTATCTCTTGTTCAATTCTGTGATTATCATTAACATGAATCGTTCTGATACTGCTATGGTATTATTACAGTTATTATAATTTAGAACAAAACAATCTTCACTTTCTATTCCTTGATATTCATGGGAAATAAATGAACTTGAACTGTTTGTATTGTTTGTTTTACTTTTAGTAAGAATTATTACTGTCGCGTCATCTGTATCTTTACATGTTTTTACTCTCGATGGATCATTTTCATAACTACTGTTTTTTAAAGTGTTTATGTCTGTTGTTGCTCCGGCGTTGTTAATGCCCAGGGCTCCAAGGAATTGACCAATATTCCATGCAGCAAGAATTGTTGTTTCACAATCATCTGTTTCTGGTGCAAGAGAGAAAAAACTTTTTAATCTTATTTTTTTATTTATAAGCAATAGATCTATTTTTTCTTCAAGTTCTCTGGGATCATTTCTTAGAACTAAGTCATATTTAATAACTTGGTCGCCTCTTGGAATAAAGATTTCTGTTTTGTACATAGGTATTTCACCGAAATAAAACTTTTCAAACTTGAAATTATTGTAAGTGAATCGTGTTCCTACTATTTCTTTTACTGTATCTGTAATTTGATCTTTAAATACAAAAGAAAAAATTAATGCTACAAGAATAATAAGGATTATTATGAGAGTATTTTTTACTCTTTTTTCCATCTTTTTTGATTCTTCTCTTGCCTTTTTTTCTAACTGCTCTTTCTTTTCTCGTTCTTCTTTCTCTTTTTCTTTCTCTTCCTTGGTTAATTTTTCTTTTTTTTCTTCTGGCATTTTTTCTTTATTATATATTTATTATATCTTTGTTATATCTTTTATATCTTTATTGTTCTTAAGATATTATTCCAAACATTATAAAGATTGCTTTTTCTATTGTTTTTGTGAATTTTTCTTTTGGAGCGAGGATTTCAAGACATCCAGGGAAATAATTTATCCTTGTTTCATTAATAGAATAATCAAGAAAGTATTTTTCTTCTATCTTTGTATTGTTTTTGATGGGTTCTGTTTGATTTGTCTGATTTAATATAAGAGTTTCATTTATTGTCATATTTACATATGAAAGATACATTTCTTCGCTCGTGTCTTTAATTATTATAATTACTGAATCACTAGTTATATTTTCACAACTTTTTTCTGGAAGTTCTTGACATTCAGTTGTATTATCTCCTGGAAAACAAGCATACTGCATCCTCAAACCTGGAATATATTTACTCAGCTTGAATGAAGCTTGTTTTTCTTCTGTTGTTTTTGCAATGAAATATATAATTTTGTTAGTGAATATTTGTCTTGGTATGAAAGAAGTTTTTGATGTTATGTTTTCAACCTCTTGTGGAAGATAAATTGTTTCTATTACATTATTATCAACTTGTGTTTGCCATAATGTTCCTTTCTTTATAAAAACATGGTCATTATATCCCTGTTTCTCTTCTGTAGTGTAGCCTTGCATTAATGTGAAACCAACTGTACTAAGCACAAGAATAGCCGCAATTATAAGCCCCATATATGTTCTTTTCTTTTCTTTCTTTTTTCTATGGCCTTGTGTTTCAATCTTTTTTATCATGTTAACATATTTTCATCTCTTTTATATCTCTTTTCTTCTCTTTTTTTCTCTCTTTATCTTTTATATTTCTCCTAGAAAAGTTTTTGGATTATCTTCATAAATCTTTTTTAATATTGTTTTATTTAGATGCAAGCCATTGAGATTTTGTGCATCTGTGTTAAAAACTTTTCCTACTTTTACAACACAATCATAATTTTCTTTTTCTAACATGTCCCTGTAGCACATTGTGAGATTATAAATCCAGTCTGAATCAGTCCCTGTTTTATGGGTTATGACTAGATCTATCCCAAACATTATTCTATCTTGATATTTATTGAAAAGGTAATTAAATTTTGTTGTGTTTCTTGAAATTCTTTTGAGACCCTCTTCAAAGAAATGTCCAAAAGATATGTCAGTGTAGAGATTAGGATAAGTGTCCATCATTTCTTGGAATCTTGTATCGTTTATTGATGATAGACAGAAGTGAGGACAAATAACTTTTAAGTTAGGATATTTTTCCAGCATTTGTTCAAATTCTTCTTGCAAGGTTCCTTTTCCAGGATTCATATTCCACATTACTGGAATATTATTTTCTTGGCAGTAATCAAGAATTGGATACTGTTCTGTTCTATTTACTGGTCCGATGAATCTATAAAACCAAGCATGTTGTCCTGAAAAAAGTCTGAGGCCTTTTGCGCCCCTCTCAATATAATTTTTAAAAGGTTCAAGCTCAGATTCATTTCTAGGGTCTATAGTCGGAAATGCAATAAATCTTGTTGGATATTCTTCAACCATCTTCATTATCTCTTCATTATTTTCATGATGGTTTTCAAAACCTTCTTTGTAAATGAAAGTTGCATCAGGAGTTCCTAATAGAATTATTTTATCAACTTTTGCTTTATCCATAGCTGTTATGAATTTTGGAACGTCACTTGTAAATTGGATTTGTTCATGAACATCATAAATAATATAATCATCTTTGAATTTATTTCTAAATGCAAATGAAAAAAGAACTAAGGACAAGATTATAATAATGAGCCAAATGATAATTCCTCTTTTCATGTTCTTTAGAAAAAAATTAACATATAAATATCTTACGTTTATTTTATAGAAAATTTAAGGGAAACTACGTCAATTCCCTTGAACGAAATTTAATATATTAGATATATTCTCTAAATATCTTAAGTATCTTTTTATGAACTAATAAAAATATAAAAAAGAAAAAAAGAAAGAAAAAAAATAAAAAATAAATTTAGTTTAGTTTTCTAAGCTTGCTCTTTACTCACCTTCAGCTTCTGCCTCTGCTTCCGCTTCTGCCTCAGCCTCGGCTTCAGCTTCGGCCTCTGCCTCAGCTTCTGCTTCGCCTTCAGCAGGCTCAGTGATTTCAACAGTGCTTTCTGTTACAGTGCTCAATACAATACTTTCACCAGATAATTCAGGTGTGCCAGCAACTAATACTTTTGCAGCTGTTCTTGTGTCTTTTCCAGCATAACCAGCAATAAGCATAGCAACTTTGCCATCTGTGTAAGGACTATCAAATAGCTTGATTATAGCCATGTCTGCCTTTACACCAGTAGCTGATAGCCACTCACTGCTTGCACCGTATGTTGGATAAGATAATCCAAGTAACTTTGCTGCAACACTATTAACTCCGGAACCACC
>JAUWNL010000022.1 GCA_030612665.1 archaeon
AGCACCAGATGCAAGTCTTCTATGTTTAGCAAGAGTAAGGTTTTGAATGAGTTTTGGAGTACCAAATAACAATGAATCATAATCCTGACTAGCTGTAGCATAAACCTGTTTTTTTAATGCAAGATAAGCACACTGAGCCTCGCCTTCGCTAGGAGCCTGTATAACTGGCAGCCCCATATACTCAAGAAGTTTTTTACTTTCATTGACCATTTTTTCAGTCAAGTGCAACATCTGTTTACTATATCTATACATCTCTTTTTCCCTGCCATCCTTACGTGCAGTTTCATATTTCTCCTGAGCAACTTGTTTTCTGGATTCTCTTCTCTGTGATTCTTTTCTCTTTAATTTTGGAGGCTTGCCATCAAAAACAAAAACAGGCTTAATTCCGAGCTGCATTAAATTAATAGTTCTATAAAACAATCCACTTAAGTGAGAAGTGACATTTCCTTTGTTATCCATTAACGGAGTGCCATCAAGCTGACGTATGTTTGCAAGAAATTGATAAATTGTGTTAAATGCATCTACAGCAAGGGTTTTGCCTTGAAGTTGCTCAAGTCTTATTTCTTTTTTAGGAATAATTTCCCCAATTTGTAAACCCATTAAATAAGCAAAGAAATCAAATATAAAAAATTAACTGAAAGTATATTGTGGTTTCTGTAATGGATCATCAATCTGTATTTTCTCTATTTTTCTTTAGCCATACCTCTTTCTTATTGTATAATAGAAAAATTTTGCTTGTTTTGCTGTAAATCCTTTTATATCTTTTTCATTCTCTGGAAACATCTTGATTAGTCTTTTTTTTGCTGTTATCCCATAACGAGCATGGGCAAAATTCAAACCAGGTTGATATTCTAGATGAACCTTGCTATTTACAGCATCAAAAATATCTTCAGGCATTTCTTTCTCTTTCTCATCTAATTTTTTTTCGAGATCCTCTGATGTTCTATGCTTATACTTTTTAGGATCTAATTTTTTTCCAGGCATCCCATATCCTATCACAACACACCCCCTCTTTGTTCCATCTTTAATGACTTTGGTAAACCTAAGTTTTAATTTAGTCCTTAGTCTAGGATATTTATCAAAATATCTTCCAACATAATTAAATAGATTATATATATCTCCTTCTTTTGGAAAAAGAAGTATTTTGCTTATACTAGCAATCATTTCTCCATAACTAGGGGAGTTCTTAAGATATTTCTCAAATTTCTTTATTTTTATCTTTGATTTTATGTCTTCCATTTTATGCTTTATAAAATATATCTTCTCCCAATAGTTTTCTTATTAAATTTTTTCTTTTTAACTCTTTTAATATCTTTCTCTTAATGCTCTTATTTTTTGCTTCTTTTAATAATCCTTGGGCTTCTTCATAGGTTTTTCCAATAAGATCTCCATTTATCAAATTGATAAATTTTGAAGGAAGATAATCAATAACATCTTTCTCTCCTTCTTTCCAATCATATATCTTTATAAGAGCTCTTAAACTATGAATCTTAGCATCTTCATAATTTTCATTTCCTAACTCCATCTTCGAACTATCACATTGTGCTTCAGCTGCAATTTTAGTATCATATAACTCATGAACTTTTGGAAAACATGCACAGAGCTCAAAAAATATAAATGTTGGAATGACAACTATGGCTGACATAATTCCTGTAGGCAATACAACTTGTTTCAAAAATCTTTCCATTTTAGGATATCCTTAATTTTTTGTCTTTTTTCATTTACTTTATCCACATATTTCCCCCCCATTCCAGGATTATAATATTTTGCAAGTGCTACATCAATACTAGCGAGATCATAATCATCCATTTTATCACGAATAAACCATAAGTAATCATCAATTTGTTTTTCAGGGAAATTTAAAACTTCTTTACCAACAATATCAATAATTTTCTCACCATTTCTTTTCTTCTTTCTATTAACATATGCTTGTGTTGAGTCATTCATGTTAGCAAATCCTCTTGATGGGGGACACCCATTTTTAAGATTTTTATCATTTGTTCTATTCGCGAAATGATCTTCATGATTTTGAATAGCTAAAGCCCAGTCATAAGAAATATCATATTTCTTAGCTTTCTCATATGTTTTTTTAGCTATAAATAACGCCCTTCCTTCATTAAGATTTGTTTTATGAAAAGAATAATATTCATTCTGAATGTATTTAGCAACCTTATCAAAATCTACATCTCCTTTTTCTTGTTTCTCTTGTTTCCTTTCAGGCAGTTTTACAGGCTTTTTATCATAATTTAAACCTTTAATAGCTTCTCTTTGTTCTGCATTTGTTGGCTCGACTCTTGCCTCTAAACTCTGAATGAATTCTCTATTAACGACATTGTCCAGAAATAGGGCTCCTAAAAATGCTAATGCTCCTAAACAATATCCTATTTTCATCATATGTTTCTCCTTTATTGTTACTATCCAATAGTGATAATTACTTATAAAGGTTTCGGTTTTTGCAGAGACTTAATTTTAAAAATTAAAGATTCTTTTGTTTGATATGGAATTCAAATTTATTCCTCTTGATTATGATTATATTGATAAGAATGAAGGCTCTGTCATTCGGATCTTTGGTAAAGATAGCCATAACAAACGAATCTGTTTAATTGATAAATGTGATGTTTTTTTCTATATAATCCCCAAAAAGGGGGCTGAAAAACAAATTCAAGAGAAGCTTAAGAAAATTAAATTTGAACATGCTGGACGTCATGTAACAATATCCAAATCAGAGGTTCTTATGAAAAGATATCTCGGTAGAAAGATTAAAGTTGTTAAAGTTTATGTAAAGAATCCTAAAGATATTATTGCTGTTAAAGATATTGTAAAACATTGGCATGAAACACAAAAGAAACTCGAAGCAGATATAAATTATATTGCTCGATATATTCTTGAAAAAAAAGTTAAGCCTCTTACATGGCAGATTGTTTCTGGAAAAGAAGTAAAACCAGAACTATATGGGCTTGGAGATTGTGATTGTAAAATCTATGAAATAGAAAAAATAAAAGAAGCATCAGCACAACCAGAGTTCAAGCCAAACGCGATGGCTTTTGATATTGAAGCAGATGAATTTGAAATAGGTAAAGGCCAGATTCTCTTACTTTCTATGGTTTCATCAAAAGGCTTTAAGAAAGTCTTAACATGGAAAAAATTCTCATCAAAGCCCCCTGAAGTCGAGTTTGTGAAAAATGAAAAAGAGCTAATATCAAGATTTCGAGATATAATAAAAAAAGAAAAACCAGATTTTCTTGTTGGTTATTTCAGTGATGGCTTTGACTTACCTTATCTTCGTGCAAGAGCAGATTATTATAAAATAAGACTTGATTTAGGATGGAATAAAAGCAATCTTTCTTTTATCCGTGGAATAATTGGCTCAGCAAAGACAACCGGACTTGTTCACATTGATATCTTTAAGTTTATAGGGAATATAATTTCTCCTAGTCTTAAAACAGAAACTCTTAGTTTGAATGAAGTAGCTCAAGAGCTTATTGGAGATAAGAAAACTAAGATTGATATTCAAAAGATAATAAAAGAAATCCATGAGGATCATAATAGAAAAACATTCGCTCTTTATAATCTCCAAGATTCTGTGCTTACAGAAAAACTTTTCCAAAAATTATGGCCAACAGTCCAAGAAATAACAAGAGTTGTAGCCTCCCCTTTGTTCAATTCTTCGCGTGATGGTTATTCACAACTTGTTGAGAGTTATTTAATGTTAAATGCAGGAAGATTTGATGAATTAATTCCCCATAGACCAACAAGAGACAAGATAATCCAAAGACGCAGTCAAACCTATAAAGGGGGTTTTGTTCTTCAGCCCAAATATGCTTTGTATAAAGATGTAGTTGTCTTTGATTTCTTAAGTTTCTGGCCAAATACAATAGTTACATTCAACATCTCCCCAGAAACCCTCCAAACCACAACAAAAGATGCTCATGTAACCCCGCAAATAGAATTCAAAAACAGAAAAGTCAAATTTTATTTTAATAAAAAAATAAAAGCAATGATTCCTACTGTCTTGGGTGAACTTCTTGAAAAAAGGATAAAGATTAAACATGAATTGAAAAAACATTCAACACCTATACTCGAAGCAAGAGCCTATGCTTTCAAAACCCTAGCCAATGCTACTTATGGTTACTTTGGTTTCTTTGGAGCCAGATGGTATTGTATTGAATGCTCTGCAAGTGCAACAGGGTGGGGAAAATTTTATATTCAACAAGCAATAAAAAAAATTGAGAAAGCAGGTTTTAATGTTATTTATGGAGACACAGACTCTGTTATGTTTGCTCTTGACAAAAAGACAAAAACACAAGCACTCACTCTTCTAAAAAAAATTAATAATTCTTTGCCAGGCAGACTTGAACTTGAACTTGAAAAAATCTATGCAAGGGGATTATTTGTAGCAAAAAGAACTGTCCAAGTAGGAGCAAAGAAAAAATATGCTTTACTTGCAAAAGATGGCTCAATAAAAATCCGTGGATTTGAAACAGTCAGACGTGACTGGTGCGCTCTTGCAAAAGAGGTTCAACATAAGGTTCTCAACACAATTCTTAAAGAAGGAAAACCAAAAAATGCTCTCATTTATGTCCAAAACATAATTAAAGAAATTGAAAAAAGAAAAGTATCAAATGAAAAGATGATTATCAAAACTCAACTCAAAAAACCTCTTGAATCATATGCAGCTATAACCCCTCACGTAGTTATTGCAAGACAAATGTTAAAACAAGGAAGGCCAGTTGATCCAGGCACACTCATTAAATTTATAATTGCAGAAGGAAGAGGAAAAAAAGGATTAGTCAGAGAACGAGCAAAGCTCCCTGAAGAAGTAAAAAAAGGCCAATACGATGCTAGCTATTACATAGAACGTCAAATCCTCCCAGCAATTGAAAATATTTTTTCTATATTTAAAATTCAAAGAAAAGAAATAATAGAAGGCAAAAAACAAAAAAAGCTTGGTGATTTCTAATCAAAACAAACTAAAAATCAATATAAAAATCAAGAATATAATATAATAAAATAAAAATGAGATTCCTAAAGAAAAAACAAGAAAAAGAAAAAGAAAAAAAGAAAAAAGTTAAAGTTATTTATGCAAGGATGTGCCCAAGATGTGAGAGTATTAATGTAACAATGGGCAAGCGACGTTTAGAGGCTATTGGACTTCCAATGCTCTATCAATGTCTTGACTGTGGATTTCAAAATTATAATTTTCCTGAAGTAAGAGTTGAAATTGATAAAGACAAGCAGAAAAAATTAAAAAATAAGAAAAATGAAAATTAATGGAAAAATTTACAAGATAATATATTCTCCTTCTCTAAGATATAAGGATTGTTCTTTGTTGGGTTTGGTGAATACAAAGAATAAAACAATTAAGATAAAAAAATCTCTTAAATCAAGTGTTAAAAAATATGTTTTAGCTCATGAAATATATCATATCAAAGATAAAAGTAGATGGGGAGGAACACTAGGTGCAGAAATAAGAGCCACGATTTATTGTGGCATAAGAAACCCTTGGGGGATGATTGAAACGTTCTTTACAGGAAATATTTTTAAAAAATTAAAAGATTGGGTTAAATTATATATACTAAAATGATTGAGCCAAAACCAGGATTTGTTTCTCTCATGAAAGAACTTCTTGGCTCAGAAACCTCAGTTTTTTTTAAATCAATTAAAAAGCCTCCTGAGAAAATAATTAGAATTAATACACTCAAAGTCTCAAGACAAGAATTAATTCAGAGACTCAGGAAGAAGTGGAAAATAAAAGAAACCCCCTACAAAGATGCCTTAATCATCAAATCTCAACTTTTTCCTGGCGAACTTGGCAAGGCTATTGAACATCAAACAGGATTATACTATGTCCAGGATCTCTCGTCAATGATGCCTCCACTTGCTCTAGATCCTCATGCAGGAGAAGCAATTCTAGACATTTGCGCTGCTCCAGGAAGCAAGACAACTCAACTTGCTATGTTAATGAAAAATAAAGGAACTATAATTGCTAATGATATTTCTATTGGAAGAATCTGTGCACTTCAAGCAAATCTTGAAAGATGTGGAGCAACAAATGTCCTTGTTTCAAGAATGAAAGGTCAAACTCTATGCAAACAATTTGTAAAAAATAAAATCTTTTTTGATAAAATCCTTGTTGATGCTCCTTGCAGTGGAGAAGGAACAATTAGTTCTGATATTCATATTTTTGAAATGTGGAACCCTAATATGATTAAAAGAATCCATAATGAACAGAAAAGATTATGTATTGCAGCACTCAGCTGTCTAAAACCAAATGGCATCCTTATCTATAGTACATGTACATATGAACCAGAAGAAAACGAACTCATAATTGATTTTCTACTCAAGAATTTTAATGTTAAACTTGAACAATTTTCTCTTCCATTAAAAACAAGGCCAGGAATAACAAGCTGGCAAGGAAAACAACTAAATTCAGAATTAAAAAAATGCCATAGGATTTATCCACAAGATAACAACACAGAAGGTTTTTTTGTGGCAAAACTCAGAAAGATAAAATAATAAAAGAAAAAAATGAAAATCGAAACATTAAATAAAAAAGCAAAAAAACAATTTGAAGAAAAAATAAAAGAAAGGTTTGAAATAATTCTTCCAAGGTGTCTTCTTATTAAAGGAGGCAAAAACAAGATTAGGCTTTTTACAGGGGATTTTTCTGAACATGAATTAAACATAATCAAAGGAATTATAAGACTCGAGACAGTTGGGATGTATTATTCTCAGTTTGATAAAAATAATGAGATAAGACTTGCTTTCAGTGCTTCAAATTTATTCAAAGCAAGCAAGGATGTTCTCGATCTCGAGGAAAAACAAATGAAAGAATGGTTCAGGGGAGAAGATTTAAATATAAAGTTTAAAAATAGAGGATATGTATTATTAAAATATGATGATATGATTATCGGATGTGGCAAAGCCACATCAGACAAAATAATCAATTTTGTTCCAAAAGAAAAAAGGATTTTTTAAAAATAAAATGGAAATGACAAAAGAAAAAGAACAAGAAATAAAAGAACAAGAACTTGAAAAATGGCGAGAAGCAGGAAGGCTTGGAGCTCAAGTTATGGCTTATGCCAAAACTCTTGTTAAGCCAGGGGCAAATTTATTTGAAATAGCAGATAAGATTGATAAAAAAATAAAACAGCTTGGAGTTAAACCAGCTTTTCCAGTTAATTTAAGTATAAACGAAATTGCTGCTCACAGCACTCCTGTCAAGGGAGAAGATGAAAAAGCCCATGGTCTCTTGAAGATTGATTTAGGAATAAGTGTTGATGGATATCTTAGTGATCTTGCTTATAGTGTTGACCTTACTCCTGACAAAAAATATACAAAATTAATTGAAGCAAGTCGTGAGGCTCTTGATAATGCAATAAAAATTATTAAGCCAGGAGTTAAACTTGGCCAAGTTGGTAAGGTTATTCAAGAAACAATTGAATCAAAAGGCTTTTTGCCTATTGTAAATCTAAGTGGACACGAGATCGAAAGATATAATCTTCATGCTGGACTTACAATTCCAAATTTTGATAATGAATCTGATATTGAACTTAAGGAAAACATGATTTTTGCTATTGAACCTTTTGCAACTACTGGAACAGGGGCAGTCCAAGATGGAAGACCAAGTGGAATTTACAAATTTATTATGGTCAATCCTGTCCGGGACACCAGAGCTCGCAAGATTCTTGCTTATGTACAAGAAGAATTCAAAGAGCTTCCTTTCTGCTCTCGGTGGATTTTAGAAAAATTCAAAACAGGAACTTTGTTTGCCCTCTCTTCACTTGAAAACGCTAAAGCATTACATCACTTCAAGCAACTTGTAGAAAAAACTAAACAGCCAGTAAGTCAAGCTGAACATACTGTGCTTGTCACAGCTGACAGCTGCGAAGTATTGACAAAATAACAACAATATATAAAAAACCTTTTTCTTTTGAAATGCTATGTCAGTATCAGATCATGTCGAAAAAGAAGATCAAAAGATAAGAGAAAAAACAGGATTAAAAACAAAAGCAGAGTTAGAAGCATATTTCTTTTTTTATTCTAATGCAAATTTTGAATACGGAGCGATTATGTATGGGAACGTAGAAAGTGAGTTTTATAGACAAATCAACGAAGGACTAGAAAAACTTTTTAAGACCAATAATTTATACACAAAATTTGGAAAAGAGATAGATAATCAAATTAATGAAAAAATATCTGTGGCAGTTAAGTTAAAATATAATTTTTGGCTAAATTATTTCAAGAAAAAAGGATTAATTTCTAAGAGAAACAGAAAATTTAGAGAAGATGTTCATAAATATCCTAAACTTTTAGGTTATAATCCTTTTAATGATCCAGAATTGTATATCATTTATAAAAAACCAGATGTGGAAGGAAGAATTCCAATAAATGATGAGATTTTAGCTCTTGATAAAATTCAAAAACTAAGGCAAGAGGGATAT
>JAUWNL010000014.1 GCA_030612665.1 archaeon
CGGACATTAAAAGTTCCAATGCTACTATAACAAGATAAGTCAATAATTGTTGTTTCTCCTGCATTAATAAGTTCGCGGATTATTGTTCCTTCTTGCTTTTTTGTTGCAAAAAGTCCCCATGTTTTTGCTCCTTCAAATAAACTAATAGCAGCATCTCTTGATTCCTTTGATGCTGTTTTATCTTTTTTTATAAGGGTAATTATAGAATCAATATCATAATCTTTAATTCTTTTTCCCTCAATCATATCTTCTAGTTGAGCAATATTTCTTTCAATAACCACTGCAATTGGGTCAGTAAAATCTAAACCAAAAGTTATTACCCAGTCACCTGCATTAATTTCTGAAGGTTTGAGTGCAAAACTTTTGTTGACAGGAATTCCCCTGTCTTTATATTTCTTATAATAACCAAAAGGAACAAAAATCTTGACAGGAATTTTCTGTGCTTCAAGTTGCCATTTTCTAAGGAGCTCTGTTTCTTTTTCATTTCTATAAGCCATTGTCCAAAAAATACCCATTGTATCAAAAATCAGAACTGCGATGTTTTGGCTAACTTCTGGATCCATTGTACTTATCTCCTCTGCAAGAACTCCGAGGGTATACGATTTTCCTGAACCTCTTTTGCCAGCAATTAATACAACATGGCTTCGAGCAATGTCCATTAATATTTTACTGCTAAGGCTCGTGGTCTGGCCCATCTTAACAAAATGTTTTCCAAGATAAACAAGACCTTTTTTTCCAAATCTTTCTTTATCAGACGCAGTACGACCAATTATAATTTCTCGGGGCATATTTCACCTTCACCTTTTTATAGAAACTAAAATGAAAAGGAATTTATAAATTTTTAGTTAGAAAGCTTTTTAAATATCTTTTTCTTGTGAATAAAATGGAAGATAAAAAAGGCGTGGGGGACAAAGGAGAACATCATTCTGAACATAAAACTGAAGATAAAGCTGAGACCCCTCATAATCATATTCATAAACCTCTTTTTAGAAGAAAATTAAATAAAAAACGAATTGCTATTCTTGTTATTATTCTTGCAATTATTGCGATTGTTGTTCTTTCTGCTCTTGGAATATTAAAACTCCCTGAGTCGGGAGTTGAAATTTTTACTATCGACTATAAAATTTATGATGGAGAAAATCTTATTGAGGAAAATACTGGAGAATTCACTTCAGAACTTGTTTTTTCTGGTTTTGGCTTCCAGAATTCAAAGATAGATGAAGAAATGAGAGGAATAGCAGTTGGAGAAGAAAAAACTATTACTCTTGAACCAATTGATGCTTATGGCGAGTATGATGATACTCTTGTTAATGAGATTAATAGAACAGAAAAAATGGAAAGGAAATCAGAATTAAACAGAACTACAGAATTAACAATTGAAAGATTCAAAGAAATCTTTAGTGAAGAGCCAATCCTTGACAAAGTATATGAATTGCCTGGAGTTGTTTGGCCATATAAAGTAACTGAAGTTAATGAAGAAGAACAAATGACTAATGTAGAAGCTCAAGCAAAATCTGGAGATGAACTTCCTAGCGGGATTACAGGAATTAAACGTGTTGTGACAATAGTCACAACTGAAACTATTACAACAATGTTACAAGGTGAAAGACAGATTATGCCGCTTGATTCCGGGGAACTTGAGATTTATCTTGATAATACCTATCTTTATTTTAAAATGAATCCTTATACTGACAAGCAAGTAACAATCGGAGAATATACAGGATTTGTTACAGGACTTACTGATGAAAAAATTACTATTGACAGCAATCATCCTTATGCTGGCAAAACTATAACTGTTGAAGTCAAACTTGTCAAGAAAGAAAAAGGTGCAGCTTCGTCAACTAAACAAGAAATTCCAGGAGTTCCAACAATGCAGGTGTTTATCATGTCTTATTGTCCTTATGGGCTTCAAATGCTTAAAGGATTATTACCAGTATGGAAAGAATTTGATGATGTTGCCAATATTGAACTCAGATTTGTTGGATATACAATGCATGGCCAAAAAGAAGAAGATGAAAATTATAGAATTATTTGTATTCGCGAGGAACAATACAGTAAAGTAATAGAATATCTTGAATGTTTCTCTCTGACTGATGACCCTCTTGGATGTATGAAACAAGCAGGAGTTGATAAAGGTAAAGTAGATGATTGTATGGCAAATCGTGCAGCATCTTATTTTGCTGAAGACCAAGCACTCAATGACCAATATGGAGTACAAGGCTCACCAACAACTGTGATTGATGGCCAACAAGTCCAAATTTTCCCAAGAAGTCCAAATGATATAAAAAATGCTTTATGTAACGCATTCACAAACCAACCAAGTGAATGTTCACTCACTTTCTCAACAGCAAATCCAAGTCCTGGATTTGGTGGAGGCAGTTCTAATGAGGGTGGGGTGTGTTAGTAATTCTAGTAATTCATGAATTCATGTTAATATTTAAAAATTAAAGAAGTCCTTCTCGATATGCGGATTTGTAAATTGCTTCCATTTCATTTTTTTCTTTTAAAACATCTCGTAAGAAAATAATAAATCTGTCGAAAGATTGTATTCCCCTAAATTTTCTGTTAGTTATTCCAGCAAGAAGAGGATGTGCAATAATTGTTTCATCTATTAAATAAATTTGAGATTTGCATTTGAATCCAATCCCCGAATGAAATCCTGCTTTTCTTTCATTTGTCCAGACACGATTCTTATTTCTTTGTAGGTACATTACCAAAGCATCTGAATTAGCTATTTCTTCTAAAGGTGCTTTACCATCTACATTTATGTATATATGATTCACCTTTTTTTCACTTTCATATTTCCAATATGGAGAATCCTTTACAGAATTTTGAAGAGAATATTTCCATGTTGAAGAATCTCCTACTAAAAAAAGTTTCAATTGCTTTTTCAATATCTTTCCATCTTTTACAGGAAATTTTTCTTCTAATTTCCTTTTTTTTATTATTTTTTTATAAAAATAATCTTTTTTTATAAAAGTTTCAAAAAATTCATCAAAATCCCTAAATTTTAAATCAAAAAAAGGTGCTAAAGCATCTTTTTCATGATATTTATAGATTAAGATTAATAATTTTCTAGAAGCATATGCTGTTCCTGCTTCTATAGCAGATCCTAAAGAACCATTCCCACGTGGAGGAATGTAAACCAAACAGATATCCTGTTTCATTGAACCTTCATAAATATCCCCTCTTACTAAATCAAAAGAACTTCTTTGGCATGTCATATCTACAGGATTTATTACAGTTATTCCTTCAATATTTCTTTTTCTTACTTCTTTTTCAAAGGATTCCCTCCATGAGGGCATAGAATATGAACCAGCAAGATAAATACTAATCTTTTCCTCTTTTGTTTCCATAAAGAATATAACAAAAAAATCTATTTAAGAATTTATAACAAAAAATATATGTATTTTATTACATCTTTTCGAGAACAAGGATTCTCTTGTCAATTGGGGGATGTGTTTGAAACAATCCAGCAACTTTTCTTTTTGATGTTGCAGAGAAGAACATTGGCGCGACAGCGCCAGGAACTTTCATACTCTTAGTTTCTTTCTTGATTTTTTTTAGAAGATTAATCATTCCTGGAGGATATCTTGTAAGTTTGACACTTCCTGCATCTGCCATAAATTCCCTTTTCCGGGAGATTGCAAGTTGAACAAGTTTGACAATAATTGGGGCAAGAATTGCAAGACCAATTGCAATTACAAAGAAGATTATATTGCCTCCTTCTCTTCTGTTTCCTCCGCCAAACCATAAACTCCTAAGAAAAATCTGTGAAAATATAGAGATAGCTCCTACAACAACAGCAATAGTTGTAATAAAACGAATGTCATAATTAGCAATATGGCTCATTTCATGTCCAATGAGTCCTTCAAGCTCTTGTTTATTTAATGTTTCGAGAGCTCCAGTTGTTATACAAATTACTGCATGTTGAGGGTCCCGGCCTGTAGCAAATGCATTTATGTTCTTTGATTCCATAACATATGCTCGTGGTTTAGGCATTCCAGAGGCAATTGCCATGTTATCAATTGCATGATATAAAGCTCGATGTATGACAGGATCAGCTTTTTTTGCCTTGACTCCTGCAAGAGCAATTTTATCTGAATTATAATAAGTTCCTAGAACATAGACAATTGAAAAAATTGTAGCTATAATCATAATCATTGTGAAATACTCAGGAGAGAAAGCGAAGCTTATTGCATATCCAAGAACAATCAAAACAATAAAGACAATGACGACTAAAACAAAGGATTTCCTTCTATTTCTAGCTATTTGATCATGAAAAGATATTTTCTCAGCCATTTATCTCAATCTCAATTTCAGAATTTTACTTTTGGTGTTGCTCGTGCTGCAGTAGGTATCTCAAGATAATGTCGTGCTTTTTTGCTAAACAAACCAGCAAACCATTTTCCTGGGATTGTTCTAAATAAATTGTTGTATGATAAAATAGAATCATTGTAAAATTGTCTAGCATAAGCAATTTTATCTTCTATTGCACTAAGTTCATTCTGTAAATGAAGGAAGTTTTCATTTGCCTTGAGATTTGGATAATTCTCTGCTATTGCAAAAACACTCTTAAGAGCATTCTGTAACATATCTCCAGCCTTCATTTTTTTTGCCATATCTTTAGAAGGCATTGCACTTACAAGAGCCTTACGAGCTTCTGAAACCTCTCTAATCATCTTTTGTTCGTGTTTCATAAATCCCTTTACTGATTCAATCAAGTTTGGAACAAGATCTGCTCTCTTTCTAAGCTGTACATCAATCTGTGCAAAAGAATTTTCAATTCTATTCTGTAAGACTGCAAATCTATTGTAATAACTAAATATAATTATTGCAATAAAAACAATCACCACAATTAAAATTATCCACTCTAACATCATCAAATATCAAAATTTAGATATTTAAACCTTCTGATGAGCTATCCATAATATTTAAATAGTTAACACTGTTAACGATAAACATGAAAAGTACACTAACATGTTTGACACAGAAAATTGAATTAAATTTTATAATTCCTGCTATACGTAAGTATTTTATAGAAATTCTAGAAAAGCAAGGATTAAAGGATGTAGAAATTGCAAGAAAATTAAAAATCACAAAGGCAGCAGTAAGCCAATATAAACATAAAAAACGAGGCAAAAAGATAAAATTCCCAGCAGATATTATGAAAGAAATAAAAAAATCTGCTTTATTCATAAAAAAAGGAAAAAATTCTGATATTGAGATCATCAAGATAATTGATAAAATAAAAAAAAGCAGGTATATTTGTGTGATTTGTAAGTGCATGGAAAATGGAAGTTTCCAGCACACCAAAAATTAGAATAATTTTTTAGTGGAGTGTGAATGTAGATAAGATGAAAACCTTAGAAGAAATAAAGATTGGACAAAAATTTAGAATTAAAAAATATGCTGGTTGTGGGGTGAAAATGAAAATGGAATGTTTAGTCAATCCAGAAAAGATAATTGAAGTAGTTTCAAAACAACTTTTTCATGGCCCTATAATGTTAAAGGTAGAGGATTAGCAATTTAGTATAGGCCGCGGAATGGCAAATAAAATATATGTTGAAGAATATAAAGATGAAACGAATTTATCTTGATCATGCTGCAACAACTCCTGTAAGCAAGGAAGTTCTCGAAGTCATGAAACCATATTTTTCAGAAAAATTTGGAAATGCAAGTTCATTGCATTCATTTGGAATTGAAGCAAGAGAAGCTATTAAGAAAGCAAGGAAAATTTCTTCAAAATTAATAAATGCGAGGCCAGCTGAAATCATATTCACGAGTGGAGGTACTGAATCAAATAATCTTGCAATAAAAGGTATTGCTTTTGCAAATAAAAACAAAGGAAACCACATCATTACTTCAAAGATTGAACATCCTGCAATCTTAAAACCATGTGAATGGCTTGAAAAACATGGATTTAAAGTTACTTATCTTGATGTTGATAATAAAGGAATGGTCAATCCAAAAGATGTTGAAAAAGCCATAACAAAAGATACGATTCTTGTCTCAATCATGACTGCTAACAATGAAATTGGGACTATTGAACCAATTACTGAAATTGGAAAGATTTGCAAGAAAAATAAGGTTTATTTTCATACTGATGCTGTTCAGGCTTTTGGAAAAATCCCCATTGATATAAAGAAAATAAATATTGACTTGCTCTCAGCATCAAGTCATAAACTTTATGGTCCTAAAGGGGTTGGTCTTTTATTTGTTAAACAAGATGTAAAAATTGAAGCATTAAGTCATGGCGGGGGTCATGAACAAGGTTTAAGAAGTGGAACTGAAAATGCTGCTGGAATTGTTGGTTTTGCTACAGCAATAAAACTAGCAGAAAAAATTATGAAAAAAGAAGCTGAACGTCAGACAGAACTTAGAAATAAAATTATTAAAGAAATCCTAAAAATTAAAGGAGTTCAACTTAATGGTCATCCAAGTCAAAGACTTCCAAATAATGTTAATATAAGTATAAAAGGAATTGAGGGAGAAGCTCTTCTTATCAGATTAAATGAAAAAGGCATTGCTATAAGCACAGGTAGCGCCTGTAGTACAAAAAGTCTTAAACCAAGTCATGTTCTGACTTCAATAGATTTGAATGATGAACAAGCTCATGGCTCATTAAGAATTACACTTGGGAAAGATAATAAAGAAGAAGATATTAATTATCTGCTTCGAGAATTGCCAAAAATAATAAATTCCTTAAGAAAGATAAATCCATTAAAATGGTAAAAAAAAGAAAGAAAAAGCAAACAAGACAAAGGAATCAAAAGATAATAAAGAAGATGACTTTTAAAGAGGTTCTTAAAAAATATCCAGAAGTAACAGGGGTGTTTTTTAAACATGGGATGGCTTGTGTTGGTTGTCCTTTGGCTCAGCAAGAAACAATAGAACAAGGAACTCTTGCTCATGGACTTGATGTTGAAAAATTTATTGAAGAACTTAATAAAAAAGTAAAAAATGAAAAAAAATGAAAAAGAGGAAGTGAAATGAAACTCATAATATTTGATTTAGATCAAACACTTGTGCAACTTTTTCCATTACATAATAAGACTTCTGGAATAGTAATGAAAAAAGTCTTTGAAGTTAAAGCAAGAATGCAAGAAATAGATTATGCTGGGAAAACTCTCAAGAAAACAATTTACGAATTAGCAATGTTGAAAGGTATAAGTAAAAATGAGAGAGAAAAGAAAATTGCTAAAGCAGTTAAATTATATGTTAAAGAATTTATTTCTATGCTTCCAAAAAATAAAAAAAAATTCTATTTGCCTGGAGCAATCAATCTTATAAAAAAATTATCTCAAAATAAAGATAATTTTTTAATAATTCTTAGTGGAGATGCAGAAAGAATTGTGAGAACTGCATTAAAAAGAGCTAACATGTTAAAACATTTTAAGTTTATTGTTACTGGAGAACATGAAATAAGTAGAATAAAATTGATAAGAAAAGCAGTCAAGAAAGCACATAAAAAAGCAAGAATCAATAAGTTTAATAAAGTAATTGTCATTGGAGATTCTACCCATGACATAGCTTCTGGAAAAGCAATCAATGCTTTAACAATTGCAGTAACTACTGGAACTCACACAAAGCAACAGCTCAAGAAAGCTGGAGCAGATTATATTTTCAGAAACCTTAAAAATAAAAAAATATTAGAAATTATTGAGAAAGAATAAAATGACATTAGATAAAAAAATAGAAAAAGAAAAAATAAAACCATGTGATATTAAAATATATCAAATATCAAACAAAAAAGATGATTTTATTAACGATATGATTATCAATATAGCTAAATGTGAATCATGTGATGGATTAAACAAAAAATGTAAATATTATATTCAAAAAGAATAAAATATAAAATGGTATTCCAATATTCAAAAAAAGTAATGAAATATTTTCTAAGACCGAAGAATGTTGGTAAGATAAAGAATGCTGATGGAATTGGAAGAGTTGGAAATATGCTCTGTGGAGATATCATGTATATTTTCATAAAAGTAAGAATAAAAAGAAAAAAAGAGATAATTAAAGATATTAAGTTCCAGACACTTGGATGTCCTGCTGCTATCGCAACATCAAGCGTGATTACAGAACTTGCTAAAGGAAAGACTCTTGGTAAGGCATTAAAAATAACAAATAAAGAAGTAATTAAGAAACTCGGGGAATTGCCTCCAATAAAATATCACTGTTCTTTGTTAGCTGAAGAAGCACTTGATGAAGCAATTTATGATTATCTAAAAAAACAGAAAAGAAAAATCCCTGTTTTATTAAAAAAGAAACATCAAAAAATCTTGATGTCAGAAAAGAAATTTAAGAAAAAGTTTGGATAATAAAATGAAAGATGAAGAATCTGGATGCGAATTTAAAAACGAAGCTGATTGTGAAGAAGAGTTTGATGAAGAAATGAAGGAAGATAGTAAAATTAAAGAGAAAGGTATTGATTTAGAATAAAAAATAAAGTAATTTTCAGAATAAGCTTTGTTGAGAAAGACATTCCCCCATTTCTGGAGAAAATTTTTTAATCTTTTTAATCAAAGTGGAAATCTTGGATTTATTATGGGACTCTTTTGGAAAAATATTCAATTCTATTTCTGGGGAATATGGGTCTCCTAATAAAGATAAGATCGAATTATCATAAAAAAAGTATTGACATAACTCTAGGCTATGGGCTTTTCTACATCCACATATTTGATGCCCTTCGCTTGATAGAAAGTTTTCTATCTTTTCATACAGGGATTTCTTTTTCTCATCTTGATAGAAATGGTGATTCTTAACAGTCATTTTAAAAATATTCTCATCGATATATCTTGATTTTTTTTGTTTTTTCATTTTTCCATAATTATAATCCGAAAGCTTCAGTTAGTTCTTGGACTTTATGAATTTCATTCAGGAAGTTAACCCCTTTATCTGTTATTGTATAAAAAGTCTTGCCAGTCATTCTCTTTTTTGAAGGTTCTGTTATTTTTTGTATGAATTCTTTAGTTTCAAGCTCTTCAAGATAAAGTTTAAGACGTTCATGAGAAAGATTCCCTTTGTAAAGAAGATGAGTTACTTTAATTTTTCCTTTTTTTTCTATAATTGCATTCAATAAATCGTATATAATTTGCATTCGGCTTCTTCTTGCCATTTTAGTTTTAGCTTCCTATCACCGATTTTCCCTCAACTACTCTTATTTCCTTCTAATTTTCCTCTTTATATATTTTATCCTTAGAAGCATTACGAAAAAGAAGAGGAAACCTAAGACTAAAGAAACATGGCCAAGATATGAGAATATCTGAGCGATAAACATGAAAAAGACATGTGAAAGACATAATAAAATGAAGGCAATGAAAATCAGGGAGGAATTAGAATTTCTTTTTTTGAAATATGTCTTGCCAGACAAGAAAATTAAGAAAAGTAGTATTACTGCTGCAACAAGATGGAACCAGAATATTTTGAACAAGAATATTGCAATAACACTAGTTTCAATAAAAACAAGGAACATTAATACTCTTGATCTTATCTTGCTATAAACAAAAACAAATAGATTATAAGCATATAAAGTAAGGGCTACAAAAGCGAGATTAAAGGCATAAAATAATTTTTGCCAGAGAGAACATGTATTGCTAAAAAAACATAAATCAATGCTTAGATAATAAGCAATATTTCCTATACTTCCTGCGATAATTCCTATAGCTAACAAAAAGAATCCGAGAGTAAAGTAAAGAAAATTCTTTTCATGAGTAATTTTCAAAGCTCTATAGCTGAATATGCTGACTGCGAAAGCAATAATAGCACAAAAAAGGTTTAATATTACATTTATGAATACAAATTCTGTGAGGCTAGAAAAAATCACCATGAAAAATAAGTCATTTTTTCATTTATAAACCTTATGGATTTAAATTCTCTATTAGGAATAGAGATTAACTCTTCACAACCATTTTTAAAGGCTTTTACTTAAAAAAATCGGAGGTGAGTCAAATCATTTTCCTCTTTTAGCTCGCTCGTCACTTCTCATCTCCACCTCCTTTCTTAATTTTTTATTTCTTAGATAATTGATTACACAAATTAATTATGGAAGCAGGGTCATACTCTTTTTTGTTTTTTTGGGGAATATCTTTATAAAAATGCATTTTTTGATTATTTTTTTTATAATTTTTTGAATATTCATTTATCTTATCATAATATTCCATTTTATTCTTGTTTAGAACTATAAAAAATTCATTTAGATAATGCAATGAAAGCCAGTTTAAAAGGAGTCTTCCTGTCCTGCCATTGCCATCAATGAAAGGATGGATTGTTTCAAATTCATAATGGGTATCCCAGATTAAATCTTCTTTTTTATTATATTCTTTTTCTGAACGAATAAATAACATATTCTTTTCAAGATTTTTTATTGCCTTTGGAACTTGTTTATAATATAAACATCCGCGAAATATGCATTCGCTAGGTCCAACCCAAATCTTGCATTTTCGATATTTTCCATGAGCCTTTTCAAAATATCTCTTCACTTTTTCAGCTTTTTTTCTTGATAATTTTCTCATATCTATTATCTCTTTTGCCCTGTTGAGAAAAAGATTTTTCATTAAAATTTCATGCAATTTCAAGATATCTTGTTCTTCAGGAATTCTTGAAAAGTTTTTAAGAACATAATTATAAGATTTAAGATGGTCTGATAATTCATGTGCTAAAGTAAATGAACTCTCAGCAGAAATAGTCTCACACCAATCTAAAGTTATCCCTTCAATAAGATTCGATTGATAAACTGCTTCTTTAAGGATAAAATCTTCTCTTGTTTTAGTGTCAGAATTAAGAAAATCCCCCAAAGAAATTCTGAAGCCATACCCTGTTTCTTGTTTCTTAAGATTTTCCATTGTTTTGTTTAATCATCAAATTATAAAAATCTATCCTCTTTCTTAAAATTTAAAAACATTGTATACTGCAAAAACCTATGTCAGTTAAGAAGATTAAACAAGATGCAGAGAAAACCATAAGAAGATTAAAGCAAATCGAAAATTTCCCAAATAGACAATGTATGATTGCATCCTGTGAATTGTCAAAAAAAGGATATCCAATTATATATGGAACATTTTATGTAGATAATTATTGTGGGATGGGACTTGAGAGATACATAACCCATTTTTGGAATTATGATTTAAAAACTGGGAAATATATTGATATAAGTTGTTCGCAGTTTAATAAATATTTAAAAAAAGATTCTTTTCCTGAAATATTAATAATAAATTCTAAACATCCAATTATCAAAAAATTTTATAAAGAATTAAAAAGGGATATCAAGACTTTATATTAAAATGAAAAAGAAAGCCAAAGCAATTGTAATGTTTTCTGGGGGTCTTGATAGCCTCCTTGCTGTCAAAATACTTCAAGAACAAAACATTAAGGTCATTGCTATTCATTTTATCTCATCTTTTTTCCCTAAGTCAGCAAGAGATTCTGCTAAAAAATTAAAAGTAAAGTTAATTGAAGTTGATCTTAGTGATGATAAACATATTAAAGAATTTATAGAGATGACAAGAAAGCCCAGGTTTGGTTATGGCTCAGCTGTTAATCCTTGTATTGATTGTAAAATCATGATGTTAAAAAAAGCAAAACAAGTTATGGAAAAAGAAAAAGCTGATTTTATTGCAACAGGAGAAGTTCTTAATGAAAGACCAATGTCACAGACTCGTGAGAAACTTGGCCTTATTGAACTTGAATCTAATCTTCAAAGCAAACTACTTAGGCCCCTTAGTGCTAGACTGCTCGACGAAACTGAGGTTGAAAAGAAAGGCTTTGTTGATAGAAAAAAACTTCTTGCTATGCAAGGACGAAGAAGGATTCAACAAATGGAACTTGCAAAAAAATACAAGTTAAAATATCCTACTCCTGCAGGTGGTTGTTTGTTATGTGAAAAAGAAATTGCCATAAAGATGCGAGATCTTCTAAGGTATAAACAAAATATCAAAAAAAGAGATCTTGAATTGCTTAAAATTGGAAGACATTTTCGTGTAGACAAAAGTAAAATAATTGTTGGTAGAAACGAGCAAGAAAATAAAAAGATTATTGAGCTCGCAAACAATGATTGGCTCTTCGAGCCAAAAGATGTTCCAGGACCAACCACACTTCTCGAGCATCCTACTCAACAAGTAATAAAAATTGCTGCGGCACTCACAGTTTCATTTTCAGACGCAAAAGACAAGAAAAATGTTGAAATAAATTATGGTAGAAACCTTAATAAATCTATAAAAATTAATCCTCTTAATAAAAAAGAAGTTGAGAAGTATAAAGTTAAGTAAAATAAAAATGCCCTACATAAAACAAGAAGAAAGAAAAAAGTGGGAAGAAGTAATAGAAAAAATAAAAATCCTTATTAAAGATATTCCTCCTGAAAATATTGATGGTGAACTTAATTTTCTTATCAGCACAATTCTCAACGAAACTTATCCGCCAAAATATTTTAATTATAATAGGGCGATAGGTCTTCTTGAATGTATCAAACAAGAATTTTATAGAAGAAAAGTGGCACCATATGAAGATAAAAAAATTCAAGAAAATAAAGATATATAAAAAAGATGAAAAAAATATGGTTATTTTTGATGTTTATTATTGTTTTAGCAATAATTGTATTTTTTGCAATAGTTCTTCAGAAAAGTCCTGAGGTAATTCTTGTTGACGGCAGTACTGTCCCTGAACCAACTTGTTCAAAAATTAATAATGTTGTAATAATTGGCCGTACAGGCTGTCCACATTGTGCTATCGGAGAATCAAGACTCGAAGAACTCGAACAGGAACTTGGCATGGAATTTAAATATTATAATCTTGCAATTGTTGAAGATGCTCAAGAAGTTAAAGATTTTGGATTAATTGTGCAATTTGTCCCTAGTGTTATAATTAATTGTAAGGTTCATATTGGTGTAAGAACAAAAGAACAATATAAATTATATATTCAAAATCCTTAAATTAAAATGGCTGAACTTAGTTTATTAACAGTTCTTGGACTTGCTGCAGCTGATGCAGTAAATCCTTGTGAACTTGCTGTTTTAACACTTGCCCTGGTGGCAATTCTTACAAGATATCCAAGAGAAAGAATAAAAGTGTTGAAAGTTGGATTTGCTTTTACTGCAGGGATATTTATTATGTATTTTTTTTATGGTTTGATTTTAATTAATTTCTTCAAATTTCTAACACAGATGGATATTTTTAAGATTTGGCTTTATCGTGTTCTTGGGGCAGTAGGAATAATACTTGGAGCTTCAAACATAAAAGATTTCTTTAAATATGGCGGAGCTGGCTTTGTGACAGAAGTACCAAAAAAATGGAGGCCCACTATGAAGGGACTTATTGCTAAAATAACATCAGTAAAAGGAGCTTTCGTAACTGGCCTTCTAGTATCTCTTTTCTTAACACCTTGTACAATGGGACCATATATTATTTGTTGTGGAATATTTGAACCACTTGCATTACTCGAAATAGTTCCCTTGCTTTTACTTTATAATATAGTTTTTGTGTTGCCAATGATTGCAATAACTTTCATAATTTATCTAGGCTTTACAACTATCAGTGATGTTTCTGGTTGGAGAGAGAAAAACTTAAGATTATTACATTTAATTTCGGGAATAATTCTTGTTGTTATTGGAATAGCCTTGCTGGCAGGGTTGGTTATATAATCCAGAAAAAGTTAAGAGAAAAATTATTTAAACAACCCCTTTCTTATTTAATAAAATGGTGAAAGTACACGATACAATCATAATTGGTGCAGGCCCCGCGGGCCTGACTGCAGCAATTTATGCAGCAAGAGCAAAATTAAAAACTATTGTAATAGCAAAACAAATCGGGGGATATTTAATTAACACACCAAGTATTGAAAATTATCCTGGATTTAATGAAATTTCTGGAAAAGAATTATCACTCAAGATGGAAAAGCAAGTCAAAGAGCTTGGGATAGAAATTAATGAGGAAGAAGTTGAAAAAGCAAAAAAGATTGATAAAGTTTTTAAGATAAAAACTGATAAAGATGAATATGTAAGCCAGACAATCATCTTTTGTCAAGGGGGCAAGAGAAAAAAATTAAATGTTCCTGGAGAAGATGAATTTTTTGGTAAAGGAGTTACATCTTGTTTTGAATGTGATGCTCCTTTCTTTAAGGGAAAAGATATTGCTATTATTGGTGGAGGCAATTCAGCTGTTCTTGCAGCTCTGTATATGCTAGCTTATGCTAATAAAATTTATATGGTTGATATTGAAGAAAAACCTAGAGCAGAAAAAATAAGACTTGAAAAATTACAGATGAAAGGTCAACAGAAAATTGAGATTATAAGTGCTAGTAAAGTTAATGAAATTAAAGGTCAAGGAACAGTTGAGTCCATAGAAATTGAAAATGTAAATAGTCGTGAAAAAAGAGAGATTAAAATTGGGGGAGTAATGATTGAGATAGGTATAGAACCTTTATCTGACCTTGCTAAAGAACTTGGAGTGAGTACTGATAATGGTTTTATTCAAGTTGATAGAGACATGGTAACAAATATTCCTGGAATTTTTGCAGCAGGAGATGTAACAGACAGAGAGCTTAAACAGATTATCACAGCTGCTAGTCAGGGAGCTGTTGCTGCGCGAGCTGTTTATGATTATATCCAAGGATAGCAGGATAATTCCTTCTCTGCAGGGCTAATCTAAAAAGTAGAATTTAAATAATTGTTTTTTCTAAATTATTTATGAAAACAAATCTGTTTAATGAGAAAACTATAAATAAAAATATAGCAAAAATAGAGCCAACTTCAAAACAAAAGACAGCTTCTAAAAAATGGATTGAATTATTAGAGAAAAACAAATTACAAGGGGAAGTATCTAACTATCCCAAATTTATGATTTATATTCTTAAAGATTTATTAGATTATGACATAACAGATTTTAAGCACGAAGAAAAAAATATGGAATTTCCATTTAAGGATAAGTCTGGAAATTTCCTTGTTTGTTTTGAAGCAAAAGGAACGAAAACCAAAGATTTATGGGCTTTACAGGGTAGAAGTATAAAGATAAGAGAAACTCCTGTAAATCAAATTAATGATTATATTTACAAAAATAAAATCCCTTATGGAGTTTTAACAAATTATAAGGATTTTGTTTTATTCAAAAGAGAAGAGGGATACACTAAATATCATAAAATTGACTTCTTAGATATTAAGAAAAATCCAGATAAATTAAAAGAATTTATTTTTATCTTTTCTAAAGAAAGTTTTGAGAAAGATGATACCACAAAATTATATAAAGATTCAATAGTAGAAGAAAGGAATTTAACAAAAGAGTTCTATAAACTATATCATGAAACAAGGCTTATGATTCTTAAAGAATTTAAAGAAAGTGAAATAGGAAATGAAGTCTGTTTACATTATGTTCAATCATTTCTAAATAGATTAATGTTTATCTTCTTTGCAGAAGATACAGAATTACTTAATAGAAGATATTTTGAAAGCAAAATATTAGAAGTTCTTGAAAAAAGTGGAGGAATAGATGGGCATACAAGCTATGTTTTCGGAAAAATTAAAAGCATATTCAGGGAATTAGACAAAGAAATACCTAAACAAATAAGGGGTTTTAATGGGGAGTTGTTTAAAGAGGAGATTGATGGTAGATTATCTTTTAAAGATTATAGAAATAAACCTTTTTTTAAAGATGTAAAACAGAATTATAAACTTGATAAGGACATAGAACTATACGAAAATGACAGGAAAATTTTTAATAAACATAAAAATAGATTAAGCAAGATAATAGAAAATATTTTGCTTATGGCTTCTTTTGATTTTAAATCAGAGGTTAATGTTAATATTTTAGGGCATATATTTGAACAATCAATTTCAGATATAGAAAACTTAAAAGAGGAAAAAATATCAAAAAGAAAACAAGAAGGGGTT
>JAUWNL010000027.1 GCA_030612665.1 archaeon
GATATATTTAGATTTTCAAGTGAAATATTAGAAACAAAACCTAAAATTATTTATCGACAAACTGCTAATCAATTAATTGCAACTATTGATTATAATGGTTATCATAATGATAAAACAGTGCATGTTATTATATGTAAAAATGGCATTGAATATGATTTGCATTTTATTTTAGGATTATTTAATTCGAAGTTGTTGAATTATTACTATAAATATATTGTTAATGAAACTGGTCGAACTTTTGCACAAGTAAAAATAGTAAATGTTAAAAGACTACCTTTTCCTAATGTTAATATAGTAAACACGAATTACTTAAATATAATAAAATCAGTAGATCAAATGCTGGAAGTGCAGAAGAAATATCATAATGCCAAAACAGAAAATGAAAAAACAATATACAAAAAACAAATTGATATTTTAGACAACCAAATCGACCAATTAGTCTATAAATTGTATGAATTAACAAATGAGGAAATTAAGATTGTAGAAGGGAAAAATGGATAATATATTGTATGTTGAGCAGATTTATTTTTATTTTTTTGATATTATAAAAACAGATAGGTGAAAAAATGGAAAAAAAATTAAAATGTTTTTTAGTTCATGGACACAATGAAAAATTAAATTATAAAGTAAGCGGATTTCTGTCTAAAGAATTAAAAAAAGAATTGAAAATTGATGTTACTATTTTACATGAAGAACTTAATTACGGAAATACAATTATAGAAAAATTTGAGAGGTTTTCAGATGTTGATTTTGTTGTAGCTTTGTGGAGTGCCGATGACTGGGGAAGAAAAAAAGGGTTGAAAAAAAGAAACGGTAAAATCAAGAATAATCATAGAGCCAGGCAAAATGTAATTTTTGAAACAGGTTTTTTTATTGGAAAGTTGGGGAGAGAAAAAGTAATTGTTCTTTATGATATGAAAGTAGAAATTCCATCAGATTATCATGGCGTTTTATATATCCCATTGAGTGATAATTGGAAGTTTAAGTTACAGGAAGAAATAAAAAGAATATAAATTTGAAACAATGCTTCTATACAACCAAATAAAAAAACCATGGAAGTAAAAAACAGAGCTTGGGCTCATACAAAAAGAGATGAGGAGATTAGAATTGTGGGAGAGCAAAATAAAGATAGAGGAGTATTATGACAAATTTAATATCTAATAGAATAATATTTGAATTAATAGTTCCAGAAGAAGGAATAAAAATATATTGTACAAAATCGGAGGCGTTGTTCAGGCTAAAGTATCTGTATTTTATAGAAAATTTAAAAGAACATAGTAGTTTAAATAAATTCAAAGATTGGTTTGGAAACTATGATACAGTTGATATCACAACTCAGCCCTACGTTTATTTTGACTTTCAAAAAATTAACTCAAAAAATAGTTTTGAATTTAGTCTGAATGGAAAATTATTCAATAATAGATTCAAAAAGCACTTTGTCAAGCACAGTTTAATCAATCATTTTAAAAATAATAAATTCTTAATTGAGCCTTATACTATAGGTAAAGATTTAAGTGTCTATGTTTTATCTGAATCTTTCAATGATGAATGGGATACATATTCACGCTACGATTTCATAATAAAACCACATAGAAACGAACTTATCTTTAATAAAACCAGTGAAAATGTTTTAATTAGTCATACAGAAAAAGATGAAGATTCTTTTTCAAATATTGATTTTAGTAATTTAAGAGCAATAGATCCGACCAATCAATTTATCAAAAAAATAAAATATCAAGAACACCGTTCATTAAAAGTTATTGCAAATAACGATATAAAAAAAGAGATAAATGCCTTTGTAGCACCTCGAAAAATTTCTTATGTAAAATTATATAACACTCTAAAACAATTTTATTCAGAACATCTTTTGGACTTAAAAACAGATACTCTGAAAATACAATCAGGAGGGTTTATAAGTATACAAGACAAAGATTTGGACAGAGTATATCGCGGTAGTAATAAAATGATTTTCAAGAATGAAAAAACCGATATTAATGCAGCAACGGGAATGAGAGATTACGGTCCTTTTCAATGTTCACCAATTGCAAAAGATGTGCAATTTATTTTTATTTATGAACATTCTGATGATGCAAACAAGTTATATCAATATTTTAAAAATGGTCTTAAACACTTCCCTGGTTTACAAACATATGTAGAAATACCTCCTACGTTGAGCGAATCAGATTTAAAACTAAAATATGGAAGTCAGAGATTAAAAGAAAATTTTGATAAATTTTTATCTGAAGAATTATCTAATAACAATTATGAAAATTATTTTGTAATCTTAATAGGCCCATTCGAAAAAAATAATCAATCAGATGATTTGAACAAACTTTATTATCATATAAAAAAAGAACTACTCAAAAAGGGCATATCTTCTCAATTTGTTTATTATCAAAATATTCGCTCTGATCAATTTCATTTTTATCTTCCCAACATTGCTATTGCTACTTTGGCAAAACTTGGCGGTATTCCGTGGAAGTTGAAAGAACAACCTTATAAAGAGTTAATAATAGGTTTTAATGCTAAAAAAATCAAGGAGACTCAATATATAGGCAGTGCAGTTTTTTTTGATAATCAAGGTCATTTAAAAAAAATAAATAGTTATGAAGGTGAAGAATTAAGAAAAATTGTAAACGATTTGAAACAGGCAATCGAAATCTTTCGAAAAACGAATCCTGAAGAAGAACTGAAAAGAGTTATTATTCATACATATAAACCTTATGGTAAATCAGAACAGAAAATTGAACAATTGCTACGTAAAGAATTACAATTGGATATACCATTTATTTATATAGAGATCAATGAAGCAAAAACCACAATAGAAGTTTGTTTTGATGAAAATTACAACTATGGGATGCCTATGAGTGGAACTTATATCAAAATAGGAAGAAATGAATATCTTCTCTACAACAATACACGCTATCACGAAAAACCATCGCGTTCTTTAACTGAGGAATGGCCTATAAAACTAAGACTATACGCAGGTGATAACACAACTTTAGATGAAAAGCAGTTAATCAGTCAGGTTTATGAATTTTCAAGATTATATTGGAAAGGATTAAAACAAAAAAGTCAACCAGTTACCACTATCTACTCAAAACTTATCGCTGAATATACTGGGAATTTTGATGAGCAAATTCCAGAAAATAAAGTTGTTCAAGAAACACCGTGGTTTTTATAATGGAAATAAAAGAAGTTATAAATAAAAGTTTATTCTTCCTTGGTGCCGGTTTCTCTAAGCCTGCCGATTGTAAAACGTCATCTGAAATGTTGGATTATTTAAAAAAGTATATTCAGAATGATAGTGAAGAAAGTATATTTGACAATATTGAAAAAGAGACACTTAATTTTTTATTATCTTGTCTTTCTTATCATTGTGAATGGCGTTCTATTCAAAGTGGTGGAAAGTTTAAGTTTTTTCCAAATATAGAAGAACTAATTCTACTTATAAGAAGAATAAGGGATAGAGAAAATTACCTCCCTTATCCTGTTACTGGCAATTGGGCAGATAAATTAGTTCAATTAGAGACAGATTTTAATTCACAGGCAATAAAAAAAGGATATGAAACAAATAATATATTTGAATCAATAGAATCAAAAATTAAAAAGGAATTATTAAAAATATGGTTGAATTTTGATCAAAATAAACTTTCTTACCTTAATTCTCTAAAAGAATTTTTTCAATATTATCCTTATGAACTTTTTTGTTTAGACATTTATTCTATTAATTACGACCTTGTTATAGAAAGTTATTTTAAAGAAGCTGGTATATGGATGGGTTTTTCAAATGGTCAATGGGTTGGTTTAGAATCAGAACCAAAATTAGAGGAAGAAAAAAGGAGAATAAATTTTTATAAACTGCATGGTTCACTGAATTGGTTGAGAAATACAGCTAATGATATTTGGGAAAAAGAAAAGTGGGAAAAACAAAACAGAGTCGAACAAGAAGAACAAAATTTGGAGCATAACCCATTTATAATATTTGGTCAAGGGATAAAGAGTTTTTCTGTTGAACCTTTTTTTAGCATGATCAATCATTTTAGGAGATTATTAGAAGAAAAAGATTACTTTTTTGTAATTGGTTATAGTTTTTTTGATCCATATATAAACAATCTTTTAATTTCAGCTACTTTGGGAACCAACAAAAAGATTTTTATTGTAAATCCTGAATTTGGGCCAGAAGAAATTTACAAAGAAGAACCTAATAATGAATTTGGAGAATGTCAATTTTCAGAGTATAAGCAAAAACTTGCTGAATACATAAAAGAGATTCAGAAAAATTCATTTTATTCTGAATTACCTGAATTTAATGTGAGCTATGTTAAACCGGACAGTCTTATCTATATTCCCTGGGAAACAGAAAAATTTATAAAAAAATATTTCTTAAATGGAGGGAACTTACTAATAAAAGGAATTGAAAAATTTGAACAGGAAAGAAAAGAAATTGAAAAACCATTTGAGTAAAAATTTTTATTATTAAGAAAATAAAGGTGACGATAGGTTTTGTCAAGACTTTTTTAGGCAGCATTAAAAAAACTCCCTTTTAAAAATTAAGGTTAAGTAAGAAATGAAATTGTCAAAATGTCAAGCACCGTCACCCCGACATGGGCATCAACCTTCTCTAATGGAAGATCCGTTTCAAAAAGAGTTGTTGGCAAAGAATAATTTACTGGGGTTATAGGGTAAAACTGAATAGAAGGATTTCTACTTTATCATCATAACATTGATATGCATGATATTTTTGTTGACCCCGTATAAATATTTCTACTTTATATTAAGACTAAGAATCACTTTTTCAGCAATTTCAATAGACTTAGTATATAACAAATCCGTTATAACAAAGTCTTTTTTATAATCACAACCTTTTCTCCATTGTGCTAATTGTTTTAGTCTCCTAACCTCTGGTAGCCTGTTTTTTCTTTCTAACCAAGTTTGAAGATTTTTATGATCTCTAGAAGAATTGTTTGGTTTAAAACTAAGTTTAATCTTTGCATATTCAGAAGAATGATTATATGCCGCATAGTAAGCCCTACTTACAGATGTTCTTATTGCAGCTTCTTTATTTACATTTAAGGGCGGATTTACACCAAGTTTTTTTGCTATATTTAGAAATTCTATCCAATTAAAAGACATTATGATTTAAAGGGTTGAAAATCAGTATTTACTAGAAGCCAAACCGACATCCCCAATAAATCAGGCTCAATTAGTTGGTTTATTTCGTCAATTTTATCTAGAATATCTTCTTCATAACTTTTTTGTCTTATATAAATTGTAGGATATTCGTCATCAAATTCAGGTTCTTGATATAATTCTAGTGAAATTTGAGTGTTTTTATTGGAAAAATTATGCAATAAACCTGGAAGTTGTTTCAAAATATCAATAATTTCAGGAAAAGCAATTAAATAAGCTGTCATATGTGGAATGTTAAAAACTAATATATTATTTAATTGAAGATCTTCAAAAAGCTCATTTATATGATCATGTATTGAGAATGTAGGTTTGTTATCTTCTGATTCATTATCATCATTAACTAAAGTATTAAAAATAATAAAAACCTTTTGAGAAGAAGTTTTAGAAATTGTTGGATTTATATATTTTTCATCACTCAACTGCATTATTTTTTTACTCCAAAAATTTCTCTCAATTTATCAGTAATACTGCCTTCAAAAAGTGCTTCAATTTTATTATGTGCTTCTTCAATCCAAGTTAAGCAATTGCTTGAATCATTATCAAAAGGTTTTACGAGGAAATAATCAAAATCAAGAATAAACCCCATTTCATTATTTTGAGAAATTGTATTATGTAGTATAACTTTACATGAATCACAGCCTTCAGAAAATGGTAATAAAACTGTTAAATTAAATGATGACATCATCTGAGGAATTTTTTTTCCAAAATATGGTCGAAATTCAAAAAATTCGTCCAAATCTATGTTTTTATCACGAAATTGAATTTTATTAATATATCTTAATCCAATTCTCTTAAACCCTTTTAGACTAATAATAGAATCTAGAGTTTTATAAGCTAATTTTATAATTGGCTGAAATTTATTCCAAGAAGGATATGGTTTCAAGCATATTATGGCTAATTCTCTATTTCCTACTTGAATTTCTTTTTTCTTATCTTTTGATAAAAAAATTGCTCTTTCACTTATCGTCACTTCTTGTTGGAATCCTCCTTGTGGATTTTTTTTAAAGTATATCTTTTGAATTTTTCTTTTGTTTTTAAATGGAAAATCCGAATTAATTTTACTGAATAAGAGTCCTGGAATTGTTGGATCCCACTCTGTATCGTCTGATAATCGAAATTCACATATAGCTTCGATAATCGGTGGTTTAATATATTTCCCCTGCAATTTCATTCTCCTTCTTTTGCAATTATACAAGATAGTAAAATTAAATTCAAATTTTTTATATTAAATCATAAAAATATTATCAAGATAGGACAAGATAGGGTGCGATAGGTTTTGCCAAGACTTTTTCAGGCAGCATTTGAATAAGGGCAACAGTAGCTGAAATCTTTAGTTTTGAGTTTTAAGTTTTGAGTTAAGAAAAGAAAAAAACAAAAAAGATAAAAAAAGAACCATTTAACTATTCAACTATTAGTTTATTCAACCAAGAAACAATTAAACTTGACTTTTTAACTTCAAAGGATAAAAATAAAATCAAAAAGTAATAAAAATTGTAGAGGGAATTAAACAAAGATAGAATTATTGAAAAGGAGAATTTTTATGGTAGCAACTGAAGATTTTTTTAATAAAAAGAAAGATTGGTCATTATTAAAGGATAGTATAATTGATAATTATTTAGAACCTTATATTCGAAAGATTCTGTATGCTAGACGTCCTGTTTTTATCATAGATTGTTTTGCTGGTAAAGGGAAATTTGATGATGGTAATCCCGGTTCGCCCTTGATAATAGCCACACATATTAAGAATATTATGAAATCAGATGCTGAGTAGAATTAAGTGAAGGGGTCAAATCTTTATTATTGACAAAATTAAAAGAAAGGCTAACGGTGCTTGAAATCTTGAAAATTTTTTAATTCAAAAAAAAACAGGGACAGTGTTTTACATTAAAAACAGCTTTCAACTTTACAAGTGTGATTAATTACACACTTGCCTCCGGTTAAAAGAGTTTAGCTAATAATAAAATTAATTGAGAATAAAAATATTGAAACTATTTTACTTTATTGTAAGTCTTTTATATATTAATCTCAGGAGGCTGCAGGATGAAGAAAGCTTTAATTTTTTTCGGGTTGTTTTTATTAGGTTCTTTTTT
>JAUWNL010000021.1 GCA_030612665.1 archaeon
CAACAGATAAAATAACAGGAAATATAGTAAGAACAGTTGAAACTGGAGGTTCGACAGTTTTAAAAATAACCCCTTATTTATTGTCATTGCTTTGTTTACTCATAGCATTTTATGTTATTAAAATAAAATAAGAAAATAAATAAAAAATAAATAAAAAATAAATAAAAAATCAATAAAAAGATGAGAATAAGAGATAGGATTGAGAAAGGAGAAGTTCATGCTATTTTTGTCATAGAGTTAGCTGGACGTCCTCCCGAACATATTGAAAAAGCTCTCCATACACTTATAGATGCTTTTGGGAAACAAAAAGGAGTTGAAGTTATTACACAAAAATTCCATAAAGCAGAACCAGTAGAAAAACTGTTTTCATGTTTTTCTGAAATTGAATTTCTCGCAGATAGTTTTTCCCGACTCCTCAATTTAATTTTCTATTTCATGCCAAGCTCTATTGAGATAATTGAACCTGAAATTATAAAAGTAAAGGTTTCAGATGCAAACAATATTGCCAATGATCTTTCTACCCGATTGCATCAATATGATGCGATGGCTAAAAAAATGCAAATTGAAAAAGCAATAATGATAAAACAAATCCAAGAAAAATCAAAGCAAGAAGAATTAAAGAAAAAAGATTCTAATTCTAAAAAAGATAAAAAGAAAAAATAAAAGAAAGAAAAAGAATAAAATTATTTTATCATTGCCATTGTTCTCACAGTCTCTTCCATTTCCTCGTTAGTCATACATTCTCCTTGGAAACAGACCATTTCGTAGGCAGTACAATCATATAGGCTTTCTTTACATTCTCCTTCAATAAAAGCAACTTCATGCATAAAATTTCCTGAACAAAAGTCTATGGACATCTTTCCAAATTTATCCATGCATACTCCTGCTTCAAAAGGATCGAGACCCCCATCACTATCTCCAGGAGTTATTCTAGTAGCTTGTCCTGTCATAATTGTATTATTAACAGATAATCCAAGAGCTACTCCTGCAACCAAAGCAATCATGAAAAATGCCCATTTTGCATTATTTTCCATTTAAATTATTTACCTCCTTTAATTTATTTGATGTATATTCAATTTATATTTGATGTATATTTGATTTAATATAATATTGTTAATAAGATAATATCCTATTTAAAATTTATCTTATGATTTTTATCTTTATTTTGTCTTTATTTTATCTTTATCTTGGTAATCCCCTTTGGAATTTTGTTTCATATTTTTGTTTTGCTTCTTCTAGAATCTCAGACATCTGCTTTTTCTTTTTTCTTGTGAGTACTAACAAGACTGCAAGTAATGCAACTATTACTACAATAAAAATTATAATTCCATACAAAGGTAATTTTGTTTTAGAAGCTGGTTTTTTACATTCTCCTGGAGGAATACAACATCTAAAAGTATCACTTGCAATAACCGTATCAATAGAACATACCTTATCTTCCTTGCACTCTCTGCCTCCCATCTCTTGACATGTTTGTGTTACTATTCCTGTGCTTGGCTCAGCAATGACAGTGATTGGTATAGAATTTTCATACCATATATCATTAATTTTAACTCTTGCTCCCACAGTTCCAGAAAATGTTCCTGTTTTGGTTGGGGCAATTGTTACAACAATATTTTTTGTTTCCCCAACAGCCATCTTTGTAATAAAAGCAGGAGAGATTTCAACTACATTAATCAAGGGAGAACTTTTTTGAACTTTTATATTCCTTAATTCTTGGTTGTATTTATTATCAAGTTTAAGAGTCACAGTGATTGATTGTCCAACAGTTAAATTTTTTATGATTTCTGTCTCATCAAAAATAAGAGGCAACTCAATTAATGTTTGTTCTTGTTGTGTTGTTTTATTAGTCTGATTTAATTCTTCTTTAATTTCTTCTTCCTCTTGTTCGCTTATGTTTGTTTCATTTGTTCCTATTCCCCCAATGTTTTCTTCTCCTTTCTGAGTGAAAATAATTAAGGGAATTTTATAACTCGAACTGTAGCCATAAGGACTTTCAAAATATATTTTTATTTGTTGAAATAAAGTTCTTGCATCAGGAGTTGTCATTAAGGGAACTGAAAATTCAATATTTTTTATTTCATCTTTAGCTATTGAACTTGTCATGTTATTTCCCATTACTTCGATTAAAGAATTAATATTATTTTCGCCTTTATTATGCAAAATTAGGGAGAAAGTATCAGGACTATCTACTTTGACTACTCCTGGCCAAACAGACATGATAGCTTCAATGTTTTCTTTTGGAAAAGCATAATAGAGAATGAATGATTTTTCTTTTTTATTTCCCTCATTAAAATTTTCAAGAAGCCAACTTTGAGCATTTGATATTGAATCTTCAACAATAACTTTTTCTGAGCCATTAATCTGGTTGTTGTTGACAATGTTTTTTAATGCAAATACTGCTATACTTGTTGTTATAATATCATGTTCATTTTCTTTAAACCAATAACCATCAAATGATTGTCTGGAGATAAGGTCAAGATAATTTTCTCTAGAAAGATAAACAAGAATCGCTTTCTCTTCATCATTTTGAGCATTTGTTTGAAGCCAGGCTATATCACTCACATTAATTTCTTCACCAACATTTTTCAATGCAAATAAAGCATATGCCATATCTCTTACATCACCATTTTTATCTTTATTATCATTGAGCCATGTTATAAATTCTTGTTCCTTTATTGCAATTGTTGCCAAGGAATTTTCAATAACATTACAATTGTCTGGGCAATTTTTTGAATTAAATTTTTGCCTTCCTTGCTCATAGTATTCTGCATCATAAGAAAAGGCAGCAAGAGCAGAAGCATGATCTTCTACAGAGAGATAAGGCCACAAGCCCCCAATTTCTGTCTTTAAATCTTGATAATAACTAGCTATTGTTTTTTTAATTGTAAAATCCTTTGTTCTAACTCTAAAACCTTCTACACATAATGCTGCAACTTTAATTTCATAATCTTCAGAAACATCAATATTTAAATTAGGAATATCAAAGAAAGCAAAAAATTTAGTATCAGAAATTTTTGTGATAAAGACATCGACAGGTAGTTTCACATTATCTTCTTTTCTAAATAAAGAAATATCACCAGCAGTTATATCTCTATTAAAATCTCCTTTTATCTCGGCCTGAAAAGTTTCTTCTGGAATAAAAATTGTTTTGCCAAGAATAATTTCAGGGCATAATGCTTGTACTGATTGTACAGACACTGACGATAAACAAAATATTACAATTAAAAATAATACAAATAATTTCAACCTCATTTTATAAGTTAACTAAGAAAAAATACTTAATAAATTTATCTTTTGTTTTTCTTTTTTATTATCTTTTTCTTTTTTTGGTTCTACTTCTTTTTTCTAGCTTTTTTTGTTATCTTCTCAAGCTTGGTGAGAGTCTTTTCAAGTTCAGATTCTCCTCTTCCTCTTCCAATCATCTTGCCTTTGCTTTTTCTTTTTGTCCCTGTCCCTCCTATTTTTTTCCTTACTCTCCTTACTGTTCTTTTTATTTTTGGTCTTGCCATTGTTGTTGGTCTTAGTCTTAATGGTCTTGATAACATTGGGGATGGTCTTATTTTTCTTATGATAGATGGTGGACCACTAGGCATTTTTGATTCAGGTCTAGGTATTTTTGGCATCATAATTCCTGGCTTTCTAATAATTGCTCCTCCTGGAATCTTTTTTGGAGCAATTGGAACCATTGGTAATCCAGGACGACGTTGACCTGGTGCTGATGGCCCTGGACCTGGTCTTATTCCTGGCCTTGGCCTCATTGCTGGTCTTGCAAAAGGAAATCCTGGGCCTAATCCTGCTTTTGGTTTTTTTGGCTTTCTTGGTTTTTTGAAATATAAGAAATAAGCTGCTGCACCACCCCCAATAAGAACAATGATTATAATAATTATCCACCATGGAAATGCTCCACCTTTTTTACAAGTTCCACCAACACAACACCTTGAGCCTTCAGTACTTTTCTCAAATATTCCTCCACTACATTCTTCATCATTATCATAACAATATTGCCCTCCTTTATTTTGACAAGGCATTACACATTCAGTTTTACAACATTCTTCAGCATCAAGAGTCCTGACATAAACATTTTCAAAACATTCTTCTCCATAATCACATTCCTCACCGATATTTGCACAATAATCATCAACTCCGCATTCCCCGTCAACACAACAATTTCCATCAATTGTATTTATAAAAGGAATTTTTCCATTGGAGTTTATACAAACATCAGTTTCTTCGCATAATTCTCCATTAAGTTCATAACAATACATTGTTGAAGCATCATCACAATAAGCTGGTTCACAACAATAATCTGTGTCAATTGCAGGAATCTCATAACCTGATTTACAATATAATCCTTGATTAGGATTACATTCCATTCCTCCTGCTTCAGTACAAGTTTGTGCAATTCCACAACCGTCTAAACAACATAAAGTAGTTAGGGAATCATATGTTTCAACTTCTTCACCAAGACACATCTGTCCAGCAACACAAAATTCGCCTCCAACTTCTTCCTCACAATCAGCATCAATATAATTTTTACAACATTTTTTTGTTCCAGCACATTCTATAGCTGTTAATTCAAATTCATTGACATTACAAGAATCTTTACAAGCTCCTTGCTCTAAGATACAATCATCATCACCAAGACCATATCTTTTACAACATAAATAATCAAAAGGACAATCTAAGCCAGGAATAAATATTTCATTTCCTTCACAACTTTCCCTGCATGTATAAAGGCTTCCTTGACTTTCACAATCTTCTCCTGCTCCACCTGGGCAAATATCAGGCCAGAACACCCACAATATAAAAGCAGTATCTCGAATCTTGTTTTTACCAGGGTCACTTGTGTCCCAATAACCTTGTGTTGTTTGGCTTGAAAGAATCCACTCTTTTGCTTGGCCACTATTTTCGTGACCAAGACCAAGAGCCATGACAGCATGTGCAGTATCATAATTTCTTCCATAAACAATTGGCTGGATTAACCAGTAACCTTGTGGTTTTTGCTCATTCTTAATCTTATTTTCATAAATTGATGTTCCCATGAGTTGGAATAAGAAAGTGTCTGGAAAATACTTTATGTTATTGTCTTTCATTGTAATAAGATAAGGCAAGTAAAACCTTGCATCCTCGTCATTTCCTTGTCTTGCGAGGGCATAAGTTGCCCAGGCAGTTCCTTCATAATCACACGAACTTCCTAAACCAGGACTTGTTAAACAATATGATAAGAGAGATGTGTCGATTGGATCTGGTTCTTGCGATCCATAACCAGGCTGAGCACTTTGAGTTTCGCCAGAAACATAAATAATCTCACTTCCAGGTTTTTTATAGAACCATGAAACAGTATAATAAGCTGAGCCAGACCAGCACTTGACTGTATAATCTTTATTATAACATTGCTCATTTTCTTTTTTAGCTCTAAACCAATATTCTGCATCAGCAAAACAATCACTCACACCATCAATATCTATTGTCTTATTTTCCCAAATTCTAAATCCTTCCTCCTCTTGACCTTCACCATTATATTCATAAATAATTGAACAATTAGCTCTCTGACCTTGTTCAATATCTATTTGAAGATACCAATCAATATTTGTAAAAGTCTTGTTCTGGCCAATAATCCATTGTTTCATGTTTTCAGCCTCGACATCTTGATTAAATTCATCAGCAGCAATTTTTCCAAGAGCAGTCTCAGTTAATGTACACTGACTCTGACTATCTATTTTTTCAGGACCAAAACAATATTTTCCTTGAGAATAAACTCCTAAGTCATACAAAGAAGTATTTCCTTTGTTAAATGCAGAAGAATTACATTGTAGAGCAAGCAATGAGAATATTGTTTGTTTTGTGTTTAGTCCTTGCCACGAAGAAACTTCATTACCAAGCCAATCATAGGCAAGTGCAACTTTTTCATCTTCATTTTGGTCAGCAGAAACAGGCGCAATAATAAATATAATTAATGGCAACAGAAATAAAATAATTAAAGTTAATACTAACACCTTCTTTTGTTTCATATTTTTATTAAGCCAAGGACATTTAAAACCTTTTCTATTTTTTTCTATGTGTTTCTTTTTTTATTCCTTTCTTGCTTCTTCCTTGCTTTTTTCTTACTTCTTTTTTCCTCTTTTGCTTTTTGTCTCTTTTATCTCTTTTCTTTCTTTTCTCTTATAACTTTCAAATCTTAATTTTCTCACAGCAAAGTTAACAGGATTTTTTATCTTGTTACACAACCCAATAGGTTCACAAACACCAATTTCTTTATAGTAATGTTCGAGACTACAATTAGGGGGCATTCTTGTCCCTTGTTTTTCTTCTTGACGTTTAAACCAACTAAGTTGAGCTTCAACATAATTTTTACGTAAAGGTTTATAATTTTTTTTATTCCATTCACTCAACTTCTTTTCTATTTCGTCAAAACCAATGCCAAGACTTCTAAAGAAATTAATAAGAACAAACAAAGCTCTCTTGCGACCATCTTGTTTTATTCCACTGAGAATATTTTTAATACAAGGAGGAAGCATTTCTTCTTCAATTGAAGAAATATTAATTTTTTCATATTTCACTTTTCCTTTTTTCCTGCTGCTTATCCTTCCTCTTCCTTCCCCCACATCTCTACTTTCACGTATTCTTTTTTGTGCTTCTATCTCTTTTCTTCTTTCTTCTTTCTCTCTTGTTCTTGTCTGCCAGTCAATTGCCTGTATCAAAAGCTCGCGAGCTTCATCTTTTTCTGGTTCTGGAAAAAATTGCAATGGATAAATTCTATCTGGTTTTGCCCAGCCAGGATGAAACAAAGAAATTTGTTCTGGTTTGATTACAATACTTGCCAATCCAGTTCTTTCATGAAGAGAATAAGGCATTCTAAATAAATGACGGGGGGAGATTAATATTGTGTCAATATTAACAACTTTAAAAGGATTTAATTTTTTATCTTTTCCACCTTCCATCAAATCTTGTAATTTTATATTGAGACTTTCACTTATCTCCCTCAAAGAGCTTAATTCAAGAATCCTGTCCCTAAGAGGATTGATTATCATCTCCTTAAGATATGAAGCAATTATTCTTGGACCATCTGGAAAAAAATTCTTGACAATAATCTCATTTATCTTTTTTGGAAAAGCTTCCCATGAAATTCCGATATGGAATCCACTCCCACCAGAAAATTTCACTCCAAAATTCCTTACATTATGAAAAAACAAAGCCTCAGTAACAAGTTTTGCAGCTATTTTACTATATTCAATAAACTTACAATCAATGTCTAGAATAAGGTCCCATCCCTTTCGCAATTTATCAAATTCCTCGCTAGTTAATTCAGTCCTAATCTCAAGAGGATTTTTCCAAAGCTCCTCAGAACAATGAAAACTTGTTACTCCCCTAAGTGCCAGGCTTGCAACATCATTTGGATACTCAACAATATCTGGACGCTTGCCAAAAATATTAAAATATCTGGCTACAACTTCCCTATTTTTTGAAAATTCAGCAATACATTTTTGAATATCTTTTCTAAGATAATAGAACCTGGCAGTACGTCTCAGCCTTTGTATTTTATCCATTCAATAAAAGAAGCAGACTTATTTATATTGATTTCTATAGTTTTTTATAGATTTCAGAATAACAAACTTTAAATATCCTTGATAATCCATAAAATAATGCTACTTAAACTTGATAATCCTAAAATCTTATCTGATGTTATTTCAGTAATAAGTGATTTAGTTCTAGAAGTTAAGGCAAAAGTTACAAAACAAGGATTTGAGATTATAGCTATAGATCCTGCAAATGTAGCACTAGTCATTCTCAAAATTCCTGCTAGTGCATTCTCACAATATGAACTAGAAAAAGATGAAGAACTTGGCTTGAATCTTGAAGATTTTAAACAAGTTCTCAAAAGAATAGGAACTTCTCTCGTCATTGAAAAAAAAGAAAATATCCTAAAGCTCAAGACCCAAGATAAAGCTAAGCGTGCTTTTTCTCTTGCATTAATTGATGTTGAACAAGAAGAAAGAAAAGTCCCTGAATTAAATTTTGAAACAAAGATTGAAATGCTGTCAACAACTTTTAGTGATGTTATAAATGATTCTCTAATAGTTGCAGATTCTGCAAGTTTCATTACAAATAAGAAAGATGACACTTTTACAGTCCATGCAAGAGGAACACTTAATCAATCAAAAACAGAATTTAATAGTGATGAGATAAAAATCGAAGCCCAAGACAGCAAGGCAAAATATTCTCTAGAGTATCTTGCAAAGTTTATGAGGGCATCAAAGATTGCACCAAAACTAGCAATTAATTATAGTAATGATTATCCAGCAAGGTTTGATTTCTTTAATCCAGAAACTAACATTAAACTTTCATTCATCCTGGCTCCCCGCGTGGAAGAAGAATAAAAAGAGAGGATGAAAAAAGAGAGTGAAAACAAGAATAGACAATAAAGACAAAAACAAAACAAAATAAAAAAATGAAAAATCTCATAAGCAAATTAATTTCTACAGCTTTTTTATTTTCCATACCCTTTTTACCTTCAACAGCAAAAGCCCAAGAACAAGAAAATGAGATATATCTTGAGTTATTGTATAATGATACTTTTTATAGGTTTATTAAGTTTACTCAACCTGAGGAGAAAATTCATGACATAATCGTTGAAAAAGTAACTCCTTATGGCACAGATACTGTTTTTAATTTTTATAAAGAAGCTGCAAAAATAGAAAATATGTCTTCTAAAGAAGAAAAAATAAAACATT
>JAUWNL010000018.1 GCA_030612665.1 archaeon
TCCATTCGCAGTAATAAGCGAATTAATAGTAGACCACTATAAACCTTTCCATAAAAAACCTAAGAAGAAGAAAAGGTAATTTTTTCTTTATCAACTATTTTTAATAAAATTTTAGTAATTTTATTTCCTTTTTTTCCGGATGCAGATAAATAGTTATGTCCCCCGTTGTATAATCTCTTATTATTTTTGAAATTGATTTGTATCCTTTTTTTGTTAATTCTTCTGGGAATTTGTGTGTATCTTGACCATGATAGGAAGCATTCCCAATAAACCTCTTAAAAAAATAACATTTAAACAATTTTTTTCCAAAAAGAATAGGAATTAAGGTTGGAGCCTCCTTTTTTTCAAAAATCACTGAAAGTAAGTCATAGAGACTTCTCTTTCCAGAACTATCTGCAGAACCTGTAGTAAAAATTCTTTCATCTAAATCAATAAAAATAGTTTGTCTATAATCATTCAATATTTCATCGAACATTTTTTTAAATCTTAGATGTTTTCGTTTAAATGGGCAATATAAAAATACAGGGGAAACTGCAAGCAAATCGTGTTTTTCAACAATATCTTTAAGTTTGTGGAGTTCTACTAATTTATACAATAAATCTATTCCTCCTTTTTTTTCAAAACCAATTTTCAAATTTTTTACATATCTATAAAGATAAGAAGCGATTATAGAATCTTTCTTATAAATTCTTTCATCTTTCAGAAGCTCTTTTATCTTCTCAATCTTGTCAACCTTCTTTTTTTCATCCATGTTAAATCAAAGGGAAAGAAATAATTATTTTTTTAGTTAATCTTCCGGATCTTTCCAGATATTTATTTCTTCAAGATCTTTTTTATCTTCTTTTTTGATGGAATAACTACTCCCAGGTTCAAAAACTATTTTTATATTACTTTTATTATGTTTAGAAAAATTCTCTCTAAAATATTCAATAAGTTCATAAAATGTTTCTCTTAAAGCTTCTTTCTCAGCATATTCTATATTTTTTTCTTGAATAACTTTTTTTCCAGGATACTCCCCATTTGTAAAATTTAGAATATAACCATTTTCAACTTTTGTTATAATCACTGTCCATCCATCTAATAATTTTGATTTTAATCCTTTAATTTCTTTTTCTAATTTACCTATTTTCTTTCCTATCTTTATCTCGTCCATCATGAATTTAAAAATAAGGAATTTAAATAGATTATTACACTAAAATTCCTTTTTCAATTACTGTTTCTATTCCTAACCTTTTATGTCACTTATTCCGAGAATTATAAAAAGCAATCCTAAAAGAATTACTCCAACAATTATGCCGCCCATGATAAATTCAAGAGTTGCTTGACCCCATCCCCATGCTGCTCCCCAATGAGATAAGGCAACATATAAAGGAGCGATTATTAGGATTATTCCCAAAATAAGCTCAATCCATTTGTTCATATTTCATCGAGAGAATTTTTATTTATATACTTTTATGTGATATATCATATAAAATCACTTATCTTGTGTTTTACTTCTTCATGGATTAGCCATGCTAAAAGAAGAATTGCATCAATTGCTGGCAAGATTGTGTCTGGCCAAGGAGTCAATTTAACAAGATCTAATCCTATTTTAAAAATAGCAATGGGATAAATTGGCATGATATAACCAGAAAGAGTTGCATCAAGAACAAGATGAATAAATGTTCCAAAAGCAATAATGAAAAAGATTGTGTGAAGTTTCATTTTATGTCTTGCTAAAAATTTTGATTTAACTTTCCAAGTAGCGAAGCCAGCAATAGCAAAAATTGCTGGAAAAAATAATGTATGGGTAAAAGTTCTATGGATTTCAGTTAAAGTTAGTCCAGAGGTAAGATTAAGAATCCAGTAAACAATTATATCTATGTCAGGCAACAATCCCGCTATACCTACAATAATGAGATAATGAAGGGGAAATTTCATTCTATGTTTCTTTTTCAAAACATAATCACGAATAAGATCTAGAAGAATTATTGCAATTAAGACATGAGTTACAGCGTGTGGCATTTTTCACCTTTTTATTCTTAAATGAATTAAAGTTTTCTTGATTTAAATTTCTTGCGTATTAAGTATATTAGTCCTGCTCCAATAAATGCTCCAACTGAATTGGCAATAATATCTGCAAATGAACAAACTCGGTTAGGAATAAAAAGCTGATGAATTTCATCACTTATTCCATACAAAATTGATGAAAGAATTGCAAGAATTAATGCTTTCTTTTTCGTGCTCTTAAGACTTTTATAAGAAAGTAAAAATAAGATTCCGAGACCAAAATAAAGGACAGCATGTTTAATTAAATCTGAAATTTTTACTGCTGGCAAAGTTCCTGGAGGAAAATATGAAAGAGAAGAAAAATAAAAGATGATAGCCATATAAAGAGTTGTCAAACTCCATGGAAGCCAAGGTCTTTTTTCAAAAAAATTGAATATTTTTTTCATTATGAGAATATAGAACTCAGACTTTTATAATTTATTGTTTAGAGAGTTTAACACCAATTATATCCAATTTTTCTTAGAAACCTTTAAAAACATATTTCTTTTTTAGGTTGCATGAAAGGAATGTATCATTATGTTCGGGAAGCTTGGAAAAAACCTAAGTCTGTTTATAAACCACTTTTAGTTGGATGGCGAAAGAGTAATGCTGTTGTTAAAGTTGACAAGCCTTTGAGAATTGATAAAGCCAGAGCTCTTGGATATAAGGCTAAGAAAGGTTTTGTTGTTGCTCGGGTCAGAATTAAGCGTGGTGGTCGTAAGAGACCAAGCAGAATGGGTCTTGGAAGAAGAAGTAAGAGACAGACAATTCGTAAGACTCTGAAAATGAATTATAAGTGGGTTGCTGAGCAAAGATGTGCTCGAAAATTTAGAAATCTTGAAGTGTTGAATTCATATTGGATTGGAAAAGATGGGAAACATTATTTTTATGAAATCATTCTTGTTGATACTAGCAGGCCAGAAATCCAAAAAGACAAGAACATGAAGTGGATTTGTGAAAAAAAACATAAAAGAAGAGTTTTTAGAGGCTTGACAAGTGCTGCTCGCAAGTCAAGAGGCCTTAGAAAGAAAGGAAAGAGAGCAATAAAAATAAGACCAAGCATTCGTGCTCGAGGCAGGCGAGGGAAATAAAGACATATAGAATATAAATTTTTTCTCAGAAAAATTTAAATAGGTAGTAGTTTTTTGTTGATTATGCTAGAAAATCGAAAGGGATTTTCTGCATGTCAAAAATCGGAGATTTTTAAACATGGCAAAGTTTCAATGTCGAATGTGTAATTATAAGTTTGAAGCAAAAGAGTTCCCAAAAAGATGCCCTTACTGTTCACGTGTTGGAACAGCACAACCTGTTCCTGAAGCTTCTGATTTACTTGATGAAGTAGAAAAAGAGATTAAGAAAGATCTCCCGAAAGAATAGAATCCCAATTTTAGGCTAAGGCAACCCAAGGCAAGGCTAGAGAAAGAAAAAAGAAAAGAAAAAGCTAAGAAAAAACCAAAGAAAAAATGACGTTTACACCAGGTGGTTGCCGAGATTTGAATAAATTTATTAATGATGAGAAAGTCTTAGATGCTTTTTCAAAATTGATTTCTGGTAAAAGTGGTTATAGGACTATTCTTGAAAGAAGAAAAGAACCAGTAATTTGTAAAAATTGTAAAAAGCACCTTACTGGAGAAGAAAAATTTTGTCCAGAATGTGGAACAAAAGTTGAAAAAAAAGAAAAAAAAGAAAAGGTATAATTTCCAATCAGCTTTTTTCAGCATTTTCGAGTTTTTAGGGATTCAGAAGCTTATAGAAAATTATATTAAATTAAAATGATTTTTTAGAATATGGAAAAAGAGACAGAAGAAAAAGAAAAGCTAGTAGAGGGAAAAGAAAAGGAAGAAGATAAAATTTTTGCTGAACATAAATTAGATGAACAAGCACTTAAGGACCTTGAAAGAAAAGAACGCGAATTGGAAGAATTATTTGATAAAATGAAAGTTACTACTCCTGGAACTCCACTTAGGCAAGCATTAGACGATATTTCAAAAGCTGGACTTGGTGGTTTGATTGTTATTGGTAATAGTAATAATGTAACTAAAATAATTAGTGGCGGATTTAAAATTAATTGTGATTTTAGTTCTCAGAAATTAGTTGAGTTATGCAAAATGGATGGTGCAATTATTTTATCTGATAAACTTGATAAAATTGTTTATTGTAATACTCTTCTTTTGCCTGAAGCGAGTGTTGAAACAGTAGAGACAGGGATGAGGCATATTGCAGCTGAAAGAACTGCTAAACAAACAGGAAGGCTCGTAATTGCAATTTCTCAGAAAAGAAAAACCATTAGTTTGTATTTCAAGAATATCAAATACACTCTAAGGAGTTCTGAAGAGATTCTTAGCAAGGCTGTTGAAACAGTAAGAATGCTCGAAAAACATCGTGAGATTTTAAATGAGTTGCTTACTAATCTTAACATCCTTGAGTTTACTAACCTCACAAATTTGAATGATATTGTCTTACCAATACAAAGAATTGAAATTATGAGCAGAATTGTTGAAATAATTAAAAAATATATTACTGAACTTGGTGTTGAGGGAAATCTTGTCAAGATTCTTGTCAAAGAAATGGTCAAAGACCTTGATGTTGAAAGGACTTTGCTTATCAAAGACTATAGCAGGAACTGGGAATTTACCAGAACATCTCTCACAACTCTCACTCTTGATGAGCTTACAGAAGTAGATAATATAACGAGGGCATTATTATATTCAAGTCCTTCAGATACTGTGGTGTCAAGAGGATATAGGCTTCTTTCAAAGACTTCATTGAAAAAAGATATTATCAAGTTGATAATTAACCATTTCAAGACTCTCCAGGATGTATTGAATGCTAAGCAGGATAAAATTATTGAGGTTATAGGGAAAAAAGATACTATCAAATTTAGTAAAGAGATTTCTTCAATCCGTGAGCAGGCTCTTCTAGGCAAAAAGATCTAGAAAATTTAGAATATCTTGAATCTTGAAAATCTAAGAAAAAAGATTTAAAAAGCTGAGAGGGAATATATCAGAATGTTAAGCGAGAAGCAAATACAAGATTTTAGGGAATTACTTGAACAGGCTCAAAACCCTGTTTTCTTTTTTGATAATGATGTTGATGGTCTATCTTCTTTTTTACTTTTGAGGAGATTTTGCAGGAAAGGCAAGGGAGTTGCAATTAAAACTTTTCCAGGACTTGACACTTCTTACAATAGAAAACTCCATGAGTTAAAACCAGATTATATTTTTGTTCTTGACAAACCAATTATTGCCCAGGACTTTATTGATGAAGCAAAAAAGTTGAATATAAAGATAGTCTGGCTTGACCACCATCCTATCCAAGAGATTGATAAAGAGATTTATTATTTTAATCCTCTCCAAGGAAAACCTTCAAGTAATGAGCCTGTTGCATATTGGACTTATAAAATCTCAGGAAAGAAAGAAGACCAGTGGATTGCGATGCTTGGATGTCTTGCAGATTGGTTTATTCCTGATTTTTCAGAAGAATTTGCAAAAGAAAATCCTGGTCTTTTTACGATAACAGCAACAAAAGATCCTGCAAAAGCTTTATATGAAACTGAACTTGGAAGACTCGCTAAAGTCCTTAGTTTTGCTCTCAAGGATAGGACTACAGCTGTAGTCAAGATGTTAAGAATTTTGATTAATATTAAAGGAATTCAAGAATTGATTAAAGAAGATTCAAAAACTATTCCAATCTACACAAGATTTAAACAAATAGACAGAAGATATTCAAAATATCTTGAAAAGGCAAAACAAATAAGCAAGGAAATAAAAAATAAAGACAAGAAACTTCTTTTCTTTCAATATGCTGGCCAGTTTAGTCTTAGTGGCGAGTTAGCTAACGAAATTTATTATAATTTTCCGAACAAGGTTGTTTTAGTTGCTTATATAAAAGGGAGCAAGGTTAATTGTTCAATCAGAGGAAAAATTGATGTTAGAACTTTAGTTGCAAGGGCAATGGAAGGAATTGAAGGCACGAGTGGAGGTCACAAAAATGCCTGTGGTGCTTCTCTGGGCATAGAAGATCTCCCAAAACTTAAAGATAACATGAATAAGTTGTTATGAGTTGTTATGTTAAAATGATTTATGTAAATAATGATGTTGATGATAGAATGGATGAAATGGATGCAATGTCCCCAGAATATGGACCAGGAGCAAAAGCAGGAAATCCGTTTATTGATATAATAACCAGACAATTTAGAAAAAATTATTATGAAACTAAGGAAACATTAAAAAAGATTTTAATCTTTGAATTAATAAATACTCTAGAATTAATTATCAAAGATAAAGAAAATAGATGAAATAGATAAAATGGACCTATCAAAACTCAAACCAATAAAACATATAAAAATTAAGAAAGGCATGAAGGCAAATGAGCTTGTCAAGGCAATGAAAGAGATTGGTTTTAATGCTAAATATTTAGGACAAGCTGCAGATATTCTTGAGATAGCTGTAAAAGATAAAGATTGCATGGTTTTTCTTGGTTTTGCAGGTGCTCTTGTTCCTGGAGGAATGAAAGAAATTATTATTGATATGCTTGAAAAAGAATATGTAAATGTTTTTGTTACAACTGGCGCGAACTTGACTCATGATCTTATTGAGGCTCTTGGATTCCATCATTATCAGGGAAGCGCGCATGTTGATGATGCTGAGCTTAACAAGGAAAAAATTGACAGGATTTATAATGTTTTTATGAAAGATGAAGTTTATGAAGCAACAGAAGATTTTTTTGTCACGAATTTTGATTCTCTTATAAAAAAGAAAAATGTTAAAGAATTTTTATGGGAATTAGGAAGACTGTTGCCTGGAAGAAGTATCTTAAAGACTTGTTATGAAAAAAAGATCCCAATTTTCTGTCCAGCTATAACTGATAGTGGGATTGGATTGATGGTCTGGAGTAGTCTTTTGAGAGAAGAACATAAAAATAAAAAAGTTTATTTAAATGAATTCGATGATCTTGCAGATATCTGTGACATTGTATGGCATCCGAAAAAGCGAGCTGTACTTTATCTTGGTGGAGGGACTCCAAAGAATTTCATACAGCAGGCATTGCAGTTTGTTAAGGGTGCTGATTATGGTGTACAAATAACAACTGACAGGGCAGATCCTGGTGGCTCGAGTGGAGCACCATTGCAGGAAGGAATATCCTGGGGAAAAATGTTGCCAAAAGCAAGATATGTTACAGTAAATTGTGATGCAACAATTGCCTTGCCATTACTTTTTGCAGCATTGAAAGATAGAATAAAGAAATGATTATTTAATTATATCTTCAATTAACTCTTTAACAAAATAAGCTCCGATTTCATTCCCTGCTTTAACTCGGAGAAATATTCCCTTTCCATTTTTTCCATATGTAATAAAAATATTATTTTTTTCAATCTTATTTATCTTAGAGTGTTTTGTATTTCTAAGTCCTATTTCAACTAATTCAAAAACATAAATGATCTCTGCAATTTTCTTTTTGAATTTATGATAACCATCTGGTTTGTGATGGTCTGTTTGTTCTTTTATCTTCTCTTGTGGACTTAAAGGGCAGATAGGAGGTATTAATTTGAACAAAGCCATTAATTCTCTTTTTGGCAGCTTCATAATTAAAGGATAGAAATTTCCATAATCATCTTTTATCTTTTCTATGAGCCCATTATATTTCTCCTTCAATTTTTTTTCAGAGTCAGAAAATAATTGTACAGTTTCTTCTGCATTTTCCATCTCATGGTCATATTTTTTTATTAATTGTTCTAGCTTGCCCTTTAATCGTTTGTTCTCCTCTTTTAAATTATGTCTTCTAAGAATATCATCAAAAGCTTGGCTTAGTGTAGTGTGTACTAAATAATGTCCGATTCCTTTAAGAGATTCTTTGAATGTCATAGCACAAAAAACAACAAGAAAAGGTTTAAAAATCTTATTCTTTTCATGTTTGCATGGGATTAAGAAAAGCTGTTTGTTATAGAACTGTGAAGAGAGCTTATAGTCGTAAAAGCAAGAAAAAAACTAAATCATATATTAAGACTATTCCACAGATGAAGATAGCTAAGTTTGTCATGGGAGACATTGCTAAATATAATAGGGGAGGTTTTTCCTATAGAATTTTTATTATTGTGAAAAAACCTATTCAAATTAGGGATAATGCTATAGAGTCATGTAGACAGCTCCTCCATAGGCACCTTGAAAAGAATTTGAAAAAAGATTATTATATGAGAGTTAATGTTTATCCTCATCATGTTCTGAGAGAGAATAAGATGTTGACTGGTGCTGGGGCAGATAGAATGCAGACAGGAATGCAACACAGTTTTGGTAAGCCTGTTGGTATAGCTGCTCAGCTTCATGCTGGGAGCAAAATTTTTACTATTGGATGTAATGAAAAAGATATTCCAATTGTGAGACAAATAATCAAGAAAATGAAGCCAAAACTTCCAAAGGAAAAAGCAGTTATTGTTGAAAAGATACAATAAGTTTAAATATTATTTTTTCTAAAATGGGTTATTAAAAGAAAAAAGAAAGGTTTAAATATCTAAAAAATTATACAATTGTATAAAAAATAGAACAAGTGTATAATAAAATGAACAATAAGACATTAAATACTGAAAAAGTTTTAAAAATATTATTCAATAATCCTACTTGTAAGTTCCATATACGAGAATTAGCAAGAATTACCAAACTTAATCCGAATACAATAATAAACATAATCAAACCTCTTGAAAAACAAAAAATAGTTGAAAAACAAGCAAAAAAACATATAATAGAAATTTCATTAAATTTTGAAAATAAAGAGACTATTTGGAAAAAAAGGATATTTAATATGTCACAAATATATGGTTCTGGGCTTGTTGATTTTTTAATTGAAAAATATTCTCCATCTTCCATATGCCTCATAGGAAGCTATTCAAGAGGGGAAGATATAGAAAAATCAGATATAGATATTGCAGTTATAACAAATAAAAAAAATTTAGTTAATCTTAATAAATTTGAAAAAAAATTGAATAAAAATATTCATCTTTTACTTATATCAAAAAGCAATATTTCAGAAGAGTTTTTTAATAACTTAATAAATGGAATAAGATTATATGGTTATTTAAAAAAATGATGCCTTTTGAGTATTTTGTAGAAAAAAAAGATGTTAAAAAAACATTTAAAGACTTTGAACTCGCAAAATCATTAGTAAAAGACATGCAAGATAGAATTAACAAAAGTCTTATGCTAAACATAAATACTTTTTCCAAGATGATATTTGAAAATATTTATGATGCTCTACAAGATTTTTGTAATGCTTTTTTAGCAATTGCAGGATTTAAATCATATTCGCATCAAGCTTCAATCTCTTATCTTTCAAAATTGGGGTTTGATGCATCAGTTGAAGAAGAATTTGACCAATTGAGATATAAGAGAAATAGCTCCAAATATTATGGTCAAAAGATATCCCCAGAAGATGCTAAACAGATAAGAGATTTTTATTTTAAAATTAAAAGTAAAATAAGTAAGTTATTAAAAGAAAAAAATTTAAACTAAAATTTATTAAAGCCATTTAGTCTAAATAAATTAAATAAAAATGGAAAAAGAGCTAGATATTGAAAAAATTATTCCTGAAAAAGTTAATAGCAGAGGTCAAAGGGACTTAGCAAATGTAAATATTGTCTGGCTTTCTGAAATTAGTAGGAAAGATATTCCTATAGCTGGTGGCAAGGGAGCTAATCTTTCTGAAATGTATAATGTTGGCATGCCAGTACCTCCAGCATTTATTGTTACTGCCCAAGCTTTCAAAAAATTTCTCTATGAAACAAACATAAGCAAGAAGATTTATTCAATTCTTAAGGAAATTAATTATGAAGATACAGAACAGCTTGAACAAAAAACAAGGCAAGTTCGCCAGATTATAGTTGATGCAAGAATTCCTGATGATATTTCAAGAGAGGTTATTGAAGCATATGATAATTTGAATGTTGACAAGGAGATGTTAGACAAAGCTTCTAGTGATGTTGTTGAAATTCTTAATGCAGCAAAAGAGTCTGTTACTGTTGCTGTCAGGAGTAGTGCTACAACTGAAGATCTTGCTACTGCAAGTTTTGCTGGACAACAAGACACTTATTTGAATATCAAAGGTCAAAAAGAAGTTCTCGATGCTGTTAAGAAATGTTGGGCATCTTTGTTTACTGCCAGAGCAACTTATTATCGAAAAAGAAAAGGTTTTGAACATGAAAAAAGTTTGATTGCTGTTATAGTCCAGAAGATGATTAATTCTGATAAATCTGGTGTTACTTTTACAATTAATCCAATTAATAATAATAAGAAAGAGATTGTTATTGAAGCAGTTTATGGTTTAGGTGAAGGAATAGTATCTGGAACTATTGAACCAGATAATTATATTATTGATAAAGAAAACCTCAAACTTAAGAGTACAAAGATAGGCAAAAAAACAATTTATTTTACAAAAAGTGGGGGTGGTGAGACAGTTAAACTCAAAACTCCTAAAGATAAAATTAATGAACAAGTACTCGGGTGGCATGAATTAGAAAAACTTTCTCATTATGCTAAGAAACTTGAGGAACATTACAAATGGCCACAGGATATTGAATGGGCCATAGAGAGAAATAATGTTTTTATTGTTCAGACAAGACCTGTCACAACTATGGAAAAAAAAGCAAAGGAAGGAATAGAAGGAAAGGAAGAAAAGATTGAAGGAAAACTTATCCTCAAAGGACTTGCTGCCTCACAAGGCACAGCTACAGGAATAGTAAAGATTATTCATTCTCTAGATGAACTTTCAAAAATCAAGAAAGGAGATGTTCTTGTGACTAAGATGACAAATCCTGATATGGTTGTCACAATGCAGAAAGCTACAGCAATTATTACAGACGAGGGGGGCTTGACATGTCATGCAGCTATAATTTCCAGAGAGATAGGAGTTCCTAGTATTGTTGGGACAAGGAATGCAACTCAGATTCTTAAGGATGGTCAAATTATCACAGTTGATGGTACCCACGGTAAAGTTTATCTTGGCAAACAAGCAATTGAGACAAAACCAGCTGAAATAAAAACAGAAGAAGAAAAAGAAGGAAAACAAATTACAATTGAGACAAAAAAAGAGGGAAAGCCAATTATTTCTTTTGTTGGAGCTGAGCTTAAGAAAGCCTGGCAAGATCTCAAGACTATGGAAAAAAAGATTAGGAAAAAACAGAAGATTCTTGTAAAGGTTAATTGTGATATCCCTGAAGCAGCTGAGCGAGCAGCAGCTACTGGAGCTGATGGTGTTGGTCTTGTTAGATTGGAATTTATGATTGCTCAGAATAAAGTTCATCCAGCTGAATATATTAGGCAAAACAATGCTGATGAATATACAAAGATTCTTGTAGAAGGTCTTGAAAAGATTGCAAAAGCTTTCCTAGGAAAGCCTGTATGGGTTAGAACAAGTGATTTAAGAACTGATGAATATACAACCCTCAAGGGCTCAGAAAAAGAACCAAAAGAAGGTAATCCTATGCTTGGTTGGCATGGAATCCGCCGTAGCCTTGATGAGCCTGAGATACTAAAGGCTGAGTTCAAAGCAATTAAAGTTCTCCATGACAGGGGATATAAAAATATAGGAGTTATGTTGCCTTTCCTTATTTATACAAATGAACTCAGAAAAGCAAAGGAATTAATGATACAAGTTGGCTTAAAGCCAAAAGATATTGATTTTGGAGTGATGATTGAAACTCCAGCTTCAGTAAGGATTATCAAAGAACTCTGTGAACAAGGAATTAAATTCATCTCATTTGGAACTAATGATCTCACTCAACTTACTCTTGGCATTGACAGAAATAATGGAACACTAGCTCCTTTATATGATGAGATGCATCCTGCAATACTCAAACAATTAGAGGATGTCATAAATGTTTGTAAGCATTATAATGTCACAACAAGCATCTGTGGGCAGGCTGGCTCAAGGTCAGAGATGGTCATGTTCCT
>JAUWNL010000032.1 GCA_030612665.1 archaeon
GGTTTTGGAGGTTTTGGTTTTGGAGTAAGAATTTCAATTTGAATGTTCATCTTGTTTATCTCTCTTTTAATATATTCAATCCTGTTATTAATTTCTCTCATCTTTTTTCCATTATCTGCAAGTTCGAGTAGCTTGCCACACTCTGGACACAGGAATTCATGATGCATTGCAGTCTCTTCATTTAATTCAATATTATCTTCATGACAAATAAAAAATCGTTTTTGTTGTCTGCTATGGAGGATTTTTGTTAGCTCGTCAATCTCTTTTTCTTTAATCTTCTTTAGAGTATGTAATGCTTTTAGTTGATCTAGAGTCCAGAAATAGATATACCATCCTTTTCTTTTATCTTTTTTTCTCGTAAACGAGACAATATCATGAGCATGTAGCTTATAAAGAATATTTCTTGCTTGATTAATTGTTAGTTTTAATTTATCAGCAATTTTGAACTCATTTATGTTGTCTTTATTTATGATAATAGGGACTATTGTTTCAGTATTCTTTCCAGCTATTCTTTTGACTACTTCATTAAGAAGAATAATCCTTTCACGGGGAATTTTGGGTTTTCTGGCCATTTTAATTTTTAAAGATAACTTGAATATATATTTTTCTATTTTTATACTTTTTATTATTTGTTCTTTTTTGTTGTAACACTAAAGTTTAGACAAAGGTATTTATATATTGGATGGAAAATATATTTTATGCCGCTATTCAAAAAGAAGAAGAAAATAGGGGATGAAATTCCTGAGGCTCCTGAATTTCTCGAATTTCCTGAAGTAGAACAATACAAGAGTGAGGAAGATATTCCTGATTTTCCTACTGGAAAAGAACCAATTCATCGGATTAAGGACTGGAATAAAAAGGAAATGAGAAAAATTAGAAAACTGCCTTCTAGAATGACTAAACAAATTAAAACAAAGAAGACTGAAGTTGCGGGCAAACCAAGGTCAAAAGCATTATTCATTAAAGTTGAAAAATTTAAAGAGATTGTAGCAAGTATTGAAATGATGTCTCGTAAGATAGGCGAATTAGAAGATATTGCTCAAAAAATCAAACTGGTTAAGTCAAAAGAGGATTCTGAAATAGCTGATTGGGATGAACAGCTTAATGAGATTAAAACCAGGCTTGAGAGAATAGAGGAAAGTCTCGAGTCAAAGATATAATAGATATAATTATAATCCCTGGGAAAAAAGAAGTGAGAGTGAAGATTAAGGAAGGAAAAGAAGAAAAAGAAAATGAAAGGTGTTTTTGTCAGGCTTGATAGGGATGAAATAAAAGAAGTTGTTTCTGAAATGTTAGAGGCACATGCTTCTATAGTTGAGCTTTCTTCAGATACTTCTCGGTTTAAGAAAATGAGAAAATCGAAATTGAAGTTAGAGAGAGATTTCTTAATGGCTGCAGAAGAACTTGATCTTCAGGTTGAGAAGCTTAAATCTTTTATGCCTGCAGTTGAAATAACTGGTAAAGGAAGATTTGAATTTAAACCAGGCAAACCACAGATTCGCGTGGGATTTACAAAAAAAACCAGGAAAACTAAGTATGAAGCTGAACTTGAGGCAATAAGACAGAGACTTGAGGCATTGAGAAGAAAGTAAAAAACTAAAAGTTTTTTAAATCATTTTTTCTTACTTAGGACATGAAATCAAGTGATTTGAAAAAGAAATATATTGAATTTTTTAAAAAGAAAGAGCATGAAGAAATTATTAATTCTAGTTTGATTCCTGAACATGACCCGAGTGTGCTTTTTACGACTGCAGGAATGCATCCTCTTGTCCCCTTTCTTCTTGGGCAAAAACATCCTCAAGGCAAACGTCTGGTAAATGTTCAGAGATGTATAAGAACAGGAGATATTGAAAAAGTTGGAAATCCTATGCATCTATCATTTTTTGAAATGTTGGGGAACTGGAGTTTTGGGAATTATTGGAAAAAACAAGCAATAGAATGGAGTTATGAGTTTCTTACAGGGATTCTTAAGATTGACCCTTCAACAATCCATGTTACTTGTTTTGCAGGGGATAAAGACTCTGTTCGCGATGAAGAAACTGCGGATATTTGGCAAGAGGTTGGAATCCCGAGAGAGAGAATTTATTTTTTAGGCAAGAAAGATAATTGGTGGGGTCCTGCTGGAGCAACTGGGCCTTGTGGTCCTGATACTGAGATGTTTATTGATACTGGCAAAGAGAAGTGCAGTAAAACTTGTATGCCTGGATGTAATTGTGGCAAATACTTTGAAGTTTGGAATGATGTTTTCATGCAATATAATAAAACAGAAAAAGGAGAATTCGAGCCACTTGAACAAAAAAATGTTGATACTGGCATGGGGGTTGAGAGAACTATTGCTATGCTTCAAGGAAAGAAGTCAGTTTATGAAATTGAAACACTCGCGCCAATAATAGACAAAGTTAAAGAGCTTGCTAAGATAAAAGATAAAAACCTGGGGGAATTAAAACTAAAATCATTAAGGATTATCACAGATCACCTCCGGGCTGCTGTTTTTATTCTTGGAGATGAAAGGGGAGTTGTTCCAAGTAATCTTGACCAAGGTTATATTCTTAGAAGATTTGTACGTCGGGCAATAAGACATGCTAAACTCCTTAAAATTAATGAAGATTTTACAACAAAAATTGCCAAGATTGTTATTAATATCAATAAAAAGAATTATCCTCTTCTCAAGAAAAAAGAGTCATTTATTCTCAAAGAAATAAAGAAAGAAGAAGAAAGATTTAGAAGGACTTTGGAAAAAGGCCTCAATCGTTTTAAGAAGATGGCAACTGATCAATTAATTTCAGGGAGAGAAGCTTTCTTTTTGTTCCAGTCATTTGGTTTTCCAATTGAAATAACCAAGGAACTTGCTGTGGAGCAGGGAGTTAAGATTGATGAAAAAGCTTTTCATCTTGAATATAAAAAACATCAAGAATTAAGCCGCAAGGGAGCAGAGAAGAAATTTAAGGGAGGACTTAGTGATGCGTCATATGAGACAACAAGATTACATACTGCTGCACATCTCCTGCTTTATGCTTTAAGAAAAGTTCTTGGCAAAGAAATCATGCAAAAAGGATCAAATATTACTCCTGAAAGAATCAGATTTGATTTTAATTTTGATAGAAAACTCACTGATAATGAAATCAAAAAAATTGAGCTGATTGTAAATAAAAAAATTAAGCAAGCAATCAATGTTGAGAAAAAAGAAATGTCTGTCAAGGAAGCAAAGAAAATCGCGAAGAGCGATTTTCAATATAAAACAGATATTGTTTCTGTCTATGTAATTGGGGATTGCATAGAGATTTGTATGGGCCCCCATGTCAAAAACACAAGCGAGCTAAAAAAATTTAAAATAACAAAACAAGAAGCAGTTGCTGGTGGAGTTCGAAGAATCAGGGCTGTGCTAGGATGATTCTTTTTTCATAATCTTTTAAAAGGTTATCTTTTCCTTTAATAGATGGAAAAAACCTTTTATGCTGGTAGTCTTAAACCATTGGTCAATGATTATAAACGTGGA
>JAUWNL010000009.1 GCA_030612665.1 archaeon
AAAAAAATGAAAGCTATAAGTGCAAAAATGAGTAAAGCATTGAATATAGGTGCTGAATTGAATGTTGCAGACAACAGTGGAGCAAGAATAGTCAGAATTGTAGCAGTGAAACGAGGAAAGGGAACAAAAGGAAGACAAATGAAATGTGGGGTGGCTGATATGCTTAGAGTTAGCGTAAGAAAAGGTCTGACAACCCTCAAAGGACAGGTATTTTTTGCAGTAGTTATAAGGCAAAAAAAAGAATATAGAAGAAGAACTGGAGAAAGAATAAGTTTTGCAGATAATGCAGTAGTAGTTTTGAAAGACAAAGAGGGAAATCCAAAAGGAACGCAGGTTAAGGGAGTTATTGCAAGAGAAGCTGCTGACAGATGGCCATTTGTAGCTAGACTCGCCAAGATGATTGTATAATAATTAGAGAATGATTTAAAAATGAAACAAAAATTTTCAATAAAGTGGAAGAAATCAAAACAGAAGAGAAAACAGCGTAAATATAGATTTAAAGCTCCATTACACATAAAACATAAAATGTTAAGCTCAAATATTTCAAAAGAATTAAGAAAAAAATATGGTAAGAAAAGCATTCCACTTAGGAAAAATGATATTGTAAAAATCATGAGGGGCAAGTTCAACAAGAAAAAGGGAAAAATTATAATGGTGAATTTGAAAAAACAATGGGTGTATATAGAAGGGATCCAAAAATCAAAAAAGGATGGTTCTAAGGTTAATATTCCTTTAAATGCTTCAAATCTCCAGATTCAAGAATTAAATTTAGAAGATAAAAAAAGAATGAAAAAGATTATACAAAAAGAACAGGGAGGAATTAATAAGGAAAAGAAATAAAATGGCACATTTAAAAAGAATTGCTATGCCAAAAAATTGGCCTGTAAAGAAAAAAGAAAAGACTTTTGTAATAAGACCCAGAGGGCCGTATAAATTTAAAGATAGTATTCCTTTATTGATAATTCTTAGAGATATCCTTAAATTGGGGAATAGTTCTAAAGAAATAAAAAAAATAACAAAATCAGGAGAAATTTTAATAAATAATAGAATTATTAAAGATATAAAATTTACAATAGGATTATTTGATAAAATTTCTATCCCCAAATTAGGAAAATACTTTGAATTAGTCATAAAAAATAAAAAATTATGTTTAGAAGAAATAAAAAAGGAAGATTGTACGAGAAAACTTTCCAAAGTTATGGGAAAAAGGATACTAAAGAAAAATAAAATGCAAATAAATCTCTTTGGAGGAATCAATCTTATATTAGAAGATAAAAAGAATAAGGAGATTAAGGTAGGAGATAATCTTATTCTTAATTTAGAAAAAAAATCTATTGAAAAAATATTATCTGTTAAAAAAGGATCTAAATGTATGATTATTGGTGGAAAAAACACTGGAAAAGTTGGAAAGATTATAGAAATCGAGGAAGGAAGGAAAAAAAGGGTAATGATTGAAAATAAAGAAGGAAAAATAAAAGTTTTCAAGAGAAATATATGGGTAATTGAATAAAGAATAAAATGGCAATAATAAAGGAAAAGGAAAGAGAAACAATAAATAAAAATACTGGAAATGGAAAAATGAGAGATATAAAAATAGAGAAAGTAATTTTACATTGTTCAAGTGCAGAACCAGGAAAATTGGAGAGATACGAGAAATTATTAAGATATATCAGTGGGATGAATCCAATAAAAACTCTTGCAAAAAAAAGAATACCTGCTTTTAAGATTAGACCGGGATTACACATAGGATATAAAGTAACTCTTAGGGGTGAAAGAGCTATTGAAGTATTAAAAAAAATATTCACAGGATTAAGTTCATTAAAAGAAGATCAGTTTAGTAATGGTTTTTTAAGTTTTGGTATTAAAGAATATATTGAGATTTCAGCATTTACTTATCAAAGAGATATTGGCATATTGGGATTTGAAGTAGTTATAAATTTAACCCGTGCAGGAAAAAGAATCTTAAAAAGGAAAAGAAAAAAATCAAAAATAGGACCAAAACAAAAAATTAGTCGGGAAGAAACAATCAAATTCCTAAAAGATAAATTTAATTTAGATATAGAAAAATAAATATCAAAGAAGATAGAATATAAATAAAAAAATAAAATTAAGATAGAAAATAAATAAAAAATGACAGCAAGTGATTGGAGAAAAATTTTGAAACAACTTGAAAAGAAACCGGCTATAAAAGCAAGATTTTTGAAATTTTGTAAACCAAAAGACAGAAAATTTGGGATAGCTGCAAAAAAATGTATAAGGTGTGGACGTTACGGAGCCCACCTCAATCAGTATGGTTTACATTTATGTAGACATTGTTTCAGAGAAATTGCAGAGAAAATTGGATTTAAGAAATATATGTAGGAGGCATAAGAAAGAAAAATGGTTCAACGAGATTGGTTAAGTTCAATAATGAATGAATTAATGAATAATAAAAGGGCTGGAAAAGAAGAAATGATTTTTGGCATGTGTTCAAAATTAATTCTTGAAGTCTTAAAAATAATGAAGAAAGAAGGATATATCAAAGATTATGAAATAGAAGAAGGAAAGTTTAAGAAAATCATTATTAAAATTGGAAAATTAAATAAATGTGGAGCTATAAAACCTAGATTTTTTGTTAAGAAAGATAAATTTGATAAATATATCCGAAGATATCTTCCATCAAGACGATTTGGAACATTAATTGTTTCCACAAGTAAAGGGGTAATAAATCATAAAGAAGCAATAGAAAAAGAAATTGGAGGGAATCTATTGTGTTATTGTTTTTAATGTAATGTTAAAATGAAGAGAGAAATCAAAAAAATTGTTGAAATTCCAGAAGAAGTTGAAGTAAAGATAGAGGGAAATTTCTTTAATGTAAAAGGTCCTCTTGGAGAAATAAAGAGTAATATCAAGTTCAAAAAGAATATCCTTGTTGAAAAAAAAGATAAGAAGATTGAAGTTTATTGTAAAAAAACATCTAAAAAAGAAAAAAAGATTATGGGAACTATTGTAAGCAGGATTGAAAATATGACTCAAGGGGTGATGAAAAAATATCTTTATAAATTAGAAATCTGCTCTGTTCATTTTCCAATAACAGTTAAGATTGAGGGAGATAATTTTGTGATTAAGAATTTTATTGGAGAAAATAAAGATAGAGTCTTAAAAGTTCTTTCAGGAGTAGAAGTTGAAATAAAAGGAAATATTATTGAAGTAACTTCAATTGATAAAGAAAGAGCTGGAAGGATGGCTGCAGAAATTGAAAATATAACTAAGATAAGAGGATATGATCGAAGAATCTTTCAAGATGGAATATGGATAATTAAAAAAGAAAAAGGAAGAAAACATAGAAAACAGGGATAGAAACAAAATGGAAAAGAAAAAGAAAAGAAGAAAATTTTTGAGGAGAGGAACAAAGAAACTTTTAAAACTTGGAAAGAGAAGCAAAAAGAGACAAAAATGGAGGAGGGCTAGAGGCAGACACAATAAAATAAGACAGAAAGAAAAAGGATTTGATAGGGAACCAGGAATAGGATATAGGACTCCAAGAAAAATGAGGGGGATGATTGGGGGATTAAAACCCTTATTAATTAGGAATATCAATGATCTTTCAAAGGCAACGGATAAAAATATCATAATTATTTCAAAAAAAATTGGGAAGAGAAAAAGAAAGGAAATATTGGAGAGGATAGAAAAGAAAAAATTACAATTAAAAAATATCAAGAAAGAAATTAAAAAACATATTAAAAAAGATAAAGAAATTAAAAAAGAAAAATGAAAACCTTAAGATTACAAAAAAAGCTTGCAGCAAGGATTATGCAAATAGGGAAGAATAAAGTTTGGATAGATCCTGATAGAATAGAAGACATAAAAGAAGCAATCATCTCAGAAGATATCAGGGAATTGATTAAGGACAAAGCAATAAAGAAAAAAATGGAAAAAGGAGTTAAAGCAAGAGCAGGTAAAACAAGAAGGAAAAGAAAGAAAAAAGGAAGGAAAAGAGGAACTGGAAAGATAAAAAAGAAAATAAACAAGAGAAAGCAAAAATACGTAAAAAAAATAAGAAAATTGAGAAACTATTTAAAAACATTAAAAAAACAAAAGAAAATTGATTCTAAAAAACATAATAAATTAAGAAAATTAATTAAAGCTGGGCATTTAACTAGTCAAAAAACAATAAATGAATATTTAATCCAAAAGAAAGAAAAAGGATAAGAAAAAATGGCAAGATTAATCAAAGTTAGGGTAAGAAGAAGAAGGGAGGGAAAAACAGATTATAAAGCAAGAATAGCTTTATTAAAAAGTAATTTTCCTAGACTTGTTATCAGAAAGAGTAATAGATATATTACTATCCAAATAGTAAAGAGCAAGGAAGCTCAAGATTTAACAATTTTTGGAGTTAATTCTAAAGAATTATCCAAACTAGGATGGAAATTTTCTTTTAAAAACTTACCAGCATGTTACTTAACTGGATTATTGTTTGGTAAAAAGGCAAAGGAAAAAGGAATAAAAAAAGCCATACTGGACACAGGATTAATTGCTTCATCAAAAGAATCTAAAGTTTATGCTGCTCTAAAGGGAGTTATTGATGCTGGACTTGGAGTGCCCCATTCAGAAAAGATACTTCCTAATGAAAAAAGAATCTCTGGAAAACATATTCTAAAAAATGGGGATATAATATCTAAAAATTTTGAGGAAATAAAAAATAAATTAAAAGCAGTGAAATGAAATGGTAAAGAAAGAAAAACAAGATAAGAAAGATATGAGGGAACAAAAAGAATCAGAAGTAGAAGCAAAAGAAACAAGAAAAAAGAATTGGAGAAATAGGGGAAGAGAAAGAATGAAGGAAGATATTTCAGGCTGGATACCAAAAACAAGGCTTGGAAGAGAAGTTAGGGATGGAAAAATAAAAGATATGAATGAGATTTTTATTAAAGGTCTTAAAATCTTAGAATGGCAGATAGTAGATAAATTACTTCCAGATCTTGAATCAGATATCATACTCATTGGTCAAGCAAAAGGAAAGTTTGGAGGAGGAAAAAGAAGAATATGGAGACAAACTCAAAAAAAGAGTTCAGAAGGGAATGTCCCACACTTCAGCTGTATGGCAGTAGTAGGGGATAGAAATGGATTTGTTGGAATTGGAAGAGGAAAGGCAAAAGAAACCTTGCCTTCAAAAGAAAAAGCAATAAAGAAAGCAAAATTAAGTATTATTAAAGTTAAAAGGGGATGCGGGAGTTTTGATTGTACTTGTAATGAATTACATAGTATCCCAATTGAAGTTGAAGGAAAAACAGGAAGTGTCAGGATCAAATTAATTCCTGCACCAAAAGGAACAGGTTTAGCTGTTGATGATGAAGTTAAGAAAGTTCTTAGACTTGCTGGAATAAAAGACATATATAGCAAGAGTTATGGTCATACAAAAACTAAATTTAATATGATTAAAGCTGTAATCAAAGCTTTACAAAAATTAGATAAATTCGCTGAATAAAATTAAATAAAATATAAAGAAAAAACAAAATGAAAATCGCAATAATCAGGATTAAGGGTTTAGTAAAAGTTGAGAAGAAAATAAGTGATACCTTGAGCATGCTTAGACTTAGAAAGAAAAATGTTTGTGTTATTATCGAAGATACAGAAAAAAATATGGGGATGGTAAAAAAAGTTGAAAATTATATTGCATATGGTGAACTTGGCAAAGAAACTTTCAAACAACTTATTGAAAAAAGAGCTCAACCAAAAAATAAGATGAAAAAGATAAATGAAGATGATATAACTAATTTCATTGTGGGAAAGAAAAAATTACAAGACTTAGGCATTAAACCTTTTTTTAGATTACATCCTCCTCTTGGTGGTTTCAAGAAAAGTACAAAAAGAAAATGGCCTAAAGGAACACTTGGAAACCAAGGTAAAGAAATAAATAAATTAATCTTAAAGATGTTGTAATAATGACAATAAAAATGAATAAAATAGAATGAAAATGATAAAAGCAAGAAAAAGATCAAAACGTTCGAGGCTCAGGGGGAAAAGAAGTTGTGGATATGGAGCCAGGAAGAAACATAGAGGCAAAGGAAGCCAGCGTGGTAGTGGGATGGCTGGAACAGGAAAGATGGCTGGCCAAAGAAAACTAACAGTTTTAAAAGAGATGCCTGGTTATTTTGGCAAGCATGGATTCAAGTCAAGAAAGAAAAAACTTGATGTTATTAATCTTGGAGATATTGAAAAAAAATATGAGGGGAAGGAAGTTAAATTAAAAGGCTTCAAAGTCTTGAGCAGAGGTCAATTAAAAAAACCAATAACAATTTATGCTAATCAATTTTCAAAGAAAGCGGAAAAGAAGATTATTGCTAGTGGTGGAAAAGCAATAAAAATTGGAATGAAAGAAGAGAAAAAACAAAAAGAAAAACCGAAGAAAGAAAAAATAAGAAAAGATAAGAAAAATTTAACTTTTTAAATTTTTAACTTTGTAGAATGAAAATAAAGGATATATTAATGATTTTGCCTGAAGTAAAGGGGCCAAAAGAAAAAAGATTAGGTTTTGGAGTCAAATTTAAATGGACTCTTATTATTCTTGCTGCTTTTTTCATTCTTTCTAATATTCCCTTATTTGGAATGACTGAAAATGCTCTTCAGCAATTTGAATATCTTGGCATTATTTTTGGAGCTAGTTTTGGTTCAGTTATTTCCCTTGGAATTGGACCAATTGTAACTGCATCTATTGTCTTGCAGTTACTCGTAGGTTCAAAATTGTTGAATATTGATATGACAAGTCCAGAAGGTAAGAAATATTTCCAAGGCTTACAGAAAATTTTAATTATAATTTTCATTATTTTTGAATCAGCTGTTTATGTTTTAATGGGAGGTCTACAAGCTGCCCCAGGTCTTCAGGGTCTTTTGATTTTACAACTCTTTTTTGGTGGAGTCATGATTATGTTTATGGATGAAGTTATCAGTAAATGGGGTTTTGGTTCTGGTGTAGGATTATTCATTGTTGGCGGGGTTTCCCTCCAATTATTCACAAAGGCATTTGGATTTATTGGACCTAATAATATTATTCAGCCTGTAGGAAAAATTCCTGTCCTTGTTGCTGCTATAATTAATGCAGACACAATTGCTGCTACTGCTGCATTTGCTGCAATTGCTTCAACAATTGCTATTTTTATGGTAGTAGTCTATACTCAATCTATTAAAGTAGAGGTTCCACTTTCCTTTGGAAGAATTCGTGGTTTCGGAATAAGATGGCCTCTTGCTTTCTTTTATACTAGTAATATTCCAGTTATACTCGCAGCAGCTCTTCATGCAAATCTCCAGCTTGTGGCGACACTTGCAGAAAAATGGGCCAACCACCCCACATTCCTCGGAAGTTTTAGTCAAGGAACACCCATAAGTGGGCTAGCTTTCTGGTTAAGTGCTCCGCCTGGAGGAATTATTGAGCATTTTATTAAAGGATCATTTCAAGCAACAATGGTTTGGCAGTCATTGAGTTATGCTTTATTTATGACCCTTGCAGCTACAATGTTTGCTATATTCTGGGTAAATACAAGTGGAATGGATGCTAAAAGCCAGGCTAACCAGATTTTATCTTCTGGACTACAAGTTCCAGGATTTAGACGAGATCGCCGTGTTCTTGAATCTATACTCTCAAGATATATTTTACCATTAACAATAATGGGGGGAGCAGCAGTCGGTCTGCTGGCTGCTTTAGCAGATATAACTGGAGCTCTAGTTCGAGGAACTGCTATATTACTTGCTGTAATGATTATCTATAGGCTCTATGAAGAAATAGCACAGCAACATGCAATGGATGCTCATCCTGCAGTGAGAAAATTTTTAAAATAATAGAAAATAATAAGATAATAATAAGATAAAACGATAGAATAGATTTATAAATAATATTAAACAAGAATATAGATAAATATAAATAAATCAGATAAAATAAAAAATAAATAAAATGGAATGGCTAATTAATTTTGTTCAAGCACAACCCTTACCCAGTATAATTGTCTTTTCTCTTTTTATTACTTCTATACTTACTTTTGTCTATAAAAAATTGACAAATCAGGCAAGGATGAAAGAGATAAAAGCTAAACAAAAAGAATTGCAACAGAAAGCTAAGGAAGAAAAAGATAAGGATAAGATAATGGAGATAAATAAGGAGATGATGAAATTAAGTTCTGAGATGTTGAAAATGTCTTTCAAGCCAATGTTAATAACCTTCTTGCCTTTAATTCTTATATTCACTGGATTAAGAAGTCTTTATGCAAGTGCAGCTGTAGGAAATCTTGTAACTTGGGGCACAAATCTCCCATTAATTGGAGATGGAGCTGGATGGTTTTTATGTTATATTGCATTTAGTTTTGCATTTAGTTTAATTTTTAATAAAATATTCAAGAATTTCTGAAATAAAATGATAGCTTATGTTGTAAGACATCCTCAAACAATTTGGAATATAAAAAAGATTGCACAAGGACATAAAGATTCTAAATTAAGTGAAAAAGGAAAATATGATGCTGATCAGCTAGGAAGAAAGTTAGAAAAAAAAGAAATCAGAAAGATTTATACCAGTGATTTAGGTAGATGTATAGAAACAAGTGAAATTATAAATAAATATCTTAAAATTGAAATGATGCCATCATATGAACTAAGAGAAAGAAATTTTGGGGAATATAATGGAAAACCTTCAAAATTGATAGAACAAATTTTTGATGTGAATAATCCAGATATTATTTTTCCTAAGGGAGAAAGTTTTAACATAATGAAAAATAGAACTTTATCTTTTATAAAAAATTTATCAGGGAAGGAAGAAGGAAACATATTATTAGTTACTCACGACGGCGTGGTTAGGGCTATTCTTTCGGAATATTTTAAAACCCCTTTTCTTTCAAAAGAATGTAATACTACACAACAATTTATAGGAAAATTTGAAATTAATAGAGATGAAATAAAATTAATAGAACTTATAAATAAATAAAATGAGTCCAATGAACCAACAAGAACAACAAGAACTTCAGCAGATGGTTCTTGAAATGAATATTTTAGATGCAAGATTCAAAGAAATGCAGCAGCAACTGACTTTAATTGAACAGCAAGCTGCTGAACTCCAGGTTCTTGAGAATAATATTAATGAGATTGAAAAGTTAGAGAAGAAAAAAGATTCTGAATCTCTCTCACAAGTAGGTCAAGGCATTTTTGTTAAGTCAATTCTCAAAGATACAAATGAGATTTTTGTTAATATTGGTTCTAAAATTGTTTTGAAAAAAAGTCCTGAAGAAGCTAAACAATTTGTTAAAAAAAGGACTGATCAAGTTATGAATGTGAGAAATCTTGTTATGCAAGAATTAAATAATATGGTATTGAATATTCAACTTCTAGAAAAACAAATTCAAGAAAAAGCCGAGGTTAATCAAATTTAATAAGGTTATCAAAAGGACAAGAATAAGGATAAAAGGATAATAATAAGGCAAATGATGAGGATGAGTAATAACTATATAATGGTAACAGGGAGTAAGATTTATAAAGGGTTTTTTGTTTGAAGTTTTATGGGAAATACAATCAAAGAAGAAATTTGTTATGCATTGGAACTAAAAGGATTGAGTCTTATAGAATCACAATATGAATATCCAACACTAAATAGAAAAAATGAAATAAAAGATTTCATAGAAATCTGTAAAGATAATGATGCTCTTTTATATTTGGTGTCTGATTTATATGCTTCTATTGGAGAAAAACAAAAAAGTAAAATAGCAGATAATGTATTTAGATTATCTATACTTAAGGCTACAAGTGCTTAATTTGAATTTAAATCATAGAAAAAGAAAAAGAAGAATTATAAAAACATCCATGGATAATTTCTTCTGAGTTCAGCTATAAAAGATTTTTTCATAAAAATCCCTAATTCTGTAACTATTGCTTTCACTAGTTGTGGATCTATAGCCTCGAAAGCTAAGTTATTTATTTTTACACCTTTTGGTGCATTAGGCCAAATTTCCTTAGGACTTCTTTCTTCAATTTTTTCTACTCCATAAATAGTCTCAGGATCAAATTTCCAAGAATCTGTTAGAACATAAACTGGAATTCCATAATGGTCAGCCATGAGTGCCATCATTTCACTTCCTATCTTGTTGTAGACGCGGGTTGTGGAGATAGCATCACAACCAATGAGCATTATATCAGCTTTCTTTAAAGCGACTCTTGCAGCTGAGTCTACTACATGAATTGTTTTTATCCTTGCTCTTGCTAATTCTCTTGCTGTAATTCTGCCTTGGAACAATGGTCTTGTTTCTGTTTGTATGACCTGGAATTTTTTTCCTTTTCTTTTTGCATGCTTGAGGGTGTTTATGACAGTAGAACTATGACAAAAAGTGAAAACTGTTGAATTATTTTTTATGAGTTTTGATGCAAGTTCTGGAACTATTTTTTTTGACATTTCAAAATGCCTGAGGGCATCTTTGATTCCCTCTTTGATATCCATATGAGAAAAAACAAACTTTAATGAATTTCTCAACATTGGTTCTGTAGGTCTCAGGCTTATTAATTTTTTTATTGCTGCCTTGTCGTGTTTATACTGTAGAGCTAGGACTGCAGCTTTAGCTACATTCTGTGCTCCTTGTATTTTAACCTCTTTTATCTGCTTACAAATTCTATCGAACCTGTTCATAAAATTAGTACGTGTAGAGTATATAAAAAGGTTTTTAAAATTCATTTGCCTTTTTTATTTATGTTAAAAAAGCGAAGGTTTTTGACATGCCAAAAGCAGGAGGTTTTTAAGCATGTTTGAAGAGTTGATTAATCCAAAAAGAGCTGAGAGAAAACCCTGGGAAATGTTTTTTATAGGGTTGTTGTATACATCTGTTTCTATCCTAGTTGCTAATTTTCTTTTTGGGAACAATCTTGTCTTTAATAAACATATTAGCATACTTGTCATAACTTTCACTGTAATGTTCTCTATTCCTTTTATGTTCTATATTATCAAGCTTGAAGAAAAAAAAGATGAAGAAATTAAAAAAGAGAAAACACTTTTTAAAGAGCATGGCAAGGCTCTTAGTGCATTAATGTTCTTGTTCTTGGGATTTATTGTAGCTTTTTCTGTTGCATATGTTGTATTGCCTAGAAGTTATGTTGAAACTAATTTTGATGCACAACTTCAGACTTTTTGTTCAATAAACATGCCAAATGATGTTGAGGGGTGTGTTGCGGGAAGTCTTGATATCTCAACTAGAGCAATTGCACCAAGTTTTAATGATGGTATGAATCGTGTTGCTTCCATTCTCTCTAATAATTTCTATGTCCTAATTTTCTGTATTTTATTTTCATTGTTGTTTGGAGCGGGAGCAATCTTTATCTTGGCTTGGAATGCAAGTGTTATAGGTGTAGCCATAGGAATTTTTGCAAGAAATAATATTGCTCAGCTGCCACTGGGATTTCTCCGTTATATGATTCATGGCTTGCCTGAAATAGGTTCTTATTTTATTGCTGCTCTTGCAGGGGGAATCATAAGTGTCGCAATGATCAAACATGAATTTAAACATGAAAAATTCTGGCATATTCTCGAAGATTCTATTGATCTTATTATTCTTGCTTTTCTTGTTCTAGTCCTTGCTGCTTTCATCGAAGTATTTATAACACCTATGCTATTTTAGTAAAATATGAAAAAGGGAAGTATAAGCAGACATACTTTTACATTATGGATGACTTCTGGTTTAGTTGCAATTGCCTCTTACTTATTTTTCTTTGCTATGGCTAGGATGTTAAGCCAACAAGATTATGGTTTGCTTTATTCATTAATTGCTTTACTTTATATTTTTTCTGTACCTACTGAAACAATCAGATTTGTGATTTCAAAATATGTAGCTATTTTTAAAACAAAAAAAGAATATGGCAAGATAAAAAATTTGTTTAAGAGATCTTTTAAAAAACTATTTTTTTATTCTCTGCCTGCATTATTCTTAGTTATTATTATTGCACCAACATGGCTTAGTGGTTTTTTACATGTAGATGTATGGCATATAATCGTAGCTTCTCTGACAATTCCGTTTATATTTTTACTACCAATAATTCATGGCACTCTTCAAGGACTTAATAGATTCGTTGCTCTTGGTATGAACAATTCTATTGAAATGATTTTGAAACTGGTGATTGCAGTTGTGCTCGTTTTTGTTGGTTTAGGGGTCTATGGAGCTATAGTCGCTATTCCTTTATCCGTAGCTTTAGCAATTGCTTTTGGTTTCATTCCACTTAAGAAAATTATGGAAAGTGATGAAGAAAAAGTTGAGAGTTCTCCCATATATAAATATTTTTTCCCATTCTTGTTTGTTGTATTATTTTTGACTGCAATGTCAAGTGTTGATGTATTGATTGCTAAACATTTCTTCTCTCCAATATATGCTGGTTTTTATGCAGCTATTTCTACACTTGGAACTATTTTATTTTTCATTTCAATTGCAGTTACTAAAGTCATGTTTCCTTTAGTGGCTGAGAAACATCATCTAAAAAAAGTAAAAGAGCATAGAGATTTGCTTTATAAATCTCTTCTCTTGATTTTGCTTCCTTCTGCATTATGGGTCATTCTTTTGGCATTATTCCCTAAATTTATTGTTGGTTTGATATTAGGTTCAAAATATCTAGCAATAGCTAATTTTATTAAATATGAAGCAATTGCAATGGGTTTTCTTGCCTTGTCGAATGTTATTGCCTTGTATAATCTTGCAATAGACAGAAAAAAATTCATATTTTTACCAGCAGTATTTTGTGTGCTCGAAATTGTATTATTGTGTTTATTCCACAATTCCCTTACTCAATATCTTAGAATATTAATCTTAGTCAATGTATTACTATTCCTTTTCTTATTAGTGACTTCTGTAAAGATGAGGGAGATTAAAGAAAACGTGAATAAGATAAAAGAACATCCTAAATTCAAAAAATATAAAAGGCGTGGAATAAATAAATTAAAATGGCTGAGGATGAAGAAAAAGAAACAAAAATCGAAGAAAAAAGAGAAGAATCAAACAAATCAACTGAAGAAATTCTGAAAGAAAGAAAAGAAAAAGTTGTTTCTTTTTTTAAGGGCAAGAACTTTAAATGGATTTATCTAATTTTGTTGATTGCTCTTGTGATTACTGTTGTTTCTATTAGAACGAGTAATGTTCCTTATCTCATAGATGAGACCACTGGAGAATATACTCTTGGTCCTGACCTTGATCCATTTTTATTTCTTAGATATGCTAAAACAATAGCAACAGAAGGATCTCTTCCTGAAATTGATACAATGCGTAATGTTCCTTTGGGATTTAATACTGGAATAGAGACAAGGCTGCTGCCTTATAGTATTGTTTATTTATATAAATTTTTAAGTTTTTTCAATCCCGATATTACTATAGAATATGCAGCGATTATCTTTCCAGTAATTTTCTTTGCTCTAGCGCTTATAGTTTTCTTTTTTCTTGTTAGAAAATTGTTTGATAAAAGCAAATATAAAGAGATAATAGCTCTTGTTTCGACAGCTTTTATTGCTTTTATTCCTTCAATGTTGCATAGAATGACTGCTGGAATCCCAGAAAAGGAAAGCATGGGAATTTTCTTTTTCTTTCTCGCTTTTATGTTTTTTATTTATGGATATAATTCTAGAAAAAATAAAAAAGTTTTAATTTTTGGTATTCTCGCTGGAATTTCTACAGGATTGTTAGCTCAGGTATGGGGTGGAGTAAACTTTGTGTTAATTGTAATTGGTTTATTTGGTTTTGCAATGTTATTATTAAATAAAGTTAATAAAAAGATATTTATTTTATATGCTGCGTGGTTTGTTTTTACTATGCTCTTTGGAGTTGGAAGTCAGGGATTTCAAACCTTCCTTTCATTTTTTGGGAATATATTAAGTTTATTTGCTTTTCTAAGTATTGTATTCATGGCCATACATCTATTTTTCAGAAAAAAAGCTGAAAAAATGTTAAAAATTAAAGATAAATTTCCTCCTGCATTAGTTACAATTGTAATTGGATTGATCATTTCAATTGTTTTAGTATTAATTTTATTTGGTCCGGGCTATATCACTTCAAGTATCAGTTCAGCAACTACTTCACTGTTGCATCCAATGGGAATAGACAGGCTTACATTAACAGTTGCTGAGAATAATCAACCATATTTTGATTCTTGGAAGAGTCAGTTTGGATTAAATTTCTTTTGGATATTCTTTTTTGCTTCCATTTTATTTTTCTTTGAAGCCATGAGAAAATTAAAATTGAAAAATAAAATTATATTAACTGGAGGTTATGCTTTAATGCTACTCGCCTTAATTTTTTCCAGGCATTCTGCTAATTCAACATTAAATGGTGTTAGTAATCTCAGTCAAGTAGTTTATTTTGGGGGATTCATTTTATTTGCTCTTGTTTTTCTTTGTGTTTATGTAAAAACTTATTACAAGGATAAAGAGGAATTTGAGAAGTTTGCTAGTTTTAATATAAATCTCATATTCTTACTTTTGTGGTTTTTCTGGATGGCCATTTCCGCTCGTGGAGCAATAAGATTATTCTTAATGTTGTCGCAACCTGCTGCCATCTTGGTTTCTGCAATTGCTGTTAAATTACCACAATATGCGTGGAAAAACAAAGAGTATCTTTCTAAAATATTGTTCTGGTGTGCAACAGCACTAGTCATTGTTTTACTTCTACTTTCATTTATTTCATTTGCCCAAACAAGTTCTAATGAAGCAAGATATACTATTCCTGGGTATTATAATATTCAATGGCAAAGAGCAATGTCTTGGGTTAGGGAAAATACTAGTGAAGAGGCTGTATTCTCACATTGGTGGGATTATGGGTATTGGATTCAGACAATAGGTGAAAGAGCGACTGTATTGGATGGTGGAAATGCTTTTGGATATTGGAATCATCTTTTTGGAAGACATGTCCTTACTGGAGAAACAGAACAAGAAGCTCTTGAATTTTTATATGCGCATAATGTGACTCATCTATTAATTGACTCAACTGAAATTGGAAAATATACTGCTTATTCGAGCATTGGTAGTGATGCTAATTATGATAAATACAATTGGATACCCACCTTCTCCCTTGATGAAAAACAAACTCAAGAGACAAGGGAAGAAATAATGTATGTTTATGTTGGTGGGACAATGTTGAGTGATGATTTTATATGGGATGGAGATTTATTCCCAGCAGGAAAAGCAGGAATTGGGGCAGTTGTAGTAACTACTAAAAATACTATTGAAGTTGTACAGCCAGAAGCAATTTTAATTTATGGAAGCAAACAAGTTAGAGTACCTATGAGATATCTTTATGTGAATGGCCGATTACATGACTTTAGTAGTGGAGATTCATTACAATCTTGCTTATATATCATACCAAAGATAGATGACGATGGAATAAATAACATCGGAGCTGGATTGTATTTGAATAATAGAGCAATGAAAGCTCTTTGGGTACATCTTTATCTTTTAAATGAGGGAGAAAACTTTGAATTAGCATATAATGAACCTGATACAATCCTGCAAGATATAGAAAAACAATTTAGTTTAGAGATTAATGAAATTGCTCTTTATCGGGGAAATTTGCTAGGGCCAATAAAAATATGGGATGTAAATTATCCAGAAGATATTGAATTTAAACCAGAATATCTTGAAACAGTTTTCCCTGACATCAGTTTATATTTATCATAATTATAAAAAGAATAAAATAAATCAAAATGGAATTTATCTTACTTTTATGTTTTGCAATAAGTTTTTTTGTAACTCTCTTATTTACTCCTTATTGGATTCGTGTTGCAAAAAGAGCTAATTTAGCAGTGAGAGATATGAATAAATATAAAAAACCAATAATATCAACTGCTGGAGGCATAACAGTGTTAGCTGGATTTTTATTTGGTCTGCTCTTTTATATTGCTTTAAAAACTTTTATTTTTAAAAGTTTGGTAAATGGAATTGAGATCCTTGCGATACTAGGGGTTGTTTTAATAATCGGCTTTATCGGATTTCTAGATGATGTTTTGGGAAGATTAAGCCTAAGAAAGTGGCAGAGGCCCTTATTATGTTTAATAGCAGCAATTCCTCTTATTGTTATAAATAGTGGAAGAAGCATAATGTTTGTGCCATTTGTTGGTCCTGTTAATTTTAGTCTCTTTTATCCTTTATTTTTAATTCCAATTGCAATAACTGGTGCTGCTAATGGATTTAATATGCTTGGAGGTTATAATGGGCTACAAACAGGACTAGGAACAATTATCTTAGCTGCATTGGGGATTATAACATGGATTCAAGGAAATAGTTGGATTTCTATAATCTGTTTTTGTATGGTTTTTGCATTGCTTGCTTTTTTAATTTTTAATAAATTTCCTGCGAAAGTATTTGACGGAAATACTTTAAGTTATATTGTAGGTTCCTTAGTTGCCTGTATTGCAATTGTTGGAAATATTGAAAGAGCTGCTCTTATTTTATTTATTCCTTTTTTTATAGAATTAATTCTTAAGGGGAGGGGGAAAATGAAAAAAGAGTCTTTTGCTATAGCTAATAAAGATGGAAGTATTACAGAACCATATGCTAAAATATATGGTTTAGAACATCTTGCTATAAGATTCATAAAAAAGATAAAAAAAGATAAAAAAGTTTATGAGCCGGAGGTTGTCTTTTCATTATGGCTTTTCGAAATAATTCTTGCAATAATTGTAATCTTGGCAATATAAATTTAAAAATTAAATAAAATAACTAATTATGAAATTAAAATGGCTCTTATAATTAACGCTGATGATTTTGGTATGACTAAGGAAATTAATGAAGGAATTATTGAAGCATATAAACAGGGAGCTATCACCAGCGTGAGCATTATAAATGGCCCAGAAAAGGAGCATGCAATAGAATCTGTGAAAAAACATGGAATCCCTTGCGGTATTCATCTATGTAAAAAAGGGCCAGTTTATCTATTATTCATAAAAAGTTTATTCAGTAAAAAATTTGGGAGAAAGCTTGAAATAGAATTTGAACAACAGATTCTTAACATTAAAAAAGATGTAGATGCAGTTCATGTTGATAGTCATAAACATATCCACATGTTTCCTCCAATTTTTGATATTGTTGTTAAATTGGTAAAAAAGCATGATTTGAGGTTAAGATTAAGTAAAAATATAGATATTGGTTTATTAAACAGATTAGGATTAAAATTATTTTATCCTAGAAATAAAAAGAAAGCATTAAAAAATTATATAAAAATTATAGATAGTCATGAAACATCTCACAAAAAATTAAATAGATTTCTAAATGAGGTAAAAGAAGGAGAAATAATAGTTCACCCAGGGACAAGAAATGGTAAAATAAAAAGATTGGAAGAACTCCAGATTTTATTGAAAAATGAAAGGGAAAAATAAGAAAAAAATTTCGATTGTATTGCCAGCATTCAATGAGGTTGAAAGCATTCCAGAACTTTATAAAAAAACAACAAAAGTAATGAAGAAAAATAATTATAATTATGAGATTATTTTTGTTGATGATGGTTCTAATGACGGAAGTTTAAAAATTCTCGAAAAATTACATAAAAGAGATAGGAAAGTCAAAGTAATAAGTTTTGAGCATAATTTTGGAAAGGCTGCCGCATTACAAGAAGGATTCAATATTGCTTCTGGGAATTATATTATAACCATGGATTCTGACCTTCAAGATGATCCTGAGGAGATTCCCTATTTTGTGGAAATGTTGAAAAGATATGATTTTGTAAATGGTTGCAAAATTAAGAAATGGAAGGGAAAGAAAATGTTTTCTTTCTTGTCTTGGTTTTATAATTTTTTATCAGCTAGAATAACAGGAGTCAGAGTTCGTGATTTTAACTGTCCTTTCAAAGGTTATAGGGCCAGAATAGCAAAAAAGTTAAATTTATATGGTTCTCTTCATAGATATATCCCTGCTTTGGTGGCATGGCAAGATTGTAAAATATGTGAAATAAAAGTAAGTAATCTGCCAAGAAAATATGGAAAAACTAAATATAGTGTATGGAAAATGAGAGGAATTTTTGATTTAATAACAGTCAAATTTTTGACGAGATTCTCAGCTAAACCTCTACATTTATTTGGGAGCTTGGGATTTTTGAGTAGTTTTATTGGAGGCATCATATGTTTGTTTTTATTAATAAGGTGGATTATAGGATATAGTCTTGCTAATAATATGCCGTTATTATTATTGGGGATACTTTTACTTGTTGTAGGGATTCAATTGATTAGTCTAGGTCTTTTGGGGGAGATGATAGCAAGAAAAAGACCTGAAAAACCTAGAATAAAAAGAATTCTAAAATAAAATGAAGATATGTTATTTTGGGACATATGAAAAAAATTATTCTAGAAATAGAGTAATTATTAGCGGATTAAAAAAGAATAATACCAAGATAATTGAATGTAATGAAGATCCATGGAAGTCTGAACATAAAGTAAATCTTGGGGTGATAAAAAAAATAAAGATATTATCTAATTTCCTTATTTCATATATAAAACTTTTTTTTAAATATTTAAAAAACAGGCCGTATGATATTATTTTTGTTGGTTATTTAGGACATTTTGATATATTCCTTGCCAAACTTTTATCATTAATCGACGGGAAACCACTTGTTTTTGACGCTTATTATTCCTTATATGATTCGCTTGTAAATGACAGAAAAATGTTAAAAAAAGAAAGTTATATGGCTAAAATATTACATTTTATTGAAACCCTCTCTTATAAATTTTCAAATTTAATCTTTTTAGATACCCCCGTACATACAAGATATTGTTCTAAAGAATTCAATATCAAAAAAGAAAAGTTTGATTTTATAGCAATAGGAGCAGATGAAAATATATTTTACCCAAGAAAAGTCAAGAAAGAAAAAGTATTTACAATCATTTTTTGGGGAAAATTTATTCCTCTTCAAGGAATAGAATATATTATAAAGGCAGCAAAAATTTTAGAATGTGAAAAAATAAAATTTGAAATAATTGGGGGGGGAGGACAAACTTATAAAAGAATCATTAAATTATCAAAAGAATTAGGTATTAAAAATATAAAATTCACAAATTTTATTCCTTATCAAAAACTTCCTTCTTATGTATCAAAAGCGCATATAGGATTGGGTATTTTTGGGAACACTGATAAAGCAAAAAGAGTTGTTCCAAATAAAGCTTATGAAATTTTAGCTTTAGGATTGCCATTAATAACAGGAGATTCTATTGCTGCAAAAGAAATGAATTTAAAAAATAAAAAAAATTGTGTTTTGTGTAGGATGGCTAATCCAAAAGCTATCGCAGATTCTATTTTACTTTTAAAAAAAGACAAAAGATTAAGAGACAGAATAAGAAAAGAAGGACATAAATTATTCAATGAAAATTTTTGTACAAAAGAAATAGGTAAAAAAGTAAAAGAATCAATTTCTAATCATTTTCCTTAAGTGCTTGTAACCAGCTTGGGGGCATATTTTTCATTATTTCAATATTATCATATCCCTTGCTTTTTCTTGGACCTACAGCTTTGGCCCATTCAGCCATTTTTTGGATTCCTTGTTCAAGATTGACAGTTGTTTTATAACCTAATATTTTTTTTACCTTATCATGAGCAGAATAAGCATCAACCACCTCGTCTCTTGCTTTTAAATAAGTCATTTCGTGATTGGGAGAATTCATGTGTTTTTTAACTGTTTCTGCTAAATAATTAACTTCATATGGGGTATCTGCACCTATGTTAAAAATTTCATTATAAGCTTTTTTAACTTTTATTGATTTTGCTATTATTGGGGCAATATCTCCAATATAGGAAAAAGCTCTTGTTTGTTTTCCATCTCCAAAAATAGTAAGAGGCTTATTTTGCATAATCTGATTCATAAATATTCCCACAACATTCCTATATTTGTCTCCAATATTTTGTTTTTCACCATATGCATTATGTGGCCTAAAAATAATATAATCTAAACCGAACATGTGTTTGGCTGCTTTAAGATCTTGTTCAACTGCTAATTTGGCAATTCCATAAGGATCTTCTGGTAATGGAAGAGTTTCTTCTTTCATAGGTAATTGGTTAGCTCCATAAACTGCAATAGAAGATGTAAATACAAAACATTCAATATTATTCTTAATTGATTCATTTATTAAATTAATACTCCCAATTAAATTATTTTTATAATTAAATCTTCTAATGAAGTGACTCAATCCTTCTGCTGCATAAGCGGCAAGATGAAAAACATAATTAAATTTTTCTTCTTCAAATAATTTCTTAACAAGACCATAATCAATTATACTCCCTTCAATGAATTTTGCATTTGGATTTACATTGTCTCTAAAACCTCCACTTAGATCATCTAAAACAACTACTTCTTTTCCAGCTTTGATTAACTCATCAGTAAGATGGCTTCCCATAAAACCTGCACCGCCAGTAACTAGTATTTTCATACAGAAAAGAAATAAGGAGGTTTAAAAAGGATTATGGATATAAAATATATATTATTTATAAGATGATAAAATTAAAGAAAAAAGTAAAAATAATTGGGATGATTATAATTATCCTTATTGTAGCTTTTTTTATTTTTTATAATTTATATACAAGATGGAATGAATTAAAACAATATACCTTTTCTTTTGATATTTTATATATAATTTTTTTTGTTGTCATAATTGGATTATTTTATTTTATAGCTCCCTTTATTTGGGATTTAAGTTTAAGACTTGTTGGACAAAAACTAAAATATGGCAAGATATTGAAGGTGTGGCATTCAGCACAACTCGTTAGATATATTCCTGGAAATGTTGCTTTTGTCCTTGGTAGAACTGAAGTTGGAAAAAAAGAAGGAATTCCAAGAACAAAAAACCTGATTGCGACTAGTCTTGAATTAAGTTTAATAGTTATTGCTTGTTTGACAATATTTTTAGCTTACATTATTTTTTCAGCTACAAGTACTAGCTATTTTATCTTTATCTTAATTCCTTTAGGATTAATAATTTTACATCCAAAAATCTTTATTCCAATTATAAATTTTGGATTAAAGATAATAAAAAGACCAAAAATAGAAAGTAAAATAAAATATTCAAAAATTTTGATATTATTTATTATTGTTTTGGTCATCCAACTTATAGAAGGAATTGCTTATGCTTTTCTTTTAAAGTCTATTTTTAATTATAATTTAACTATTATTTCTTTATTAAAATTTGCTGCGATTTATGAGGGGGCTTGGGTCATAGGATTTTTAAGTTTCTTGACTCCGAGCGGAATAGGAGTAAGAGAAGCAGCCCTTAGTCTGTTACTTGAACCTTATATGCCTCTAGGAATTGCAATAATCTTTTCTATATTCGCTAGAATATGTTGTATAATTATCGAGGTTATAATTGCTCTGAGCATTCTTGGGTTCGGAAAGATGAAAAGAAAGAGAAAGAATTAACGATTCATTTTATATATTATTATTGCTGGTTGTTGTTGTTCTGGATCAAAGAACCATGCTTGGAGTGGTTCAAACTCTTCAGGATAATTTGATGGCCACATATAAATCCATTCAGGAGTTGATGGTTCAAAAACAGTTAATGCAAAATAACAAGAGCTTATGGGGGCATCTAATTCAAGCGATTTAGGTTCTTTTTTTTCAAGTAATCTCTGACCATAATAAGTATGATTTGCCATTTCATAACATCCTGCACTGCTATTTTTGGCGAGTTCCTCGGCAGGTGTCAAAAAAACATTTCTATCTGAATAGTATAAAAGATGTCGATTGGAGGTTGTAAAAATAACTGCATGTTCATCAATATTTTCATTTATCCATTCTCCAGCATGTTTCAACTGAATATATGATGTCTTTTTTGATTCTGTAATAGATGAAGCTGTTTGTAATTGAGAATAAGCCCCCCATAAAAATAAACTGAGTATAGCACAAACAATAATGATTTTACTGTATTTTTTCAATTTTTTGAAAACAAATAAAGCCCCCTGAGCAGTAATCATAAACATCAATGGGATTATCATAAATAAATATCTATCTTCGAAGTTTTTCTGTATTGTAGCTAAAAAAGAAAAAAGGAGAAGAATAATTATGAGACTGAAAAAATTCCAACGATTCTTTTTATCTTTCTCTTTTAGAATAAAATCAAAACTCAAAAAGATATTCATTAAAATTATAGCAAGACCAAATATAAAGAAACTAAATATTTGCCATCCAAATAATCCAGGAGTATTTGTCAAGTAACCAGACCAACCGCAAGGATAAGGATCATCACAAAATCCTTTCATAAAAGGAGAAGTCTTAAAGTAAGATATAAAAGAATGTAATGGATTTCCAAATTGTATCCACATCCATATTAAAAAAGGACTTAATACAACTAGCCCAATTATAACTGCAATCCAAAATTTTTTTGTCTTAAAAATTTCTCGTTTTGTTATTATAAGAAAGAAAAGATAAGCTACTGGAAGCAAGGCAATAAAATAATGATGCATTACACCTACGGCAGTAATTATACCACAAATAATAAGGGGTTTTAATTTTTGTTTTTCATACCAATCATGGAAAAAGTATATAGAACCCATAGCAAAGAGAATTATGGGTACATCTAGTAAAAGTCTATAGGTATAAAATAAATGTGGCCACCATATTGCCAGCAGGGCTGCTGCAATTAATCCTACTTTTTCATTGAACAACTTTTTACCGACAAGATAAGTCAGATATACTCCAAAAATAGACATCAGTAATATTGTCAGCCGAAGAACAAATTCATTTGCTCCGACTAAATAAAGACCTGCAAAAAATACTGACATTAATAATGGTTTTCTTGGAGAAAATTCTTCGAATCTTGCAAGGCCTGTTGCATAATACTTTGCTTTGATAAGGTAGTCAGCTTCATCCCACCAGACTGCTTGTCCTTGAACTTGTACAAAGAAATAAATTCTGATGATAATAGCAAGAATTAAGATTATAAGAATCCAAATATTTCCTTTTTTCTTAAACCAAGAAGAAATCTTCTTTTCTCTTTGTCTTACAATTTCCTCTTCTTTTTTTTCCTCTTTTTTCTCTTTTTTCTCCCCAGCCATTAGGATTTATAAGAAATTTAACTTTTTAAAGATAATTATCTATAACTATTTAATTTTATCTCGGCAATTTTAACTTCCTTATTATTACCTGGACAACTTATACATAATGGAATGGCTTTTTTATTTTTTAATATTTGTTTTCTGAAATGTGTATATCTTTTGTTATTCCAAGCTTTCTTTATATTCTCTTTAAATGCATTGCCAAATATATATTTATTATGAGCATCATGGCAACAAGGAACTACAGAACCGTCTGTATTGATTGTTATTTCTTCCCAAATTATATCACACATATTCTTTATTTCTTGTTTTTTCCTAGAAAATTTTTTGCTTGGTAAATATTTCTTTATATCTTCTTCAACTTCTCTATCCATAGTTCCAATACTTTTAAAAAATAATGAATCAACTCCTATTTCCTTTGCAATTTCCATAATTTTCTTCATTTCATGTTCATTATGTTTCATTACAATGAATTGTATTTTAATTATTGGACTTTTTCTTCTTTTCTTCTTTTTTTCTTCTACAAGAATTTTTAATGCTTCAATTACTTTTTTAAAACTTCCCCGACGACGATATTTTCTATAACTTTCTTCACTTGCCCCATCAAGCGAGATTATTATTTCATCAAGACCAGAATCAACAATTTGTTTAGCATTTTCTTTATTTATGAAAAAACTATTTGTGCTTGTATTTACAAAAATTTTCTTTTTTTTAGCATATTTTATCATTTTATAAATTTCCTTGTTAAGTAAAGGTTCTCCCCAATTCCAAAGTCTAAGATGAATGGCTGTATCTCCAACTTCATCGATTATTTTTCTAAAATTTTTAAAAGACATTAAAGGTTTTCTTTTTATGAGGCCCGCTCCGGTAGGGCAAAGAGGACATTTAATATTACAAAAACTAGCAGGTTCTACCATTATTGTCAAAGGAAGCCCAAGAACTTTTGGCAGTTTAAAGAATTTAGATAATTTAACTAAAAAAAGATTATATGCTCTTCTAGGTTTTGGAAGGACATACTTAAGGAAATAAGAGACTTTAGCACCTAATTTCATGGCTAATTCTGTTGAAAATCATATTTAAAGATTTAGTATTTATAATTAATAATATATTTAAACATATTTTCAAGGTTTTATACATAAAATGGGTAAAAAAACCATCTTAATAGTTTTGGGAGCAGGAGGCCATACAAAACAGTTACTAAAACTTGTAAAAAGTCTTGGAGATCATTATAATTATGAATATGTAATTGGATCTAAAGATAAAATTTCTGAAAATAAGATTGAATTTGAAGGTAGAATTTTTAGAATAATAAACCCTAGAAAGATGAGCGATAAAAATATCTTTAAAATCATTCTAAAATTTATTCCATCAACTCTCCAGACAATTTATTTTTTATCAAAAAGTAAATCAAAAACAATTTTGATGGTTGGACCAGCACTTTGTCTGCATGTAGCAGTTATAGGTAAATATCTTTTCAATAAAAAGATAATTTTTTTAGAATCTTGGTCAAGAGTCTACAATAAATCTTGGGCAGGTAAGGCGCTCTATGGAATTGCAGATTTATTTTTTGTACAATGGCTACAACAATTAAACAATTATCCAAAAGCGATATATGCTGGGAGATTAGGATGATATTTGTTACGGTAGGAACTGGAAAATTTGAATTATTAGTGAAAGAGATGGATAAAATAGTTCCTAAATTAAAGGAAAAGGTTATGATACAAATAGGGAAGGGAAAATATGAGCCTAAAAATTGTGAATTTTTTAGATTTTCGAGAAGTTTAGAAGATTATTATAAAAAAGCTAGAGTCATAGTAGCACATGGGGGGGCTGGAACAACTTATGAATTACTTAAAATGAGAAAAAAATTAATAAGTATGGCAAATCTTGATAGGACAGATACACATCAACAAGAGATTTTAAAGGCACTTTCAGAAGAAAATTATTTAATTTGGTGTAAAAACTCTTCAGAACTTATTAATTGTATAAATAACTCTAAGAAATTTAGATTAAAAAAATATAATGTGCCTGAATGTAAAATTCATGAGAAAATTAAATCTTTTTTAAAATAAAATGTGTGGAATAGTTGGAATTTATAGTAAAATTGGTATTGATAGGAGTCAAGTTGAGAAAGCCACCCTTCTGATTAGACATAGGGGTCCAGATAATTATGGATTTTATTTTGACAGTATGATTGGTCTAGGGCATAGAAGACTTTCAATTATTGATTTAAGCGAGAAAGGAAAACAACCCATAACCAATGAAAAACAAGATATGCACCTAGTTTATAATGGAGAAATTTACAATTTTAAAGAATTACGTGGAGAATTAGAATTTTTAGGACATAGGTTTAAGAGTAATACAGACAGTGAAGTAGTTTTACATGCTTATGAGGAATGGAAAGAAAATTGCCTGAAAAGATTTAATGGAATGTTTGCATTTGCTATTTGGGATGATAGGAACAAGAGACTATTTCTTGCAAGAGACAGGGCGGGAATCAAACCATTATATTATTTTTTTGATAAAGATAGGTTTATTTTTGCTTCTGAAATCAAATCAATTCTTGAATTTGATATTAAAAAACAGATTAATGAAAAAATCCTTTATGATTATTTTAATTATTTCATTCAAATTGGAAATGAAACTCTTTTCGAGAATATCAAAACACTGGAACCAGCACATTATTTAATAATTGATATAAAGAATAACCAAGTAACAAAAGAAAAATGGTGGGATTTTGAATATGATGAGAATATAATAAGTGAAAAATTCATGGTGAATAGATTTCTTGAACTTTTTGAGGATAGTATTAAAAAAAGAATGATAAGTGACGTGCCTCTCGGAGTTTTTCTTTCTGGAGGCCTTGATTCAAGTGCAATTGTTGCAATGATGAAAAAATTTTCACCAGATATCAAGACTTTTTGTGTTGGTTCTGATGAAACCAGTGAGACAAGTATGGCAAGAAAAGTTTCTAAACATTTTAATACAGACCATGAAGAAATAATGATAAGTCCTGAAAGTTTTGAGAAAGAACTTCCAAATATGGTCTGGCATTATGATCTTCCTATTTCTTTTGCCTCATCAATCCCACTATATTTTGTATCTCAATTGACTAAAGGAAAAGCAACTGTTGTATTGACTGGAGAAGGAGCTGATGAACTTTTTGCAGGATATCATAGGTATGCAAGAATTACAAAGGCAAGAAAAACAAGTAAATTTTTGAGGCCTTTTGCATTTACAAAGAATTTATTTGATTTTTCAGACCCAAGATATCAAAAAAATGTGGAACTTTTGTTTAAGTTTAATCCAGACTATGCAACAGATTTAAATATTTTAATTGGAAAAGAAAGAGATGAAGTATTGCTTGTAGAAAAAAATTCCTTCTTAAGAGACCAGGTAGTTTCTTTATTAAATGAAAAAAAGACTAATTTTCTTAATAAACTCCTTTATCTTGAATTTAAAACTTATCTTGTTGAACTTTTAAGAAAACAGGACAAGATGTCGATGGCTGCTTCAATTGAATCCAGGGTTCCTTATCTTGATCATAGGATTATAGAATTTGCTGCAAAATTACCAATAAATCTTAAATTACACGGGGGAATTGACCAAGGAAAATATCTATTAAAAAAAGCTATGATCAAATTTTTACCTAAAGAAATAATCTTCCAGAAAAAACAGGGTTTTCCTGTTCCATTAGAAAGATGGTTTAGGAAAGAACTTAATCCTTTTATAAGAGAAAATCTTCTTGGAGGAAATGAAGCACTAAGTTATTTTGATAAAAATTATATCAAAAAGTTAATTGAAAAACAAAAAAGTAAGAATTGTTCCCTTCAATTATGGGCTCTTTTGAACTTTAAATTATGGTACGATAAATTCTTTATATAATCCTTCAATTTCTTTTGTTATATCCTTCCATAAAAAGTCTCTGGCTGTTTTTTGTGCTTCTTTTCTAACAAAAATTAATTTATCAAAATTCTGTAAACAATATTTTACTTTTTTTA
>JAUWNL010000041.1 GCA_030612665.1 archaeon
TACAAATAAAAAGTGTGGAAATGACTGCAACATAATAATGGCTAAAATTGGAGATGAAGAGTTTTATATAGGTGACAGATGCCAGAGATATAGTGCAAAAAAAGATGAGAAAAAAATAAAGCCACCCAATTTATTTAAAGAAAGGCAGAAAATAATGGAGGGTGCATGCAAATGAAAGTTGGAATTCCAAGGGGCTTGTTATTTAATGATTTCTCGCCCTTGTTCATTCCTTTTTTTAAGTATTTAGGAATAAAAACTGTAGTTTCAGATGAAACTAATAGGAAGATAATAAATCGTGGTCTGGAGATAGTACCAGCAGAATATTGTTTTCCAACAAAGGTTGCCTATGGTCATGTTGACAATTTACTAAAAAAACTAAAAAAAGATGATTTTATTTTTATTCCCCATATTGCAAATACTGGAAAGCCAACTGGCAGCTATAAGTATTGTGTTACATGTCCATGGACACAATCTGCACCAGATCTCATGAAATCTGCACCAAAGCTCATTGAAGAAGGCCGTAACCTGGAAAAGCTTATTTCTCCTTCACTGTTTTTTGATTGGGGATTAAATCATATTGAGGATCAGATGAAGAAAGCTGTAGCAAAGATGGGTCATAGCACAAAAAATGTTAGGGCTGCGCTTCAAGAGGGATTAATAAATAAAGAAAGGTTTGATAAGAAAATTGAGGAAAGAACAAAAGAAGTCTTTGATTCTATTAAAAAATATAAAAAAAACGAACCTGCTTTTTTGGTGATGGCAAGACCATATACAGCTTATGATGCCAATGTTAATAATGATATTGTCAATAAAATTTTAGATGCTGGTTATCTGGCAATACCTCTTGAACTTGCTCCCATAGGATCAATAGATATTTCTACACAAATGCCAAAAATGTACTGGATACAGGGCCAAAAGAAGCTGGCTGCAATAGAATTATTAAATAAGAATAGGAATTTATTTGGAATTGATATAACCTATTTTGCCTGTGGTCCTGATGCCCAGATAAACCAGCAAATGCTATGCAGAGCACAAAAGCCATTTTTAACAATTGAAATGGATGAGCATACTGGGGATGCTGGAATTGATACTAGACTACAGGCATTCTTTAATACTGTTAAATCTTATTTA
>JAUWNL010000011.1 GCA_030612665.1 archaeon
ATGCTAAGCGAATTTATTTATTTCATAGAGGGCAACGTCAGCCCTCTTTCTTTTAAAGAATTTCAAGAATTAAATTTATTGGAGGAAGGCAATTCCTCTCTCTGTCTAAAGGCAGAGGTATCCTTGCCTTTTATGTAATGACAGAAAATTTGATACAAATTTCAACAAGAACAATAGAAGAAAAAATAAGTTATACATTTGCTTTTAGAAATCTTTTTACAAATAGAAAATATCGTTGTAAACATTGTGGAAGTTATAATATTTCATTAAGATATAACGAAGTTTTATTAAAAAATCCTAAAACTGAGAAGAACAAAGTAGAAATAAGAGATGAAAGATATTATTGTGAAAAATGTAAAATACAAAGTCCTCAGATTGAAGATATTGCTAAATCAACAGTAGACATGAATTGTGATACAGCTTAATCCTTGATTTTTATTAAAAAAATTAGATTTTTAGCGGAATACACCATTAATTTTTTAATTTCTGGCCCCGCTTTTTTGATTATTTCTTATTTATTGCATGAATTAAATAGAAAGTGGAAAGTTTTATAAAGATAGTAAGACTTTCTTACTGATGAAAGAAATTAAAGTGTTAAAGCCTGAATTTGCTAGAGTTAGTTCTAAAGGCCAAGTGGTTATTCCTCAAGATATAAGGCAAAAAACAGGAATTAAAGCTGGTAGTATTATTGCATTTAGTGAAGCATATCATTTAATTGTAATAAGAACACTGCCTTTAGTCCTGTCTAGGAGAGAGGAAAAAGGACTTAAAAATTTGATTGAAGCTTGGAAAGATTTTGAAACTGGTAAATTTGAAGTATGCAGTCCTGCAGAGCTCTTCAAGCGACAAAGAAAATGGGCATCAAAAAGATAAAATATTCTGAAAGTTATAAAAAAGATATCAAAAGATTTGGCACTTCAGAGATTTTAAAAAAGATAGAAAAACAAATCAAAAAAATTATAACAAATCCGAGCATTGGCAAACCATTACGTTATGGATTTGCTGGGACAAAAGAAATTAGGATCACTCCATTCAGACTTATTTTTTCGATACAAGACAGCACTCTTATATTATGGCGATTTGAACATAGGGGCAAAATCTTTAAAAAATAGTTCTACACAATCTAGAAAGTAATGATCATTGTTTCTAAATGATAATTTTATAAACCGAGATTTCAAACGATAAACAAGATAATATGGTAAAATTACATAAAGTTAAGAAAGGAATTTGTTGTCTCGGTGATTATAATCTCTCAACAAAAAATTGAGCCTGTCATAGCGATACATCCTTACTGTAATAAATCTAAGCTATATGAAAAAAAATTTGATGATTTTATTAAAGAATATGACGGACCAGTAATCACTCTTGAAGATGTTTGGAAATTTAAAAAAACATTAAAACATTATAGGAGTCTAGGAAGATTAGATAATATGTTTATCATTAAAACAATTCCCAGGAATCCGAATCCTTATGAAATAGATTGGAAAAAATTCATCAAATTTTTAAAGAAATTTCAAGGTAGACCAATAAAATTAGTTGGAGGATATCTTTGGAAAGAAAGAAATCATCAAGGATGTTTAGGATGGACAGAAGACTTCTTAAAAAAAGAGGGATTTGATGTAAAAATTCTTAGAGAATTGACTTTTAGCTGATTATTTCTTTTTCTCAGATTTTTTTTCTTCTTTTGGTTTTTCTTTTGGTTTGGGTTTTAATAAGAATTCTGTATAATGGCATCTGCCACAATATATTCTATCTTTGTTTTTTGATTCTGCAAGAAAAATTCCAGAACCACATCTTGGACAGAATTTTGCTGTCTTTTGGACTTTATCTCCATCGAGTTTGTACTTTTTCCAACGCTCGCTGGGTTTCTTAGGCTTTCTTTTCTTCTTTCCTTTCTTGATTATCTTCTTTGGCATTTTCTTTTTTCTCTTCCTTCTTTATTTCTTCCTTTTTTATTTCTTCTTTCTTTACTTCTTCCTTTTTTTCTTTTATCTTCTCAAATTTCTTTAGAGCTTCTTTATTGTCATAGATATAAGCTATAATTTTATTTTCATGAGATCCAAACTTTGAGTATATGTGTTTGACTATGATTAGTTCAGTTGGTTTGTTCAGCTTTTTTGTAAGTTCTTCTTGGATTTGTTTATTTGATGGGGTTGGTTCTATTGTGACTGTTGCCTCTATCTCTTCCCGCTGAACAAGAAGCTTTTTTTCTTGTTTTGTTATTGTTAAGTCCATTTTATTCCATTTTATTTTATTTTTTATTTTTTATTTTAGAATGATTATCTTGCTTTAATTGCATAAGCTCCTTTCTTTGTTATATGTAATTTTCTTGCTATCTCGCTTTGTTCTGGATTTATAATTATAACCCTGCCTTTCCAAGCTTCTGTAAGATGAGTTCCCTGACATAAGGGACACTTGTCATGTTCGACAAATATTTTACATTTTTTACAAACTTTTGCTTTCATATTCTATTCTCATGTAATATTTTCCTAATTTTTTAATTATTTGATAATTTCCTGATTGTGAAATTATTCCATCTTTTTGTTTTTTCCTTTTCTTCTCTGTACCTAGAACCCCTTCAAATATGGAAGTATTCCCCATAATATCCTCTAATTGAATTATGGGATCGAGTCCAAATTCTAAAACTTCTGTTTTTGCTTTCATTTTAAAATAATTTTTCCATAATATTTTCCTTTTTTCTTTATTATTTGATAAGTTTCATTACCCTTCTTTATTTCTGAAATAATTCCATCTTTTTGTTTAGCTCTTTCTTCTTCACTCGCAGGTATTCCTTCAAAAGTCTGCACTAAACCAAATGCCTGGAAGAGGGGATTTAATTCAAGTTCAAATTCTTCTAATATCGGCTTTTTTTGTTTGGTCATTTTTTCTTACCTCCTTTTTTTACTCTAGCTTCTGCTTTTGCAATTTTTTGTGCCATGAGTCTAGCTTTTCTTTTATCATCTTTAATCCAATCTATTTTTCCCAGGCCTTGTTGTCTCATTGTGAGGCCGATTTTTGGGGGGATTGTTTTGAAACTTATTGCTACTATTCTTGCAATACAAAGATCATTCTTTTTTAAAGATCTTTTGGAGTTTTTCCCAAGCAGCGAATTAGCTTTGCTGAAGGAAACATAGTCATCCATTGTCTGGCTAATATGTAACATTCCTTCAACTGCCCCTAGGTTCATGAAAGCTCCAAAGTTAGCTATTTGATTTACTTGACCATAAACAATTTCTTGAAGTTCTGGTTTGAAAACTAGAAGTTTGAAAGTTGACTCATAATATGCTGCTGCATCTCCAGGAATTATGACTCCTTCGCCAACATGAGACACCTCGAGGACAGTTATAACTGCCCCAAAATATTTATCAATAAAATTAGAATATTTTCTCTCGAGTTGCTTAGCTATAGCTTCTTTTACTGGGAACCCAAATAATTCAGGTTCTACCCGAACATGGTCATTAACCTCAAGTATATAGAACATTTTATTATTTTTTCAAGTTAAATTGTATTTTTAAATGTTACCTTTGTTTGTTTTGTTTAAATTTGTTTTTAGCCATCTATTTACAAATCTCATGCGTTTTTTTTGATCCTGCCATTTAAGGAGTCTCATTGCCTTGTTGTATGAGAGCCATCTATAGTTATCATGTTCTTCTTTGTCAACAATTACTTTTTTGTTTTTTAAGCTACAAGCAAAAAGTATATATCTAAATCCTTTTACTTTCTTTTCCTTTTGAGTTTTTTTATCATAAATAAAACTGCCCTTGAATTTAAGTTTTTTAAAGGCAAGAGGTTTTTGCCCAGTTTCTTCTTTTATTTCCCTCTTTAGAGTACTTTCAAGTTTTTCTCTTGCTTTCTTGCCGCCTTTTGTAAATTCCCAACCAGTCCAGTGTTTTTTTCTGTGTAATAGCAAGTAGAGAATTTTGTTTTTTGAGAGATTACAGATTACACAACTAACCCCTTTTCTGTATTTTTTATACATCTTTTTTGTTTTTTTGTTTTTATTTTTCTTTTTTTACATGAGATATTTTTTTTGTCTTATTTTCATGACAATTATCTTCATTTTTCTGGCTTTAGTTGACATTTCCTTATCCATAGTTGCAATTGGAATCTTTAATTTTTTTGCAAGATTGATGATTGCCGCATCTGCCTTGCCTTTTTGTTTTCTTATAATTATTTTTTTCTGTTTTCTCTTTACTTTAAGAAATTCTATGGCAAATAAAGCTGCTTCTTTATCTCTTTTATTTTTTCGTTTGGATATTTTTTCAAGCTCATCAATTACCTGTGGAAGTATTATGAGATGATAGTTTTCTAACTCATCGAGTATTTTATATTTTACAAGATAAATTAAAAAATTAGTGTCAGGAATTATTTTCATTTTATATTTTAGTTATTTGTTTTAATTATTTGTTCTTCTACCTCTTTTTTTGTTTCATTTTTTAGATTTTCTTCTTTTATGTGGAAATAATCATAAAATTTCTCGCTGAGAGTGAGTTCATATGTTCTGCCAAGTCTCCTTGCTTTAACAAGGTCATTTTGTTTGAAGTGTTTAATATGGTCATAGGCTTTATTGCCCCTGATTTTTACAATAATGCTCTGTTTTATTGGTTGTTTGTAAGCTATCACTGCCAGAGTTCCTTTTTCTGCTTTAGTGAATTCTGTTTTTCCCGAAGCAATTTTATTGATGTAGTGTGCATACTTACTTTTTATATCCATTTTGTAGTATATGTGGCCTTCAACTTCTCTTCTCACTATTCTCAAAGCCCCTTCGCCAGCATATTTTTCTTCTATCTTCCTAATCAATTCTTTAAGCATTATAGGGTTTACATCTGTGAGTCTGACAAGTTCATTTACATTCAGGAATCTTGCAGCAAGAAACAATGCTGCTTCAATCTTATTAAGGGATTCTATTTCTGCCATTTTCTTCTATCCTTTTTTCTATTTCTTGTTTTGTTTTTTTATCTTTAAACTCAAAATATTCACATGCATAATTTCCAAATTCTTCCAGAATTCCAGTAGAAATAAGATTCCATACCATTTCATTTATTGATGGTTTTGGATTCATTCTTATCACCCGACATTTGCCATGTCCAAAAGTATATTCGTAGGTATTACAATCAATTTGTTTTATATATTCCTCGCCAATTATAGTAATGATATTATTTTTCATTTTCTTTTTTTGTTTTTTGTTTTTGTTTTTTGTTTTTTACCCGATTTGGAATCTTAAGATTGCTCCAATTCCGCTGAGGTTTTTAAACTGAATTCCTTCTTCAGTTTCAGTTGAAACATATTCAATCTTTGAAGATATTCTTCTTGCAAGACCTTCAAGTTCTTTTTTTGTTTTTTTATCTATGCTTGTGGAAATAATTAGTGTATCTACTGCACCCATTTCCAATGCTTTCTTTGCTTTTTCATAACCATAAGCTATTTTTTCTGGTTCTTTGCCTAATTTTTCAAAGAATTTTTCCAGCAAAATTTTTTCTTTTATAATTTCTTGTTTTGCAAGAGTATCTTGTGAAGCCTTAACAAGATGAACAAGGCCTTGTTCATTAGTATACCCAACATCTTTTACAGCTATAATTTTGTCTTTGACAGCAGTAATAAGCTGACCTTCTTGTAAAAATTGTTCTTTTGTTGGTCCAGGACCCCCAATGAGTATTCCTTTTAGTTTTGGTAATTCATAAAAAATTTCTTTCATATTTTGTGCAATTCTTCTGTAAAATTCTTTTGCCATCTCTTCTGTCAAGCGTTCAAAACGATGAGCTGATTGCCCCCCAGCACGTTGCTTTCCTGGAACTCCACTTGTGAGATGTCTCATCTTTCGTATAATTTTTCCCTCAAGAATTCCTATGGTTGCTTCCTTCCTGTCAAGAACAACTAAACCGAAGATTTCTGTAGCTTCTAACATCTCTTGAAGTGGCTCAAGCATGAAAGTTTGGTCACATCTATAAAATTTTATATTGAGTAGTTGAGGAGGTTCAATTGCCCAGATTTTAATATCTGGCTGTCCTTCTGTTTTGCTTATATTCCCACAGAATATTGCAAGACCATGCTCTGGCAGAGTTTTGTAAAGTTTAAGATGCCTAAGGATTTTTTCAAGAGCATCAATGACATTTGTTCTTGTTGCTTTTGACTTTATGTTTTGAGCAGTGCTTTGTTCTGAGGTAAGTTGATTTGCTAGGTGATTAATATTAGAACCTGCAGGAGCATAAACTGTTATCAGTTCTGTATGTCTCCCCCTATAAGTTTCAAGCTCTTCAATGAGTTCCCTTAATTTTGCTTTTTCTGCTTCTTCCATTTTAATTTAAAGGTTAAAGAAATTTAATTGAAAACTTGCCAGTTTTTATTTCTTTTGCTTTTGTGACTGCTATGAGGTCATTGATAAAAGGCTTTAATTCTTTTTGTGTTTTCTTATCAATGGTAAGAATTATTTCAGCTTTAAGAGATTTTTGAGCTTTGGCTTTTTCTTTTCTGACTTTTGCTAGAATTTTTATAAATAAATTTCCTGATTTTTCTATTTTCTTGTTTATTTTAATATCTATTTTTGGCCAAGTTGAGATATGGATACTTTTATCTTTTTCACTCTTTTTAAAATATTTCTGATAAATTTCTTCTGTAATAAATGGTGTTATAGGAGCCATCATTTTTAATATTGAGAGAAGACAAATGTATAAGGTATATTTTGCTGATTTTTTTCCTCTTGGTGTTCCATTATAAATCCTATCTTTGATTATTTCAAGATAATTATCTGCAAAATCATGCCAAAAAAAGATTTCAGCTTTTTTTCTAGCTTCAGCAATATTATATTTCTCATAAAAAGTTTTCACATTTTCCAGAGTATCTGAAAGTTTATATAAAATCCAAGAATCAATTGCTTCGAGTTTCTTCGGCTTCCTTAATTTATAATTTTTTAGATGCATAAAAACGAATCTTGAAGCATTCCAGATTTTTGTTAGAAATTTTTTTCCAGCAACGAGCTCTTGTTCTTTGAATGGGATGTCACTTCCTAGAGAAGCTGAACCAACCCAATATCTAAAAGCATCAACACCATATTTCTCTATTAAATCATCTGCCCAGATGGCATTCCCCCTACTTTTACTCATTCCTCTTCCTTTAGGATCTAAAACAAAAGTATTTATTGTAACTTCTTTCCATGGAATTTTTTTGAATAGAAGATAAGATTTCAGAATTGTATAGAAAGCCCATGTTCGAATTATATCATGGGACTGTGGCCTTATGGACATTGGGGATATTTTTTTGTATAACTGCGGATTTTTTAACCATTGTGAAGCAATTTCCGGAGTATTGCTTGAAGTCATCCATGTGTCAAAAACATCTGTATCTGGAACTGCTTTCTTTTTACATTTAGGGCATATTTTTTCATGTTCAATAGGATCTAATGGAAGTTCTTTTTCAGTTGGCAAGATAACTTGATTACATTTATCACAATACCAAACAGGAATTGGAGTTCCATAATATCTTTGCCTCGAGATACACCAATCCCAACCAAGATTTCTTACCCAATCCTCATATCTCGCCCTATAAAATCCAGGATACCATTTAATTTTTCTTCCTTGGGCAATAAGTTGTTTTTTGAAGGAAAGAGTTTTGATAAACCATTGTTTTGTAACTATAAATTCAATTGGAGTAGAACAACGCCAGCAACTGCCTACTGTTTGCTCTATTTCTTCCTGTTTTATAAGTTTTTTTTCTTTTTTTAGGTCTTCTAGAATTTTTTCTTTTGCTTCTTTCAATGTTAATCCTTGATATTTTCCAGCATTGTTGTTTAACTTGCCTTTTTTATTTATACTAATCTTTAAAGGAAGATTATATTTTTTCCATAACTCAATATCCCCAGTGTCTCCAAAAGTACAAATCATAACAATTCCGGTTCCAAATTCAGGATCAACTTTTTCATCTTGTTTGATTGGAACTTTGTAATTAAACAGAGGAACTATTGCTTTTTTTCCAATAAGGTGTTTGTACCTCTTATCTTGTGGATTAACAAAAATAGCGACACAAGAAGAAAGAAGTTCTGGACGCGATGTTGCAATTTTTATTTTATTTTTGGTTTTGTCTTTTTTGTTTTTGGTTTTATTCTCGATGTCAAAAGAAACATAATTTAATTTTGTTTTTCTCTTTAAATCTTCGACTTCTGCCTGTGCTAAGGCAGTTTCATGATGAGGACACCAGATTACTGGCTCCTCTTTTCTATAACAATGTTTTGATTTTATAAGCCTGAGGAAGACAATTTGTGCAATTTTTTGTGCTTCTGGCGAGATGGTTGTATAGAGAAGATCCCAATCATAACTATGACCTAGCCTTTTGAAAACTTTTTCTGCATAAAGTTTTTCTATTTTTTTTGATTCTTCTAAACATAATTTTCTGAATTTTGCTCTGTCAATTTTTGATTTATCTATTTTTAATTTTTCTTCAACATATTTTTCTGTAGGTAAGCCATTGTCATCAAAACCTGGAGGAAAATAAACTTCTCTCCCAAGAATCCTCATGACTCTTGCTATTATTTCAAATTGAGTATATGACAGAGCATGCCCCACATGTAAGTGTCCTGCAGAAGCATAAGGGGGAGGGGTGTCTATTGAAAATATTTTCTTTTTGCTCTTGGGGTCAAATCTATAGATTTTATTTTTTTCCCAGTATTGCTGCCATCTCTTTTCAATAGCATTAACATCTAACATAATAAACTAAGAGAAGATGGATTTTAAAATGTTTTTAATGTCAGATGTCAGAATCCAAAAGGTAAATCATATTTTATCCCTAAGCCGACATATGATGTTCCTTTTTTTTCATCTATTCTTTCCTCAGAAAGAGTTGCTGCAAGTCCATCTGCAACTTCTATTTTACTTACAAGTTTTGCAGTGCATTTGCCTTCAATTATATAATTAAGAAAGAAATCTATACTAAGTCCTTTTAATAAAGGTATCTCGACGCCAAAAAGAGTATTTACCTGATAACTTTCTCCATAATACTTGTGAATTCCATCATAATATGCAAGTAAAGTTTCGTCTTTTCCATCATATACATCTACTTTTGCTTCTATACTTAATTTTTCAGAGATCTTTGAGCCCCCGAGGCCAAAATAAAGTCTTCCTGAATCTGTATTAAGATAATATTTTACATTCATTCCTACAGAAGATTCTTGGAAACTTGTATTCACATATATATCATTTTTATAAAGAGTATCCTTATTACATATTATATTAACTCTTCCTGAACCTGTTAGATCCTCGAGAATTAAAAATCCTAAATCAGCCTCAAAACTCCAATTGTCAGTAGGAGAGAACTGGGCTTTAATATATGGAAAGTAACTTCTCGGCCATTTTTCAATAGTGAAATGAAGATTCTTGTATAATTGTTCTATAGTTTCATGACGCTGGTCCAAGGGCTCATAAGAAAGAAATTGGGTTCCTACTTCAATAGAAAAAGGTTTATGTTTTTTTGATTGTTTTTGTTCTTGTTTTTGTTCTTCTTGTTTATAATTTTGTTTATAATTTGCTGTTGTATCTGGAATTGAGTCTGGAGTTGTGTCTGATTGTGCAACAATTGGAAGGGAGAATAAAGATAATACTAATAATGCTTCTTTTAACATCTTTTTATTATGCTTCTTTTTATTAAATAGTTTTATATGTTTTTTTATATAATTTTTATATAATTTTTTTGTATATTTCATATCCTTTTTGTATATTTTATATATCTTATATTTTTTATATTTTTTAACAAAAGGTATTTAAACATAATTTGATTGAATTAATTATGGCAAAAAAGGTGAGACGTCGAGCCAAATCAAAAACTAAACTAAGAAAAAGAAAATTAAGTGTTCCACATAATAGGACTAATGAGAGAGTCTTTTTACTTGCAGCGATTTTTCTTGCAATAATTTCAATAATAATTTTATTCAATCCTGCGGCAACAACTTTTGTTACTCTTGATAATTCTTTGACTAAAACAAGTTATAATATTGGTGATTCTCTTGATGGTGAGATTACTTTAGGAATGCAGCCAAATGATATTCTTCATAAAAATACTATGATTGACATGTTTGTCTTTAATAAAGAAGATAAACCAGAATGTCAGGAAAGGTATATTTGTTATAATGGAGATACTATTGAATGGCAAGAATATGATTCAAGCAAAGATAAATGTGTTGATATAGAATACGCTTCTGGAAACACAGGTGATCCTGCTGCAGAATGTTGTTATCGAAACCAAGCAAATTGTCTAGGAATAAAAGAAGCACTAAACAATATTGGTTTTGAGCAGGGAATCAGCTCAAGTCCTGAAGATTGGAGTACATCTCCTTATGGAAGAGCAGCAAGAGAACATAAAACCTCAACACCCACACATCCTACTGGAGTAGATTATTCTGGTAAGACAGATTCAAAAGGAGTCTTAACAACTTATAAAACTAATATAAAATTATCCCAAGAATTTCCACGAATTCCAGTAAAATACTTTGGAGACTATCAACAAGCAGCAGCAAGACAACCAATGTTAAGTGGTTATGTAATTGAGACTTTTGAAAATCCACTTGAATTTTTAGCAAGATGGGAAGATCCTTCGAGAACAAGAGAACATGAACCATATGCTTTTGAAATTGTCTTAACTTCTGATGTACCTAGCAACAGTAAATTACATTACTGGTTTAATGTAGGGAAGATGCCTCCAAGTGATACAATAAAAAACAAATATATTGTTGTATCAACAGAGAGTGAATTTCCAGAAAAAAATTGGAAAGAATTTACATTGAATGTTTATAATGACTGGCGTAATAAAGGATTCCCTGCAACAGATAATCTTAGGAAGATTGAGTTGATATCTATTGGAAAAAAAGTCTTATCACCAACTCAAGTAAGAGGTGAGTATTCAACAACATATTATGGACAGAAAGTTAACTGGGACAATATTAAATTAACGTATAATCTTGAAGAAAGTACCCAATGTACAGACTTTGGAAAGAAATGTTGTGCTGAAAGAAGAGGAATTGGAAATTACTATGGTGAACAGCTTGAATGTAGTAGTGGAGAATGTTGGGATGATTGTACTGAATTTTTCTCATTTACACTTGAGGAATTTATAGAACAATCAACAACTCCTACCAAGATGAATGAAACTATTGGACCATATAAAAGTGGAGGAAGAATTCTTGGAGATACAGGGCCTGGATATGGCTATTGTTTTGAAACTACAGATGAAGATGATGAAGAATGTTATGGATGGGATAATGAATATGCTATTGAATTAGGAAATGACTCAACTGAGGATGAATTTGAGTTTGCTGTTCCTGGTTATGGTGGCAGTTATGAACTCATTGTTAATGTCAGTTACGTTAACTTCCAAGGAGACCTCAAAGAACTTGACAGTGCAACAGAAAACTTTGTTGTTGGTGAAGGAACTGTAGGACCAGATTGTCCAGATGATGACTATTCTTTTGTAGCAGGAAATTGGAGTAATTGGAGTAATTGTATAAATGGTACAATGACAAGAACCAGAATATTGTATGGAACTTATACTGGAAGTGACTCAAGTTGTCCTACAACAAAAGATAAAATAGATACAGAGTATGAAAGTTGTGGTTGTATCCCTGATTGGAATTGTGAATGGCAGTTCTGTACAATGGGTGAACAGCAAGACAAGATATGTCATGACTTGAATGATTGTGAAGAAGATTATATTGATGTCACAAGAATATGTTGTATTGAAGACTGGGAATGTAGTTCTTGGAGTTCTTGCGAATATGGAGAACAAACGAGAAGTTGTTATGACAATAATGGATGTGGAACAGAATTCAATGAACCAGAAACAACAAGGATTTGTGAAAAACCTTTCTTTGTAGCTTTATGGTGGTTATGGGTACTTATTGCTTTGGTTGTGGTGATTGTTGTATTATTCGCAGCAAAAATAATTCCATTACCCTTAGGAAAAAGAAAAAGGAAAATTGGAGGAGTAATAAAATCTAAGACCAAGACCCCTGCTGGAGAATACAGCGAATTAACAAATTACATAAACCAAGCCATAGGTTATGGAGCAACAAGACAAGAGATAAGAACAAAGCTACATGATGCTGGTTGGCCAAGTAATGCAATTGAGAAAGCTTTCAAAACAGCAAAAAAATAAATTTTGTTTATTTTTGTTTTTGATTTAAAAACTCGCGCCTAATAGAATAGTATAAGAGAATAAAAAAGAACATGCCGAGTTTTTTCTTTTCTTTTTATTTTTGTTTAGTTTGTTTAGGGTGAGTTATCTCTTTTTTCATAAACCCTATAAACTATCTTTTTAAAAAGATATTTTTAATTTTTAATATAATTTAATATAAATTATTATAAACCCCAGATTATATCAAGGATTATTAAAATTATTAAAATGAGAAAGTCAAGGTGGAGCTTATATGAAAATGGCAAGGTTTTGAAACCACTGGTTTTTTCTAATGGCAAAAGCCAGGAAGATGTTGTTAATGAAGTTCTTAAGGCAATTAATGGGGGGCATAAACTTATTTTTATTCGGGGAGTTTGTGGAACTGGAAAAAGTGCTATTGCTTTAAATATTGTAAAAGAACTTGGAAAAGCCTCTGTTGTTGTACCTGTTAAAACTTTACAAAAACAATATGAAGATGATTATACTAGCAAGAAGTATTTATTAAAAGAAAATGGCCAGAAATTGAAAATAAGCGTAATAACTGGAAGATCTAATCATCTCTGCCCTTATTTACAAGAACAAGAAAATCTTAGGGAATTAATAAAAAAAGAACAAAATTTTAAATTAACTCACTTTTTTGAAAAATTAAAAAAACAAGAAAATAAGGAAGGTTATGAGAATTATAAGAATTATAATAATTATGAGAAAAATAAATCTATTTCATGTGACAATCCCTTTCTTCCTTGTAAAATAGAAATCAAAGAAAAAAATATTAAGAAAATTAAAGAATATTTAAAGAAAAATCCTAAAATAGATTCAGATGATTTTAATTCCATATCTCAAGTAAGGAGAATGTCTATAGCTCCAATATGTCCTTATTGGAGTCCTGTTGTTTCCTCTGAAATAAACTATAGTATTTTGGGAGATGCACATATTAAAAATTATATGGGGCTCGATAATAAAATTTATAAAATTTATAATAGAAAAAAAGGGTGCGGTTTTTATAATCAGTATTTGGCATATATTGATTCAGATGTTATAATCTTCAATAGCAGAATATATCAGTTAGAAACACTTATGGATAGAAAATTAGCCACAGATATTGAAATAATAGATGAATGTGATGAATTTCTTGATAATTTTTCAAATTCAAAAAAAATTAATGTTAATAGATTAAACTTATCTTTAGGGGGATTATTTGCAGAAAACAAAAAAATCCAAAAAATAATCCAAGAGCTAATAGATTTAACAAACGACATTTTAAAAGATAAAAAAATTGAGGAGCATATCTCAAGTAATGAAATAGTTCCCATAAAAAATACAAAAATTTTGAATTTATTGAAATCTTTTTTAGATCATGATTTAATGAATGTTGTTGAATGTGATGAAGAGAATTATTGCCACAAAGTAAGTAATGTGGCAAAAACATTCAGTGATTTTTTTAATGAAACTTATCTTTCTTTTTACAAAGAAAAAGGATATCAAGAGAATAAGGAAATTATTATAGAATTAGTAACAACAAACCTTGAAAAAAGATTCAAAGAACTTATTGATAAAAATAAAATTCTTGTTTTGATGTCTGGAACAATACATTCTGAAGATGTTTTAAGAAATATTTTTGGATTAAAGGATTTTAAGATTATTGAAGCAGAAACTAAAACTCCGGGAAAAATAACTCCATTAAAAACAGGATTTGAAATCAATTGTAAATATGATAATTTTCGAAAAGGAATAATACGAAGAGGACAATACCTGGACGTTTTATCAAAATGTATAGAAAAAGCAATAAAACCTGTTTTAATCCATGTTAATGCTTACAGGGATCTTCCAACAAAACAAGAAGCAAAACAATATAATCTAAAGATAATGACTCAAGAAGAACTTAGGGAATTACAACTAAATGATAAGGTAGGGAGAAGGGTGAAAAAATTCAAATCTGGGCAGATAAAATATCTATTCTCTACTGTATGCAATCGCGGAGTAGATTTTCCAGGTCAGACATGTAACAGCATAATTTTAACTAAATATCCTTATCCAAATATTAATTCTATATTCTGGAAAGTTTTAAGAAAAACAAATCCCCGACATTATCATAGTTTTTATATGGATAAAGCAAGGAGAGAATTTTTACAAAGGAAGTATAGGGGATTAAGAAGTGAAAAGGATCATATTTTTCTTTTATCTCCAGATTCAAGAATATTTGACTTTAACCATTTCAAAATCTCTTAATTTGTTAATATTACTGATGCTATTCTTGTATATTTCGCAAAACTAAAATATTTTTAAATAGGGGTTTCTTTGTTAGGTGATGAAAAAGAAAGCGGTGAGAAGAGAAAGAAATAAGACTGGATCTAAAAAGAATCTTTCTTTGGTTTTGACTATAACTTTTATAATTATGGTTCTAATAATTATTTTTTTTGTGATAACTTCTTTTCCAGAAAAATCTGGACTAGCGGAATGTAATGTGAATAGTGATTGCATGATAGTACAAACAACTTGTTGTCCTTGTGAAATGGGGGGGGTTGAGAAATGCGTGCCTCGTGGCCAAGAAAAAATTTATAGGGCAAAAGATTGTCCTGAACATCCAGTTTGTATAGCATTATATAATTGTGAAGTTAAATCTTGTATATGCTCTGCAGGAGAATGTACTGAAATAATTGGAGAGAAAAGTTGATGATAAAATGAAAAAAGTAAATAAAACAAGATTAAAGAGATTGAAAATGTTGCCTTCGCTTAAGGAAAAAAGGCATTATCTTGTAATTAAACCTGGCAATAAAGAGAAGATTGATAAGATTCTTCTTGATTTTCTCGGTGTCTTTGGTTATGCTCGTGCTGGACCACAGTTTATCGAGGCGAGAAAGGAATATGTTATACTAAGTATTATGACAAAATATGTTAAAGAAGTTAAAGCTTCCTTGGCTTTTTCAAAATCTGGATTGAGTTGTGTTGGTGTTTCTGGAACTATAAAAAAATCTCGGAGATTTATTTGAATATTTAGAAATTTAGATATTTAGAATTTAAGTTCTATTTTTATTTCAGCGCAAAGTTTGCATAATTTTGAAGAATTAATTTTATGATCTTCAAGGAATTTAATTGTTTTGGAAACTTTATCTAAGGCATAATCTTCTTTGATGATCTTTCCTTCATAATCTGAAAGAGTGAATTCTTTATTTTTCTTTTGTGTTTTTAATCCAGTGAGATATTCTTCAATGCCACCATTTGAAAAATACCATTTTTTATTAAATCTAATCCCTTCAGCAAATTTATCTATGATATTTCTCCAAAGAATCATATAGTGATCTTGGTCCCAATCTTTTGCATAAAAATCTCCAGGAACAATAAACATCTTGCCTTTATTTTTATTATCTTCTCTTAATGATTTTCCAAATTGTCTGCCTTCATTGATATTTGGCATCATAACATCATTATAGAAAGTTTTTGGATAAAATTTTTTGAAGATTTGGATATCATTGACTCCTTCAGTAATCATCCTATCATAAAGTTTTTTTCCAGTTGTTATTGGACAACTACAATAAATTACTTTTCCTTCGCCACAAACACTTTTGTAAGCAGAAATAGTTGATTCTATTTCAGAAATAATTCTTCTTTGAAGAGATTCTGGAGGTTTTTTTTCTGTTGACATTAATTCTCCTTCACCCCTCACGAAAAAGAGGAGTTTTTTATTATTTAAATTTTATGAAAGAAAAAATCAATGTAATCAGCATTGTAATAGCATAATACACGGTAGTCTTATTTCTATTTTGCTTTTTGTTTTATTTTTATGAATTTAATCTTAAAAAAGAGGCTTTTAGTAGATGCGGGCTGAATATGTCGTTGCCTTCATACTTACACCCCATCTCTATCAACATCATCTTCTTTGATGGCCTTTATTGTCTATTTTCGCGGACTGCTTCGAGCTTAGATGCTTTCAGCCCTTATCAGTCAAAGCGTAGCTGCGCAGCCTGCCCTGTTAGGACAACTGCTAGACCAGAGGCTTCCAAATCCCGTTCCTCTCGTACTAGAGATTTGTTCCACTCAGACAATAACACATCTAGTAGATATCAAACAAACTGTCTCACGACGTTCTTAACCCAGCTAACGATCCCTTTTAATGCGTGAACCCCGACACCCTTGGCTGCTTGTGCACAGCCAGGATAGGAAGAGCCGACGGCGATGTACCAAACCGCGCTGTCAATATGGACTATCGAGCGCGACAAGCCTGTTATCCTTGAGGTACCTTTTCTGTCACAGTTGAGCCCCACTAAAAAGCTACAACCGGTCGCTGAGTCCTGCTTTCACACCTGCACATTTTTGTTTTCAACGTACAGTCAGGCAAACTTTTACCTCTACATTCTGCTCTTAGTTTCCAACCAAGATGAGTTTACCATTGAGCCCGATAGATATCTTTTCTACCGGGTGCCACCCCAGCCAAACTGCCCGCCTGCTGGTGTCCTCTTACGAGTTAGAACTTTCCTGAAAAATAAGTAGTGTTACATTGGTGATCCGCTTCGCCGAAACTAGGCTTCATCTCTCCTACTTACTCTATGTATTTAACAAAAAAGCACAACAACAAGTTGCAGTAAAGGTCTACAAGGTCTTAGCTTCCCACTAGACGTCCCTGGTCCCTTCACCAGGATGAAATTTTCGGAAGCTTGCTGTTAGGGACAGCGACCACCTCATTAAACCATTCATGCAAGTCACCATTCAGATGACAAGGTATTACGCTACCTTAAGAGCCTCAAAGTTAGGCCCGCCGTTTAATGGGCCTTAGCTCTGTTGAACCAGAGTTTTAGACACCACCACTGGGCAGGTCTCACCAACTATACAAATCTTTTCAGAACAGCAGTTGGCTACGTTTTTGATAAACAGTCGGGCAGTCCTTGTTATTGTAACCTACTAATGCAATATATTTCAAAAACAATTGTAGGCATCGCTTATACCGAAGATACGCGACTAGATTGCCGAATTCCCTTAACAGCATTAAACTTGCAAGTCTTAACCTACTCAGCTAGAGCACTAGTGCAAGTTCTAGGTACGAGTTTTAATTTTCTTAGTAAGAGACTTTTCACTGACCCTAGGACTCTACAAACTTTCGTCAATTAGATCCTATTGCTTCTCATCATTACAATTCTCCACAATTTTCTCTAACCAAGTAAACTAATAGATTACTTCGCATATCCTAAAGTTATTCTCCCCATCACAGAAAATTAAAAGTGCAGGAATATTAACCTTCTATCCATTCTCGTGCATCAGTTAAGTACACAATTAGGCTCGACTAACCCTCGACTGATCGACATTGTCGAGGAAACCTAGCTCTTTCGACTGCTATGACTCTCACATAGCTCAGATCCTACTATTACCAGGATTATCATTACAACTTGGTCCATATATTCTTACGAACATACTTCTGTCCAAGCAGTACGCCTGTCTACCTGAATTCCTAACTAGGAACCATTATAGTATCGGTAAACTGCTTAGCCCCGTCAATTTTCAGTGCCTCGGATCTCGATAGGTGAGCTGTTACGCTTTCTTTAAAGGATGGCTGCCTCTGAGCCTACCTCCCAACTGTCTCAGATTCGGGACTCCTTTTAAAACACTTAGCAGAATTTTTGGGACCTTAACTATAATCTCTCTTGTTCGAGTTTCGGAATAGGAGCTTACCCCCCATCCCTGCTTCCCTTACTATACAAATAACAAGTTCGGAGTTGAACAGGACACCGACACAGTAAAGTGCCTGCATGTCCAATCCGTAGCTCTACCTCGTTATCATGCTTACAGTAAGAGACTATACGTTGGTATATTTCGACAGGAACCAGCCATCACCAAGCTAGATTAGCTTTTCACCCCTAGTCGTAAGTCATCAGAGTACTTGCCTGTAACACCTGTTCAGACCTCCACCCTTCGTAAGAAAGGCTTCGTCTTGCTCACGACTAGCTCGCTTGGCTTCAGGTTTAAAGCAAGTGACTAATGCTTTTTCAAACACATTCTTTGGAAATTTGCTTTCGCTATGGTTACTCATTAAGATTAACCTTGCCACTTACATTAACTCCCTGGCCCGTTTTTCAAAACGTACGTTACAACCCCTAAGGGCAGTAACTTTCTATAACTACTAGATTTCAGGTCTTTTGACTCCTCGCAAAAGGTACTTTTCAACATTCCTTCACAGTACTTGTGCGCTATCGGACTTAGATTCATATTTAAAGTTGGTTCTTAGTTGAACCATATTCATACATCCAATCCGGGATGCACTACTCTTTTGTCAAGCACTCACCATACTAATCTTGTTTACGGGACTATCACCCTCTATAGTCTTGCTTTCCAGCAAAGTTCGACTCAATAAGCCCAGGTATAACTTGACACCACATCTCCATCCTCTTTCAAGGTAGGATTCAGTTTGCCTTGTTCCCTTTTCGCTCGCTGTTACTAAGGGAATCACAATTGTTTTCTTTTCCTGCTGGTACTAAGATGTTTCAATTCCCAGCGTGTGTCTTCCTCTCGGAATATAAACTGTTTCAGATTCGGAAATCTTCGGTTCTAAGCCTGCATGCGGCTCCCCGAAGCATATCGCAGCTTGCCACGTCCTTCATCACAATCTAAACCAAGACATCCGTCTAGTAGCTTAAAAAATTTAAGATCAAATTCAAATAAGCAGAGTTAGATTTAAGACTATCAATATGCTATTACAATGCCTCATTGACTATATGTCTTATATGTCTCATGCTCTGACGGCAAACCATGTTTGCCGGCTTCATCTCATGATTTTCATTCGAATGATGAATGAATATGATTTGTGATTTTTTATTTTATTTTTTTATTTTTTATTTAATTTCAATTTGATTTAAATTGAATATGAATCTATTTTTTCTTGAAGTTCTTTTTCAAGTGCTTCGATTTTTTCTAAACTTTTTAATTTTCCTTGAAGTGATTCATAAACTTTGACAAGTAAATTTAAAAGTTTAATTGATTTCACTTCAGCTTCATGAAAATAATGTTTTTTTATTTTATCATCTGCATCTCTTAGTCTAGTTAAGTCTTGAACATCAAGCATTAATCCTCCTGATAATTCCATTGCTTTATTTAATTGATTTGATTCTGACATTTTATCTCCTAGAAAAACAGAAATGGGTAAGTGGACCCGACGGGATTCGAACCCGTGACCTCTGCCTTTCTTGCTTTCATAATGTTGCAAGGGCAGCGTTCTACCAACTGAACTACAGGCCCAATGTTTAAATGAGAATTATAAATTCTCATGTTTATTTGGAAATCTTTGATTTCCAATATTTTGAGGTTATATTTGTTTTTAAACTTTTGCCTGAAGCAGTCGAGTAGTTACCGTCGATAATTACTATTCCTTGCTTCCATCATTTTTTATTTTTATCATCTAAATTTCAACTTTAAATTTTATTTTAAATTTTAAAATTTAAAGGAGGTGATCCATCCGCAGGTTCCCCTACGGATACCTTGTGACGACTTAACCTACCTTGCTGTGCAGAGATTCTTTCTTTCGACTTCATCTCAACGCAACTCGGTTGGTTTGACGGGCGGTGTGTGCAAGGAGCCGGGACATTATTCACCGGACGTTGCTAACATCCGATTACTACGAATTCCATCGTCATGAGGCTGAGTTTCAAACCTCAATTTGGACTAAGATAGCATTTTTGGGATTAGCTTCCTCTTTCGAGGTTGCATCTCATTGTTACTACCATTGCCGCGCGCGTGTCGCCCAGGGGATTCGGGCCGTACTACCTAACGTTGCCTGCACCTTCCTCCTCCTTACGGAGGCAGTCTGTGTAGTGTGCTCCCTCTTCGGGTAGCAACAACACACGCAGGTCTCGCCTGTTACCTGATTTAACAGATCATCTCACGACACAGGCTGACGTCGGCCATGCAACTCCTCTCAGCGTGTCAGGTAAGCCCTTCAGACTGACCTTCATTCTGCTGTCGCTCCTGGTGAGGTTCACGGGGTAGAATCTAATTGAACCGCACGCGTCACTCGTTGTAGTGCTCCCCCGCCAATTCCTTTAAGTTTCGGTCTTGCGACTATACTCCCCAGGTAGCTCACTCTCGCCTTCGCTACAGCACTGCAATCTCCCGAAGAGATCACAATGTTTAGTGAGCAGTGTTTACAGCCAGGACTACACGGGTATCTAATCCGTTTTGCGACCCTGGCCTTCATCCCTCACTGTCGGATCTGTTCTCGTAATGTGCCTTCGCTCTTGTTAGTCCAACCGAGATTAGAACATTTTACCGTTACCTTGGCTGTACTCATTACGTCTCCCAGTCCCTAGATTGACAGTATCTTATGCAGCCATTACCTTAAGAGTAATGATTTTACATAAGACTTATCAAACCAGCTACGAATGTTTTAGACCCAGTAAAATGGAGCGCCACTTGGGCCGCTGGTATTACCGCGGCGGCTGGCACCAGTCTTTCCCAGCCCTTATTCGTCTTGCTTTTTACACAAAACAAAAGTTTCTCAAAAAGAGAAACACTCTAGATTGCTCTCTCACGCTTGCGCGCATTGGAAAAGTTCCGCACCTGCTGCACCCCGTAGGGCTAGGACTAGTGTCTCAGAGTCCTTCTGGGGGCTCCCTCTCTCAAGGCCCCTACCCGTCTTAGGCTTGTTGAGCAATTACCTCAACAACTACCTGATAGGCCGCAGTCCTATCCTTAAGCGCCGAAGCTTTGAATGATATCTCATTCCAGAAAACATCATTTATCTAGTATTATCCTCAGTTTCCCGAGGTTATTCCAGACTTAAGGGGAAGTTAACTACGTGTTACTCAGCAGTTTGCCCTGTCTTACGACAGTAACTTGCATGGTTGAATTCCAATCTAGATAGCAGCACTCTCCAGCAGGATAAACTGGAATTAAAAACATAACAGTCGCATAATATTTATTTATTAATTACAAAATCAAAAAATAAAAAATTGACAAGAAAATATGCTTTACCGAATGACTGCCCTCAACATCATACCCTAATCTCTAAAAAATCTGTTCATTAAGGCACTCATTCTAAACAACATTTTTGAATGTAAAATTATCTATAGAAGGAGATTTATAAATCTTTCGTTGGGGATTACACAATTCCTTTCTTTACATCCAAGATAACTTGCTCTTGAAGAATAGATAATCTTTTAAAATATTCTGAATTAATTATTTTATCAGCAAAAGCCAATTCATATAAATCTTCAGCTAATCTTTCTACAAGATCTTCATTAAGACAATAATCTCTTTCAAAAGGCTCTTTATGAATATGTTTTGGAATTTGATGAATCAATTCATGTAAAAGAGCTTTATCTTGTTCTTCTTTAGGATATAGTGTATTAATAAAAAATCTTTGAGTTCCATCATCTTCCGATTCTTTATAAGCTGGCCAAAGTTTTTTCCCATTTGTAAATTTTTTATAAACTATTTCAGCATCTGCATCTGATAATTCTTTTAAGGTATGCATAATCCGTTTACCCCATTTTTTTAGAGTATCTAATCTGCAATGAACACAAATTTTAGTATCTGCACCATGATTATTACAAATTTCTTCTATTGTAATTGCTTCTTGATGTGCCATTTTAATACTACTTCTTGATAGTAACAGATATATTTAAATCTTTGTTTTTATATTGGTTTTATATTGTTTTTATATTTTCTCTCTTTTTTGATTTATTTAAAAAAGTTTATAAGATATAAAAAGCTTGTTGTATTATG
>JAUWNL010000008.1 GCA_030612665.1 archaeon
CAGTGTATATTGTGCGAAGCTTTGGGGGTTTTTAGGGCTTTATAGACGAAAAATGAGCTATTTCTAGAAGTTTTGGTTAGAGCTTAAAAGTTTTAGCTTTCTTTTATTTCTAAATCTTTGAGTTTTTTAATTAAAGTATCTTTGACTTTTTGAATAGTTTCTGATGTTCCCCAAAGATGTATTTTATTTATTAAAGAGAATCCCTTTTCTTCTGTTGAATCTCTATAATCTATTTTAACTGTAGCTCCAAAGAGGCAATATATTTGTGTTCCTGGAAACATGTTTCCATTGGGGCGTGTTTTAGCATCATCATAAATGAGAAATGCTTTTCTATTCTGATAAGAACTATCAAGGAAATTAAGGATAAATTGTTCAAAATTTAGAGAATCATCTTTATTTTTTAATTGTAAGCTCTTATAATATTTCATATCAACTGAAGCCTCATATGCATCCATGGATAATAGTTGATCTTCTGACATAAAGATAAGAAAATATGCTAATTTATATTGATTTTTATTGTAGAAAATATAGTTAAAAGTTTTAGTTTATTCTATCTCAGCTTCTTTTATTGTATCTAAAATTAATCTCTTGACTTTTTCTTTATTTTTTGAATAAGTAGATATTTCTATTTTGTTTTTATTTGAATTATTATAATGGACTTGGACTTTAACTCCATTTAGAACGTATTTTTCCAAGCTATTTTGACTAAAAGTTTTAGTTGCATTGTTTGTAATCATAATAAAATCAATTATGTCATGGAAATCACAGATAAAGAAATCTTGTGTTTCAAGACTTTGATATTTTTTATTAGAATTATCAATAAATATTCCCTGTTTTTTCATTATTTATACAGAATTAACAAGTTTTTATTCATTTTTGTTATATAAAATATAACTAAAAGTTTCAGCTTTTATTGGTCTTTGAGCCCCAACGAGCGAAAAGAATTAGAGCTATTACACAGATGATTGTTATTATTATTGCTGCATAGATCTTGAATAAATAGGAAGTTGCTGTTATTCCTAAATTAACCATCATTTTATTGACTCCTTCTTGGATAGCATCTCTCCATACTAAGGCTATTAGGAAGGCAAATGCTGCTGTTATTGCTGTCGTTATGTGATGTTTAAACTGGCTTTTGAAATGTTTTGAGGCAGCAACGATTTTTTGTTTTACCATCTTTTTGTATTTATTTTAAGAATCTTAAGCTTAAAAGTTTTAGCTTTTTTGGTTGTTGTTCTGGAATTTTGGGAAAGATTTATAAGTTTTGTATTGTTAGATTTATGATGGGTTTTTTATGGTTTAAATCCAAAAAAGAGGACAAACATGAGCGTTTGAAGGGTGAAGTGAGGGGTTCTTTTAGTTCTGTTAAGAGAGATGTTAGTAAAATTGGACGCTGGATTAAGCATTTGAAGGATAGGGATGATGATCTTGAGAGGAAATTTGATGATTTAAAGAAAGATATCGTCGAGATTAAAAGTTTTGTTTCTTTCTTTGATACAAGAATTGCATCAAGGGTGTTTAAACAAAAACAAACAGCTGTTGGTAAACAATCAGCTGTCCAAGCTGTCCAAACACCTGTTCAAACAGTTGTCCAAACAGCATTTTTACAGGGTTTAACATCAAATGAAAGGATGATTATCTGGACTTTGCTTAATACTGACATGAAATTAAGTTATGATGATATTGCTGCTTTGCTTGGAAAAAATAAATCTACTGTCCGCGGACAGATAAATAATATCAAACAAAAAAATGAAAGTTTGATTTGTGAGTTTTTAGAAAAAAATGGAAAAAAGAGACATTATGTTGATGATCGCATGAAGAATATTTTATTGAAAAAAGCAAAAGTCAGAAGTCAAAGGATAGGAAAAATAGGGAGAAAAACTGGATAAGTTAAGGAAAAAAGAAGTGAAAAGTGGGGGTTTTTAGGGCTAGAATTGATGAAAAAGAGTGATAAAACCGGGAAACTGGAGGTTTTAAGTATGAAAAGTGAGAGTTAATTAGTTCTATTTAATGATTTAAAACGAATTGGTAGTGAGAATTAGGGGCCATAGGCTAGATAAGGGATTTTTGAAAATGGAAATGTGAGGCTTATTTTTGATATTTTGTGGAGGATTTAGTTCGTTTTAAAAAAGAGATATGGCTTTTTAAGGCTTAATTCCCTTGATTTTTGATGGTTATAATTAATTTTGTGGCTCTAATAGATGTGAAAAAAGTTATTCGGTGAAAAGGAATTAGTTTTTATTTTTATATGTTAATTCTTTTGATTTATAGAAAATTAGGGGCTAATTCTGAAGAATTAGCTAATTTTGGCCTTATTTGTGTTCATTTCTATTCATTCATATTCATTCATAGATATCCTGAGAATACTGGCTTATTTTGGTCAAGTTGTCGAGAGTAGCTAGGCTCTTGAGCTCATCTGGAATTGAAAGCATAATGTGTTTATTATTGATCTTTTCTTTCTTGAGTGGAATTCCTTTATGGATAAGTCTTGAAATATAATCTCTAACAGAACTTTCTGTTAAGTTTGCTCTGATTGCAATTGTTTTATAATCTGGTTTTTGTCCCTGGATATCAAGGTTATATATAAGAGAAAAAATATAAAATTCTCGTCTTGATAATGAATTAAACTTAAACTTAAGGTCTTGTTGGAGAGAATTAATAATGTTTCTTATGCTTCTTATATTAATGTTTTTCTGTGTATTTTGCTCATTTTCTTGGGGTTTTGATGTGTCGAATGTCTGTTGACTGTCTGCTGGAACCCCATGATTTCCCGTGGAAATGGGGATTTGGGGCTTAATTCCCTCGATTTTTTGAGTTTGTGTGCTGGAATGTTGTGGATGTGTTGGATACGTCTGTTGAGGTATTTGTTGGGTTATATAATTATGAATATCATGTAAATATTGTTTAATTTCATTAATTTCATTCTGAAGAGAATTCATTTCTTCTCTGATTTTTAGAAATGCTGATCTTATTTTTTCTTCTGTCATTTTTGTTTTACTTAGCTTTCTTAATTTTTTATTGATGATTACTGGTTGTAATCATTGATTATGATTCTTGGTTATGATTAAGGTTTTTGTAGGCTTGATAAGCCTTATCTGACAAGCGCCAGCGTATGCGTCTTGAGTAATCCTGGCCTTCTGGGTTTTTTCTTACTCCAAGTATAAACTCTTTTCCTTCAAGTTCAAGAAGAAGTCTCTTGATAAATTCTTCATCCCTAGCTAGTTCTTGAGCAATATGGTAAGTAAATAAGGCTTTGGGAGTATGCTGGAACAAGAAAGCGAGTATTGCCTCTTTAATTTTTTCCTCTTTTACTTGTGATATTCTTGGCATGATATTTTTTATTGAATTTTCTTTATAAATATTGTTATTCGGTGAAAAGAATATTGTTTTTCATATATGCTTTTAAAATTTATTTGGTTTATTTTTTTGCATGAATTTTTGGAAAAGAGTGAAAGAAGGAGTTACTACTTTCTTAGCTACAACCTTGCTTTTTAGTAGTCTTAATGCTGTTCCTATCAACCATAACAATGTGCTTGATTTTGTTGGATCTTTGCCTAAGCAAGAAAATGTTAGTCATAATACTCTTGATTTCTTGATTCCAGAGGGCAAGGTAGACTTAGATAAAGGAACAATTATGCCTTCTTATATTTCTCCCTCCAGTGGAGCTAGCTTTGGGAAAAACAAAATGCGGGGAGGGATAGAATGGAAAGGATTAGAAATAGATTCTGGAACCTTTGTTTATTTTGATAAAAAATTAGAAGAAGTTGGGGGGATAGAAGCCATAATGATGAGTGATATAAAAAAGAATTATATTAGTTTATTTAATCATATACCTAAACGAGACATTAATGTTTTTCTTTATAACTCTCCTTATAACATGGGAAAGACAAATCTTTTTCCAGGAATTTTACCTGAAAACATTGGAGGATTTTTTGAATTTATGAAATGGAATGTGGTTATTCCTTGGAGAGATAATAAAAGTATTCAACATGTAACTGCTCATGAACTTGCACATGTTTTTCTTATGGAAAAAATATATGAAAAACAGATGGAGGCTTGGAAAATTCCTTATCTTGGAAGAGTATATCAAAAGAATTTTATTTTACCTGATTGGTTTAATGAAGGAACTGCAGAATGGGCAAGTGAAGGGATGAGTAAAGAAGCAAAATATATGATGCTTGATCTTGTTAATTCTGGAAAATCTATTCCAGTATATGATTTTCCTTATTCTTATCCAATGTACAAAGTTGGGCAGGCATTTCTAAGTTTTTTAGAGAATAATTATGGTAGAGAAGCATTTACTGAGCTCACAGATAATTGGTACAGTTTTTTCTTTGATATTGATGAAATTGTTGAGGGGGAAGATCTCTTTGGAAATAAAATAGAAAAAAAGAAAATAAAGATGAACAGATATCTTTTGCCTCTTGCTAATGGAAAAAGAATAATGAACCATGCTTTTGAAAAGGTTTATGGAAAAAATCTTGTACAACTTGATGAAGAGTTTTGGGAATACTGGAGAAATAAGGGAGCAGTAGAATTACAACGCAGAGATAAAATTGAGAATATAGCAGCAAGATTATGCCCAGAGAGATTTGCTATATGTCCTGTTTTTAGTGGGAATACTTTTGCATATATTGCTCCTAATAAAAGTAAAACTAAAATTGAAGTTAAGATAATAAGTGACAATTTTGATACAAGTAAAGAAAGTAAAGATCAAAAATATAAAATAAAAACAATAACAGAGGGAACTAATGGGATAAATTCTTTAAAAACAATGTTTGGGGGAATGGATATTAATAAAGATTTTTTAGTTTTTCCTGCTAAAGTCGATGGCCATGACGAACTTTGTGTATATGATTTAAATAAAAAGAAATTAAAAAAGAAAGAATTTAAGGGCCTTGTTGAAATAATCTCTCCTACAATAAGTCATGACAGCAGATATGTGGCTCTTGCTGGATTAGATGAACATGGCCAAACAGATATTTATGTATTTGATAGAGAGAAAAATAAATTTGATAGAGTAACTAAAGACATTTATTTTGAGCAAGATCTAGACTTTGCAGATGATTCTTATGATTTGGTTTATTCTTGTGATAAAAGTTATAATGGAAATTATGATATCTTTCTAATGAAAAATTTTGATGATGAGAGTATAGAAAAAATAATTTCTAATGAAGCAGATGATATAAAACCTAAATTCACTCCACAAGGACATGTTGCTTTCATCACAAATTATAATGGGATTGACAATCTTTTTGCGCTTATTAAAGAAGAAAGGGAGTCTAAACTATATCAACTAACAAATTCTATAAATCCGATGATTGATTTCTGTTGGGCAAAAAATAAGCGGGGAGAAAATAAAATTCTAGTTAATTATTTTAAAAAGATGTCTTATAATATTGCAGAAATTAAAGAGATGGAATTTGTTGATGCTCTAATGGAAAAAGTTATTGCTGAAAAAGCTTGGGAATATAAAAAAGGAAACTTTAAAGAAAAAAAGTTTAGAAGAAAATTTGGATTTGAACAAATTCTTTTTGGGACTAGTCAAAATGGAGGATTTTTAGGAGCGTATTTCACAGACCAAATAAGAGATATACATATGATTCCTGCTTTGTTTTTAGATTTTAAAAAACCTATTAATTCAGATTTTTTCTTTAGATTTCATGATTTAAGTAAAAAAACTCCTTATGGGGTTTCATTTGAAAGATTTGTTTATACTACTCCTGAAAAATGGGGAGATAGAGATAGTACAACAACATATGAATATCCTGAGGAAACAATGCAGATAATAAGGGGAAGTGCCGGTGTTAGTTGTCCTTTAAGTCTTAATGAAAGAGTAAATGGAAATGTTTCTGTTTTATATTCTAATAAAAACTCGAAGGATTTTTTTGGTGAACATTGGCAAGAATTTTATATTTATGAGGAACTTTATCCAGAATTTTGGGAAGGATTTAGATTTGTTAATAACATTTCTTTTACTAAAGATAACATGATTTATGGTCATGGTGGGGCTGTGGAAGGCCATGGAATAAAATTAAATCTTAGAACTAAAATAAATCCCTCTGGACTTGAAAAAATAACTTCTGTTTCAGTTGATGGTGCTTTTAGAAATTATAAGAAACTTGGAAAGTTTGGAGTTTTTGATATTAAGTTGGGGGCAGGATATGGGTTTGGAGATGAATTTGAACAATTTGGAATTGGGGGAGTAAGAACAGTTAGAGGATATGGAAAAAATAAATGGGGAACAGTTCCAGAATTTTATGGTAAGGGGCATTATTTATTTAATACTGAAATATCTCAAATTCCTTTGATAAAATCAATTATATTGCCTGGAAATATTGCTATGCCTGGGATTGATGGAATCTTTTATGTTGATGTGGGAAATGTTTTTGATGGTTTAGAGAAAATAGAACAGCCAAAAGCTTCTATTGGTTTTGGATTAACTTCCCAATTTATTTTGCCTATGAATTTATATTTCTCTATTCCTTTAGATGGTAGCGGACTTAAAACTCAGTTCTTTTTGGGTTATAATTATTAAATTAATTATTGTTTTTTAGTTCATATATCTTTTTAAAATATATTTTCTTGGTGGTTTGATGAAAGCCCTTGAAATGATTCTTGCTGGAACTTTGTTAATTGGTGCTAGTGTGGCTTATGCACAAAGTCAGGATCAAAAACCAAATGCTCAAAAGGTTGAAGAAATATATGCACGACGAGATAGTATTAAATTACATCAAATAATGATGCCACAAATCAGAAACAAAGAAAATATTATTTATCAAATATCTCCTGCTGTTAAAATTGGAAAGGAAGAAATAAGACTTAAAATCAGGGTTAAAAAACCTCATGAAGCTCTTGAAGTTGAGGTTTATATTGATTCTCTTGATATGTTTAAAGAAGTGTATTTAGATGAATCAACTATTTATGCTATCCATAAAAATAGATCTGCTTTTACTGTTAAAGAATATTCTATAATTTATTCTCCTACTAAACATCGAGTAACATATACTCTTGATAAAGAAGAGATAAGTGAGGATCCTCCTGGAAGCGGTGTATTAAAAGAAGGGGAAAATTATATTTTTAAAACTTTAAAGAAAGTTATAAGTAAAAGCACTTTTAAAGAATTACTCAAGGTTCTTGATTATAGGCAGTTTGTCAGGGATGTTTATGAGAAAGGCAAGGCTATAGAAGAAGGAAATTTAATGATTAAAGATCATGTTTATATTGAAGAGTTTCAAATACATGCGGCTACAGATATTTTTGATAAACCTGAAAAAAAGTTTTATAAAATGAGAATTGAAAGAGGAGAAAAATCAATTGATGGTTTTGTAATTTTCTTTACCTTAAGAGAAGGCCAAGGAATTTTTAGTGAAAGAAGTGATTTAGATTATGAGACAATTAAATTAAGAAAATAAAGAATTTTTAGTCATTGCAGTTCTTTTAGTTCTTCTTTGTAGATACTTATAACTTTTGGCTTGATTTTTTGTGGTATTCTTGAACTGTAGATTTTGAAATATTTTTTTCTTATTTCATCTTCTCTTGCCAAAGCTTCTTTAAGATGATGTTTTTTGAAAAGATCGAGAACATAGCCTTTGTTTCCTTTTCTTAATGCCATGAGCATAGTTAATAATTCTTGGTCTCTTGAACAGATTGCATCATAAACATCCATTTCTCTTGGATCAAAAAGAGAATAAAGTTTTTTATGTTTCTTGCTGAAAAGTTTTTTTAAACCAACAAGTTTGGGATTAATACCTAGAGCTGTTAAAAAAAGCGAGGTGCCTGTACAAGCAAAGCAGTCTTGACACCATCTTTTACGTCTTGAAGCATCAAGCCCATAACAAGAAATTTGATGTTTTGCAATTTTTGGATATCTGCTATAAAGGATTTTTAATATTGCTAAATCTGTTATTGGCCTTATTATACTAAAAGAAGTGAGATTTTTCTGGAAGGTTTTGAGCATTTTATCTTGCTCTTTTGTCCATTCCATTGATTGGTCATAAACAGGATATAATTTTTTATTGTTTTGTGTTAAATAGAAATCCATATTTTGTTCATTTCCGGTCATGAGATATTTTGAATTGTAAAATTTAGTGAAGGGAAGAGCAAGAAAATAGAAACTAGTAACCATATGTGCATAATTAAAAGACATTTCTTGTCTGTTCCAAGTTTCAAAGTCATTTAGTTTTTCAATACTATTTGTTATAATATGTCTATGTGTTATGATTTTTTCATTTTGTAAATTTTTAAAAGTCTCAATTTTTAATTTATTTTCTGTAGGAGATATTGTGTCATTTACATAGATGGATATGGGATCAAGACCTATTTCCTTTGAGATTGCAAGACTCAAGAGACTATCTTTTCCAAAAGATAAAAGTAAGATTGGTTTTGAAATAGTGGATTTTTTTGGTTTTGGTTGTTGTTTTGGTTTTAATTGTTGTTTTTTTAGATTTTGTTCGGAGAAAATAGTTTTTAAGGAAAGAAATTGTTTTTTTAATTGTTCTGGATCTTGTTTTTTATATTCAAATGTTGAAGATGGAAGATCCTTTAACATTAATTTTTGAAATTGTTTTTTTAATTCTGGTTTTTCTGTATTATATCTTACTTTTTGAAAGTTTGCTACAAGAGGGAAAGGTAAAGTGAGAAGGTAAGAAAGATTTCTTGTGAGTTTTTCTTTTTGGTCATATGATTGCCAGATTTTTTGGGGATATATTAATCTTGTATGAATTATCCTAGATTTTGATATAAGGTCGAGTAAAATTCCTTTATTTGTTATATTTATATTTATCTCTGCTTTTCTTTTTCCTCTTTTCATAGATGTAAGAATAGATTATAATTTATAATGTTTTATATATAATATTCAATAGTTTTATAAATTAAAGAAAGATATGAAAAAAATGATTAAGCAAGCTAAATTAAGAAAAAAAGAAGAAATTTTGAAGATATTTGATCCCCTTGTTAAGGAATGGTTCTTTTCAAAATTTAAAGATTTTAGTCTGCCACAGCTTTATGGAGTCATGCCAATTGCTGAGAGAAAAAATATTTTAATTAGTGCCCCAACAGGTGGTACAAAAACTCTCACAGCTTTTCTCTCTATTTTAAATTATCTTGTAATTCTCGCTAGAAAAAATGAACTTGAAGATAAGATTTATGCTGTTTACATTTCTCCTCTTAAAGCCCTCAATAATGATATTTATGTTAATTTAATGATTCCTCTTCAAGAAATTAATAAATTAGCTAAGGAAAAAGATGTGAAATTGCAAGAGATTCGTGTGGCTGTTCGTACTGGAGATACTCCTACTGAAGAAAGAGTGAAAATGGCTAGGAAACCCCCACATATTTTTATTACAACTCCTGAAAGCCTCGCAATTGTTCTTAGTACAAAGAAGTTTATTGAAAAATTTACTGCTGTTGAATTTTTTATTGTTGATGAAATTCATGCACTTGCTAACAAAAGGGGAGTTCATCTTTCGTTGAGTATAGAAAGATTACAGCATCTTAGTGTTATTACCCCTGTTAGAATTGGTTTGAGTGCTACTGTTGCGCCTATTGAAGAAGTTAGTAGTTTTTTAGTTGGTTTTGAGGACGGGAAAGTGAGAGATTGTATTATTGCTGACATTTCTTTTACAAAAAATATGGATCTTAAAGTTTTAAGTCCAATTGGGGATTTTATTGAAACTACTTCTGAAGAAATAAGAAGGAACCTGTACAGTTTGATTGATTCTTTGATTCAGAAACATAAGACAACTCTTATTTTTACAAATACTAGAAGTGCTACTGAAAGAGTTATTAATCATCTTAAAGAAATGTTTCCAAAAAAATATGAGGCACTTGAAGATAAGATTGGGGCGCATCATTCTTCGCTCAGCAGGAAAATTAGATTTAATATAGAACAAAAACTTCGGGAAGGAAAACTCAAAGCAGTTGTTACTAGCACTAGTCTTGAACTTGGAATAGATATTGGATATGTTGATCTTGTTGTGTTGCTTGGCTCGCCAAAGAGTGTTGCTCGGGCTATTCAAAGGACTGGAAGAGCAGGACATAGATTACATGAAGTTAGTAAAGGAAGGTTAGTTGTTCTTGATAGAGATGATCTTGTTGAGTGTGCTGTCATGTTAAAAGAAACTCTCGAGAAGAAAATTGATAGAATATTTATTCCTAGAAATTGTTTGGATGTTTTATCTCAACAAATATATGGGATGGCAATTCAACAAAAATGGAATATAGAAGAAATTTTTAGCCTAATTAAGAAGAGTTATTGTTATCATGAACTTACTCGAGAAGATTTTTTTTCTGTTATAAGTTATCTTTCTGGGGAATATGCGGATCTTGAATCTAAAAATGTTTATGCGAAAATTTGGTATGATCCAGTCACAAAAGAGATGGGGAAAAAAGGAAAACTTGCTAGAATGATTTATATGACTAATATAGGAACTATTCCTGATGAAAGTTTTGCTAAGGTTGTTATTGCTACTCCAAGAGAACGTAAGGATGAACAGATTGGAATGATTGATGAATCTTTTCTTGAAAGACTTAAGAAAGGAGATGTTTTTGTTCTTGGAGGACATAAATATCAATTTTTATATAGTCGAGGAATGAAAGTTTATGTTAATGCTTCTGTTTATAGGCCTCCTACAATCCCAACATGGGTGAGTGAGATGTTGCCTCTTAGTTTTGATCTTGCTCTTGCAATTCAGAAATTTAGATGGCTGGTCTGTGAAAAGTTTGATAGAGGAAAAAAAGAAGAAGAAATTAAAGATTTTATTGAGAAATATGTTTATGTTGATAAAAACAGTGTTCAGGCAATATATAATTATTTTTATGAGCAATATCATTATACAAAAGGGAAAGTGCCTCATGAAAAGAGATTTTTAATTGAGAGATATAATGATGCAGATGGGAAAAGATATGTCTTGTTTCATTCTTTATATGGTCGACGGATAAATGATGCACTTTCTCGTGCCCTTGCATATATTGTTGCAAGCCATGGTCGCCGTGATGTGGAAATTGGAATAACAGACAATGGTTTCTTGCTTGCTAGTCATTTTCCAATGCAAGTTGAAAAAGCCTTTAACCTTTTAATTGAAAAACCAGAAGAATTATACGGGATTCTTAACGAGGCTGTTGAGAAAACAGAAATGTTTAAGAGAAGATTTAGGCATTGTGCTACAAGAAGTTTAATGATTCTTCGAAATTATAAAGGGATAAGTAAAAGTGTTGGTAAACAGCAGTTTAAGAGTGATTTTATGTTAGGTGCTGTTCGTAAGATTTCTCAAGATTTCCCAATTCTTAAAGAGACAAGGCGTGAAGTAATGGAAGATTTAATGGATATAAAGAATACAATCCAAATCTTGAATTTAATGAAAAATAAAAAAATAAAGATTGAGATAATAAAGACAGAAGTTCCAAGCCCTTTTTCATTCAACTTGATAATGCAAGGTCATGCTGATTTATTGAAGATTGAAAATAAGATAGATTTTCTTAAAAGAATGCATCGTGCTGTTCTTGAAAAAATTGATAAAGATTAAGTTCCTTAAATTTTTCATCAATCTTATTTATTAGTTTTGAAGAATAAGGAATCAAAAATTTCCAATGAATATCTAAGCAAATTATTTTTTTGTTTTTAATATCTTTTTTATAATTTTCTTTTATTTTTTGTTCTATATCTTTAGTTACTGGAAGAATAAGATTTGTCCATTCTATTATTTCTTTGTTTAATTCCCTATTTTTCATGAAAAAACAAAGTTTATTTGTATAATAAACAATATTCTCTAAATAATCTTTTTTTATTTTTGGAGACAACAATCCTGCGGCTTTTACATTTATATAAAGATTATTCTTTTTTGCATATCTTTCTAAAAAAAATTCAGCTGTTACACTCCTTACAAGACCAAATTTACACACAATTAATACATTCATAAAGTAAAAATAATCGAGGATTATTTAAATTTAAGTAAATTAAAGGAAAAATGAAAATTTTAGATGGAATAGAAATTATTGGAAAAGCTCTTTGGATTAAAAAGAAAAGGATTTTGATTATAGCAGATCTTCATCTTGGATATGAAGAAGCTTTGAATAAACAAGGAATTCTTGTTCCTAGAATAATGTTCAAAGAAATGAAGGGAGAGATTAAAAAGCTCTTAAAGTTAAAACCGCGATTGATTATTATTAATGGAGATTTAAAACATGAATTTGGCCATATCTCTCGTCAAGAATGGAGAGAAACTCTTGAAATCCTTGATTTGTTGGAGAAGAAGGGAAAGGAAAAGGAGAAAGGGAAGAGAAAAGTTATATTGATAAAAGGAAATCATGATACTCTCCTTAAGCCCATTGCCCTGAAAAAAAAGACAGTTATTAAGGATTTTTATTGTTTTGATGATATTTGTGTGCTTCATGGACATAAAATCTTTCTCGATAAAAAAATTTATGATGCGAAGATTTTTATTATTGGACATGAACATCCTGCTGTTTCGATTCGTGAAGGAGTTAAACAAGAATTGTATAAGTGTTTTCTTCTAGGTTCTTGGAAAAAGAAAAAATTAATTGTCATCCCTTCTTTTTTTAGTGTTTTTGAAGGAAGTGATGTTAAGAAAGAAAGACTTCTTAGTCCTTATCTTAATGAAAAAAAGATCTGGGATTTTGAGGTATTTATCATCGGTGACAAGGTTTATAAATTTGGCAAATTAAAGGATATTTAAGCTAGGATGCCAGAAAGGTAATGGGCCCGGCTCGAACCCGGGTTGGCTTTTAGCCTATGGAGGTTCGAATCCTCCTCCTAGCGTAAAGAAAATTCTGATTAGAATTTGATTAGAATTAAAATTATTTTTTCTTGTTTATTTATTTCTGGGGTTGTTCTGAGAATCTTGGCATTGGAATATGTGGTGGAAGAGACATCTCTTCTTCGAGAGCAAGAGCTTTGATACTGCATTTAGCAAGAATAGCATTGAATATTCCTGTTTTTATTTGAGGAGGGATTTTTTTCATCTTCCATTCATTAATTGTTTCTTTTATTTCTTTAGAGGTTGCTGTTAAAAGAATTGTTCCTCCAAAAATTATTGAAGCTAATTCAGGATCATAATTAATTGTAAATTCAAAATCAAAGGAGAGAATATCCTGTCCTTTAATGAGGTCTACTTTATTTTTTTTAATATCTTTGATATCAATATTGGTCCTTATATTTATCTTTCCAGTTTTAGTTTTCTTTCTTTCTACAAAGAGTTTATGTAAATTAAAACCAATAATAGCCATTTTATTATTTATTATTTATTATTTATTATTTTTATATTCTTCAATTTTATTTCGTTGAAGGATAGTTAGGAAATTAGGAAAAAAAGGAAGAAAGAAAATTTATTTCATATCTTCTTCGCTTACAACAACAAAGTCCCCTATAGCTAAAATTGCTGCATAAGGGATTAATAATTCTCCGCCTTTGCCTTTTTCAATGTTTAGTGATTGAGCATAGTTTGTTGTTGAAGTAACCATGATCTGGATCAATTCTCCTGTTCTTGTTTCAAAACTTATATCTTTAACAACCCCTATACTTTTTCCTTCTTTTGTAACTACTCTCTTACCAACAATTTGAGTTGAGGGTCTTTTTTCAATTGCCATAATTCTTTTATTGAAAAGAAATTTATAAAGCTTTCTGTTTTATTCATTATTAAATAGTTAGTGAAGGTTTTCGCCCCTACCCCCTTAGTTCTTATGGAAAATTTGATAGGATTTAAAAAGAGTGTATCTATGTGTTATTTTTATTTTTATTTTTAAATATTTATATTATATATTATATTATATATTATATATATTATATTATATATAGTTCCAAAGGAAATGGTGGGGTTATTTCTATTTCGTGACGAAAGAGGATTGATTAAATTTTTAAATTAGGTTTCCATAGGAAATATAGGTCTCTATGGATGTGTTTTAGAATAAGAATATTTAAAAAAATTATGATATTAGAAAGAGATAGTAAGATAATAAATAGATAATAAAAAAATAAAGAGATAAAGAAATTATAAAAGAAAAAAAGAGGCAAAAAGGAGGCAAAAGGGGAAAATGAATAAAGAAGTTGAAAAGATCTTTGATTCTTTTATACAAGAGACTATTTTTAAGAATAAATTACTCCTTCAATCAAATTACAAACCAGAGAATATACCTCATAGAACTAATCAAATAAAGGCTATGGCTTCGGTTATTGCTCCAGCTTTACGTCTAGAGAAGCCCTCAAACCTTTTTGTTTATGGGCAGACAGGAACTGGAAAGACTCTTTCTGTATTCTCTGTAAGAAACCAATTATTGAAAAGAGCAAAAAAACAAGAGATTAATTTACTTATGCCCTATGTTAATTGTAAATTAAAAAAAGTTGCCGATACAGAATATAGAATCCTCGCTGAATTAATCAAAAAGCTTGGTTCAGAGGTCCCTGCAACTGGACTTCCAACAGATCAAGTCTATCATAAATTTATTGATTTAATTGATTCAAAAAAACAATTAATTATCATAGTTCTTGATGAAATTGATCAAGCAGTCAAAAAGATAGGAGATAATTTTCTTTATAATTTTACAAGATTAAATACAGAATTAGAAAAGGCCCAAATTTCTATTATTGGAATATCTAATGATTTAACTTTTCTTGATATAATAGATCCAAGAGTTAGGAGTAGTTTAAGCGAAGAAGAAATAATCTTTCCTCCTTATGATGCTTTACAACTTCAGGATATTTTAAAAGAAAGAACAAAAGAGGCTTTTAAGAAAGGAGTAATAGGCAATGAGGTTCTTTCAAAATGTTCTGCTTATGCTGCTAGAGAACACGGAGATGCTAGACGTGCTCTTGATTTATTGAGAGTTGCGGGGGAACTTGTGGAGAGGGATAATCAAAAAAAAGTTACTTTTGAATATATTGACAAAGCAAATAAAAAGATAGAATCAGATAAAATTTATTCTATTATTGAAACTCATCCAAAACAATTCAAAATCACCCTCTTATCAATTATTAATTTATCTTTAGATAAAAATGGTAAAGAGACAATATTTACTGGAGAAATTTTTAATAAATATAAATCTCTATGTTTAAAAACAAAAACAGAACAACTCACACAAAGAAGAATAGGAGACATTATTGGAGAATTAGATCTGATGGGAATAATTAATGCTAAAGTGATTAGTAAAGGAAGGCATGGCCGGATGAGGGAAATAAGAATAGATAAACCGAATTCAACAATACAAAAAATAAAAAGAATCTTGATAGAAAGTTTATTTTAAATTTATTTTAAATTTAATCATCTCCATCAATTTTTTAAAATGGAAAAAATAATAAAAGAGTTTATGGAAAAGGGATATTTAATAGACCAAAATCTGATTAAGTTGATTAGTAATCCCGTAATTGATGACATTATTAAAGATTTTACAAAAATAATTATTTCTTTTAATCCATCAAGAATAATCTCTGAGGAGTTTTTTTTAAAAAATCTTAATTTGATTATCAAAGAATTTGAAGTAAAAAGCCAGGTGGTTGTTGAAAAAGAGAAATTTTTTAAAGCAATTAATTATTTAAAACAATTTTCTACTCAAATTGTTCCTTCCATAGAAATAAAGAAGGAAAAAGAAGAAAAAGATAGATTAGGAAAAGGAAAGGAAGAGGAAATAAGAAAAAATCTTTTTAGGGATGTAAGAATTTTAGAATCTTTTTGTATTGAAAATCGTAAAATTACTGTAGGAGATTTTGTTAAATATTTTAAAGATAGGCTTAATACCACTAAAAATTTCTTGTTAGAACATAATCTTCAAAACCTCACATCTATCAATAAAATCTCTAACCAGAGACAATATGTTACTGTTATCGGGCTTGTTTATTCAAAACATATTACAAAAAATAAAAATCTCCTTCTTGAAATAGAAGACCTTACCGGAAGGATCAAAGTTCTTATTAGAAAAGATAAGGAAGAACTCTTTGAAAAAGCAAAAGAAATTGTTCTGGACGAGACTATTGCATTAAATTGTTCTGGTTCAAATGAGATTCTTTTTGCTAATGATGTTGTTTTTCCTGAAGCAATCTTAAAAGAAAAAAAGAAATACTCTAAAGAAGTTTATGCTATTTTTACTGCAGATTTACATTATGGTTCAGATAAATTTCTTGAAAAAAATTTCCTCAAATTTATAGATTGGCTTAATGGGAAAATCGGTAATGAGAAACAAAAAGAAACAGCAAAGAAAGTGAAATATCTTTTTATAGTAGGAGATATTGTAGATGGAGTAGGAATATATCCTGGTCAGAAAGAAGAGCTTGTAATTGATGATGTTTTTGAACAATATAATAAGGTAGCTGAATTATTTAAGAAGATAAGAAAAGACATTACAATAATTATGTGCCCAGGCAATCACGATGCTGTCAGGATTATAGAACCGCAACCTCATTTTAACGAAAAAATAGCAAAAAAGTTTTATGAAATGAAAAATGTTCTTTTATTGACTAATCCTGCTTATGTTAATATTGCTTCTTCAAAAAATTTCTCAGGTTTTAATATTTTTATGTATCACGGCGCTTCTTTTGATTATTATGCTAATGATATTGAAATTCTTAGATTAAACAGCCCTTATAAAAGGCCTGAAATTATTACTAATTTTCTTTTAAAGAAGAGACATATTGCCCCTACCCATGCTTCTACTTCTTATTTCCCTTGTGAAAGAGATTCTCTTATCTTAAGAAAAATTCCAGATATTTTTGTCTCTGCACATGTCCATAAAAGTAGCGTTTCTCATTATAATAATATTCTTTCGATTTCATGCTCTTGTTGGCAAGGACGAACACCTTACCAAGAAAAATTTGGCCATATTCCTGATCCTTGTAAAGTCCCTATCCTAAACCTAAAAACTGGAAAAGTAAATGTAATTGATTTTAGTTAAAAATAAAAAAATAAAAAAATAAAAATGAATCAATATTTTAAAGAGATTGAAAATAAAACAGAGGTTGCTTATAGTATTGCGCAAGAAGCAAGATCTCGCGGGTTTGATCCTGTCAGCATTGTAGAGATTCCTATTGCTACTAGTTTAGCTAAAAGAGTTACCGGGCTTCTCTCTACAAAATATCCCCAGATGAAAGATGAGAAAATTGAGAGAGAGATTGTTGAACTTGAGAAAAAACATGGTCTTTTAGATCATGCTGTGGCTCTTAAACTTGCTGAATCAATTGCTAATGAAAAGTTTTGCAAGTTTCGTGATAAACTTGAAGCAATAGATGCCGGAATTCGTGCTGGAATAACTTATGTTACTCTGGGAGTAGTTTCAACTCCTCTTGAAGGTTTTACTGGAATTAAATTAAGAAAAACAAAAAAAGGAGAAGATTACTTTTCAGCTTATTTCTCTGGACCAATAAGGAGTGCTGGAACAACTGCAGCAGCATTTTCTTTGTTATTGATTGATTATCTTAGAAAAAAGTTTGGTTATGCAAAATATGACCCTACTGAAAAGGAAGTTAAGAGAATTATCACAGAACTTTATGATTTTCATGAACGAGTTACTAATTTACAATATTTGCCAAGTGAAAAGGAAGCAGAATTCTTAGGAAAGAACATTCCTATCCAAGTTGATGGAGAACCTAGTGAAAAAAGAGAAGTTAGTAATTATAAGGATCTTGAAAGGGTCGACACTAATTTTTTGAGAAGTGGTTTTTGTTTAATTATGGGGGAAGGAATTGCACAAAAAGCAGCCAAGTTGCTTAAGATTGTTAATTCTTTAAAGAAAAAAGGTTTTGAGTTTGAAGAATGGGAATGGCTTCAAGAATATGTTGATCTTCAGGCTGAAGTTAAGAAAAAAAGACCAGATGCAACATCAACTTACATTAAAGATATTGTAGCAGGCAGACCAATACTTACCCACCCTTCCCGTCCAGGAGGATTTAGACTTAGATATGGAAGATGTCGTAATACTGGATTTAGTGCTATGGCTATTCATCCTCTTTCAATGACTGTAATGGATAATTTTATTGCAATAGGAACACAATTAAGAACAGAAAAACCAGGGAAATCAGCAAGCATTACTACCTGTGATACTATAGAAGCCCCTATTGTTAAATTAAGGAATGGAAATGTTGTTAAAGTAACTGAAAAAAATATTGAAAAAATTAAAAAAGAAATTAAAGAGATAATTTATCTTGGAGATCTTCTTATTAGTTATGGTGATTTTTATAATAGGAATCAGGCATTATTATGTCCAGGATATAACCCTGAATGGTGGTTAGCAGAACTTAAAATAATTGCCGTAAAATATAGTGATCCTGAAATGTTACAAGGGAAAACTCAAGAAGAATTAGAAGAAATCCGTAGTCTTTTATCTGGACTTGATAAAAAAATTCCTTCAATAAAAGAATCAGTAAAAATAAGTTCAATGTTCTCTCTTCCATTATATCCAGAATATATTTTCTATTGGTCACAAATAAACAAAAAAGAATTTTTAGAGTTACTTGAATGGATTAGTCATGCAAAAATACTTGATGAAAAATTAATCTTGCCTTATTCAAGTAGTGATAAAGAAAAACATGGAATTAAAGAAGCTAAAAGATCCCTCGAAATTCTTGGAATAGAACACGAAATTGCTACAGCAGATATAGTTATTGACGAGAAAAATACATCTATGTTATTTTTGAATTTTGGTCTTAAAAATGATAATTTGGAACATGAAAAAGTCAAAGAGATTATTGAGAAAATAAAAAAGAATGATTCTAAAGATGTTCTTAAACTTATTAATTCCCTCTCTAAATTTAAAATTAAAGACAAGGCAGGGAGTTTTATTGGGGCAAGAATGGGTCGTCCTGAAAAAGCAAAACCAAGAGAATTAACTGGAAGCCCCCATGTTCTGTTTCCAATTGGAGAAGAAGGAGGACGTTTTAGATCTTTTCAATCTGCCCTTGAAAAAGGGAGTGTTAAAGCAGATTATCCAATTTATTATTGTAAGAATTGTAAAAGAGAAACTATTTATTTTGTTTGTGAAACTTGTGGCAATAAAACAGAAAAATTATATTATTGTTCTAAATGTGAAAAAAACATAGCTAATGAAAATTGTACATTACACGGAAAAGCAATTCCTTATTCTACCCGAAGACTAGATATCAAACATTTTTTTAATTCTGCCCTCAAAAATCTTAATTTCCAAGGAGAAATTCCTAAATTAATTAAAGGAGTTAGAGGCACTAGTTCAGCAAAACATACCCCAGAAAATTGTGCTAAGGGAATTCTTCGTGCTTGTTATAATTTACATGTAAATAAAGACGGAACAATAAGATATGATGCTTCAGAATTGCCTATTACCCAATTTAAACCAAAAGAGATTGGAACGAGTATTGAAAAATTAAAAGAGCTTGGTTATAAAAAAGATGTAGATGGAAAAGAATTAAAAGATAAAGATCAAATTCTTGAATTAAAACCCCATGATGTTCTGTTGCCAGCTGCCAAAGATTCTCTTGATGAAAAAGCAGATGATGTTTTTTTAAGAATTAGCCAGTTTATTGATAATCTCCTTGTTAATTTTTATAAGGTCAGATCTTTTTTTAATGCGAAGACAAGAGAAGATTTAATAGGGCATTTAGTTGCCTGTATAGCCCCACATAATTGCGCAGCTGTTGTTGGTAGAATTATTGGTTTTACAGATACCCAGGGTTTTTTTGCATCTCCATATATACATGCAGCAATGCGTCGTGATTGTGATGGGGATGAAGCTGCAATTATGCTTCTTCTTGACTGTCTGATTAATTTTTCTAAAGAATATTTGCCTGCTCATCGGGGGGGAAGTCAGGATGCTCCTCTTATTCTAAACTCCAGGATTAAAGCAGGAGAAGTAGATGATCAGATTATGGATTTTGATATTGTTAAAGAATATCCTCTTGAATTTTATATGGCAGCAGAAAAAGGAATGATGCCTCATACTGTTAAGATAGAGCAAATTAAAGATCGAACTAAAGTAGATGATGTTTTTGCCCCCCTCAAAAATCTTTATTATACGCATGAAGTTGATGATATAAATCATGGTCCTTCTTGTTCAAATTACAAGATTTTAGCAACAATGAAAGAAAAAGTTGAAAAACAAATGGAACTTGCTGAAAAAATAAGGGCAGTTGATACTGGAGATGTTGCCAGATTAGTTATTGAAAGACATTTTATTCGGGATATAAAAGGAAACTTTCGTAAGTTTACTCAACAACAGTTCCGTTGCGTGCAATGTAATGAAAAATATAGACGGCCGCCCCTTATTGGAAAATGTTTGAGATGTGGTGGAAGAATTATATTTACTATTGCTGAAGGTTCAATTGTTAAATATCTTGAACCAGCCATAGGTCTAGCAAAGAAATATGATGTCTCAAATTATGTAAGACAAAGCCTTGATCTTGTTAAACTTGCTATTGAAAGTGTTTTTGGAAGAGAAACAGAAAAACAACAAGAACTTAAACAGTGGTTTTAGTTTTTAACTATTCCTTTTTATAAAGATCAAGATTTTTATATCTAAAATCATGAAATCCAATTTCATCTTCTGCAGACCTATACAAAATTACATCTAAAATATACTTTTTTCTTGTATTCCTTAATTTTTTTATTTCTACTGGACCAAAAACAATCATACCATTCCTACAAAAATCTCTAATCTTTGCTACTAAATCATCAGATATATTTTTTTTAGTTATTTCCTTATTTGATGTAGTTATATACACTGTTCCACGCCTTGTATTAAATTCTGCCAAAGTTCTCATTATTTTATATTTTTGATTTAATTTAAAAAGATTGTGAATTTATTATTTCTTTTTGAATCTGTTTCCATTTCTCTTATACATCTTATCCATTGTTTTTTGAAACGCTTTTCTAAGAGAAATTCTTTGAGAATTAGCAATACAACAAATAGTGAAAATCAAATCCCCAAGCTCATCGGCAATCTCTTTCTTATCTTCTATCGCTTTTTTCTTTTTATGTCCGAATCTATGATTAATTTCTCTCGCAAGCTCACCAATTTCTTCAGTAAGTCTTGCAAACATCTCATAAATTGGCCAATAACCTTCTTTATATTGGCTAATCCATTTATCAACAGCTTTTTGAGCCTCTTCTAATCCCATAGTTTTATATCTCGTTTGGATTTAAAATGATATAGGTTATAAAAAATAGTAATTTATTTATAATTCTAATGTTTTCTAAACATATGAGTTTGGAGGATAATATAAATGAAGATAAGGGATTAATTCCCCTAGTTATTATTGCTATTGGAACTGTTTTAGGTGGCATTTATTTTGCTGGTAAAATAATTTATAATAGTGGCATTATTCAGAGATTATATATTGAATTAATAAATTATATGACTAAGTTTCCTTAAAACAAATAATACAAAATAACTGGCAAGAGCAGGCAACCCATCATTTGCATTTTTCTAACTCCGAGCAAGGAACAAGTTATTCCAATAAAAGTTCCTGTTACAAGAATAAGTATAGAAAGAGGACCTGAGATTATTGTTGTTATTATAACGATAAAGATTATTATTACAAAACAGAGCCATTTGTAATTTATTCTTTTTATATTTTTAGCAAAGATTTTCGCAAAGATGAGAGTTTGAAATACTGCAAGGCTTCCAACAAATAAGGAAACTGCAAGTAAAAGAAGAAGTTGATTTTGTGTAAAAATACCAAGAAATTTTCCAATTATAACTGCTGATCCTGTTCTTGGTTTTTGTATTGTGTAGAGGGCTATGAATGACCAGACCATCACAATTGTATTTATTGCCCCGACCATAATTAAAAATATTTTTTCATCAATCTTCTTTTTGAAACTAGAACCTATAACTGCTGCTTGACTAGCTCCCACCCCTGGCAAGAATGAAACAAATAATGAAGAGAACAAAGAGGTTATTATTGCTTTAATTTTCCCTATTGTTTTCACTTTTATTTTTTTTATTTTTTGTTCAGGCAATTTAACATTTTTAATAAAGCTTATTGTGAGTAGAGATGTACCAAAAAGTCCAGAAAATAATGGCAATAAGGGTTGTTTTATGACAATAAAATTAAGAGTTGCAATGCCTAGAATCCCTGAAAGAAAGAAAATGATTATTGCCCACATCTTATATTTTTCTCTTACTATTAAAAATAAGGAAGCTGCAATTAAGATGAAAGCAATATATCTAGAAACAAAGGGATAGATTTTTGGAATTGAAATGAGAAGTAAAGGAGCAATTGCTAAAGCAAAGATAAGCCCATAAAAAGAACCAATAAGAGTTAATTTTATTGCACCATAACCCATTCCTTTTAATAATAATCTATGACCTGGCAAAACACTTAAGGCAGTATCTTCGTCAGGAGCTCCAAGAAAGATTGATGGAAGAAAATCAATGAAAGTATGGGCTATTGACATTGCCACTATAAATGCTGCTAGAGCAATTGGAGAGAGATATCCAAGAAAGTAAGATGAACCTGCAAAAAGTAAAATAGCTATTAGATTTACATGTATTCCTGGAATTATTCCAGTTATTGTTCCTGCAACTAATCCAAGAAGCGCCACAATAATTAATTGTAATTCAATCAACATTTTTCCTTTATCCCTTATTCTTTCCCTCTTATTCTTTATTCGAGAAGATTTATTTTTGTAGCTTCAATTTCAATTTTTCCTTTGTATTCCACTACTTCTCCTATAACCTCAACATTTTCATTTTCATAAAATGGAAAATCATTATAAAAAACACAATCTATTTTTCCTGTTTCATCTTCAAGAGTAAATAAAATTAAGGTTTCATGTTCTATGACTCTCACTATCTCCCCCTGTACTTTTACAATTTCCTCAATATCCCTCTCATCTATTTCAGAAAGCGGGCTTATTGGTGGTTCGAGATGATTAGCTAGAAAGATTATAAGAAAAAGCCCGATAAGGGAACATATTAAAGATAATTTTATTAAATATTTCATTATTAATGATTTTAAGAAGGTTAATAATATTTATTTTCTGGGAAGGTTTTATTGAAAATAAGATATGCTCTTCCTTCGAGTTTTGTCTTTCCACTTCCATCAAGAATTAATCCAATGGTTTCTAAAGAAGTAATAAACTTTTCTAAGCGATCTTTTTTATCTATGTTTAATTTATATGAGGAAAGATCATTTAATTGAACTCCTTCCATTAATTTATCTATATTTCTTTTTAAATGCCCATATTCTTCTTTTAAATCAAGTTCGTTTTGACCCTCAAGAGAAAACATTGTTTTTAGACCCTTAAGAATCTTTTTGCTGCAAATAAGGTGTTCTTCCATATGTCTTTCAAGATTTTAAAACTTATAAAGAATATTGCGATTTAATTTATATTTTAAAAGATATTTAGAAAACTTTAATAAATCACTTGTATTGGTTTTTAAGCATGGATATGAAAAAAAGGTTGGAACTTATAAAGAGAAATACTGTTGAAATAGTTACTGAAATTGATTTGAAAAAACTGCTAGAAAAAAAGAAAAAGCCAGTTGTTTATTGTGGTTATGAGCCTTCTGGACCCTTACATCTTGGTCATTTTGTGACTATAATCAAATTAATGGATTTTGTTAAGGCTGGTTTTAAAGTTAAAGTGCTTCTTGCAGATGTTCACGCTTTTTTGAATCGTAAAGGAAAAGAGGAGGATATTGAAAAAGAAGTTAATGCTTGGAAAAAAACAATTAAAGCAATTGGCCTTGATGCAGAAATTGTTCTTGGTAGTAGTTTTCAATTTAGAAAGGATTATGTTCTTGATGTAATTAAACTTGCTCAAGATTCTACAATTAATCGAGGCCTTCGAAGTATGCAAGAAATTGCTAGAGATATTAAACATGCTACAATTTCTCAATTGTGGTATCCTTTAATGCAAGTAGTTGATATAAAGCATCTTGGAGTCGATGTTGCTCTTGGAGGAATAGAACAAAGAAAAGTGCATATGATTGGAAAAGACATGTCTAAAGTAATTGATTATGATTTTGTTGCTCTCCATACCCCCCTTATCACTTCTCTTAGGGGTTCTGGACAAAAAATGTCTAGTTCGATTCCTGGAACCATGATTTCTGTTACTGATTCAAAAGAAGAGATAAAAAAAATTCTTAAGAATGCTTATTGCCCAATAAAAGTTGTAAAACAAAATCCTATTTTGGAGATAACTGAATTAATAATTTTTCCAAGAGTTGATAAGTTTATCATTAAAAGAGATAAAAAGTTTGGAGGTAATCTTGTTCTTTCAAATTATAAAAAACTTGAAGAATTATTTAAGAAAGGAAAATTACATCCTTTAGATTTAAAGAATGCTGTTATAGAATATCTTGAAGAGATTATTGCTCCAATAAGAAAGAATTTTAGATAGTTTGACAAATTAAAAATCAAAAAGAGAAGAGGTGAAATGGTGAGAAAAAAAGTTGTTTTAGTCCTTAGTGGTGGAAATGCTCCTGCCCTTGCACATGTTGGGGTGATTAATATACTTAAAGAATTTAAAATTCCTATAGATGCTGTTATTGGGACAAGTATGGGAGCATTAGTTGGAGGAATTTATTGTGCAGGAAAGCTCAAAGAATTTCGTAAAGAACTTTTGACTAGAAGTAAAAAAGAATCTTATAGAATGCTTATTGCTAAACCAAGCAGTCTTGGAATAGTTCATCATGGAAAAATTGAGCAATTTCTTAATCAATTTATAAAAAATGTTAGAATATCAAAAATGAAAACTAATTTTGCCTGTGTTGCTCTCGACCTTGTTTCTGGCAAGAAAATTATTCTTAATAAAGGTAATCTTATCCCAGCTATACTTGCATCTGTTTCTATCCCAGGAGTTTTTGTTCCAATTATGAAAGGAAAAAAAGTTATAGTTGATGCAGGATACTTTGACCCCTTGCCTATAGATATTGCCAAAAAATTATTTCCTAAATATTTTATTCTAGCTGCAGATGTAAGACACAAAAAGCAAGAATTAGTTAAACCAGGAAGAGTTCCAAATATTGTTAATACTTTTTATAGACTTATCCAGATAAGCGAAAGTCTCTGGACAAAGAACATGGGTTTTGGAGCAAATTTATTGATAAGGCCAGAAACAAAAATCGGAAGATTTCAATATCATCTCGCTGAAAAAGCGATTATGGCTGGAGAGAAAGAAGCCTTGCTTGCTATTCCAAATATTAAAAAGAAGTTAGGATTAATTTAAGTGAATTTCTACTATGTCTTTATCTTTTACTTTATGTTTAATGCCTACCTGTTGACCTGGAAATTTCACACTTTCACCCCATATCTTAGCAAATAAGAATTTATCTTTGAAACCCTTTCTAACTTTTTGACATACCTCTCCTACTGTTGCCTGTCCATGAAAAACAATTGGTCTTTCTGCAGCCTTCTTTTTTGGATCTTTTGTGTAAACCCGGATTAATCCAAGTTCTTTAATTATTTTTTTCTTTAATTCTCCAATATTCTTCTTTGTTTTACAAGAAATAGATAAAAATGCCATGTTGATTGCAAGAGGAATTTTTAAATCAACTTTGTTCATAATTATTATTTTCTTTTTTTCTATTCTCGCTTCTTTTAATTCATTTAAAGTTCTTTTAAGTTCTTCTTTTGTTGTTGCTAAGATTATTATTGCATCACTATCCCGAGAAATAGCAAGACTTGCCCGATCATGATATCTATTTCCAGTTATTGCGGGAATTTCTATTAGTTGAATTTCAAATCCTTCATAGAGAAGAGTTCCAATTTGTGGGCTTATTGTAGTAAATTCATAAGAAGCAATTTTTGGTTTCGCATTTGTAAGAATTGAGAGAAGGCTAGACCTTCCCGTGTTAGTCATCCCAATTATTGAAACTTGGGCATCTCCTGTTTTTCTAATTCCCTCTTTTTTTCCACTTCTTCTTCGTTTCTCTTCTTTTTCCTGCGAGTATTTTAATTTTGCAAGTCTTCTTTTAAGATTGGCCCTCAAATTCTCTCCACCCTTATGGCTTGGAGCAAGAGAGATCATCTTCTTTAAAGCTCTTATTTTCTGTTCTTTTGTTTCAGCTTCAATATAAATGCTTTCTGCTTTTTGATAATGAGGGGATACATTTGCTGGCATGTTTTAACGAAGTAAGAAATATTTAAAAGTCTTTTCAAACATCTTTTATTATGAATGATGCAGCAGTTTTATTTACTGGAGGAAAAGATTCTTGTTTAGCTCTGCTTTTGGCAAAAAAGAGAGGATATAATATAAAATATCTTCTTACGATTTTACCTAATTCATATGATTCTTATATGTATCATAAACCATCTTTATCACTTTTGAAAATGCAGGCAAAAATGCTTGGAATTCCTTTGATTACTCAGAATAGTAAAAGTATCAAAGAAAAAGAAGTTAATGATCTTGAAAAACTATTGAAAAGAGTAAAAGGAAAAATTGATTTTATTGTTACTGGAGGAGTTGCTTCAAAATATCAGGCAACCCGTATTGAAAAAACCACCAAAAAATTAGGATTTAAACTTATTAATCCTCTGTGGAATCTTGGAGCTGAGAAAGTTTGGAAAGAATGTCTAAAGAATGATTTTGATATAATTCTCACTAAAATTTGCTGTGAAGGGCTTGGTAAAGAATGGCTTGGAAAGATTATCAATAAAAAATTATTTGACGAATTAGTCAAAAGAAGCAAAAAATATGGTTTTAACTTAGAAGGAGAGGGCGGCGAATTTGAGACTTCAGTTTTAAGAATGTCCTTATTTAAAAATAGAATAAAAATAGAATCAGAAATTAAGAGCGAGGGGGATTATAGACATTTTTTAGAAATAAAAAGGATAAAGGGAAACTAATTTTATTCAACTTCCCCCTTTAGCCTTAATCAAAGTAGAACATTTATTTTTAAATAGATTTATATGATAAATTTTATATAATAAGAAATAATTATCTAAATGAGAATGAAAGCAGATTTCCATAAAATTAAGCTAAAAAGTGGCGCAACCCTTTTATTTGAAAAAAGAAAACTTCCTGTGAGCACGATTATTGCTGCTTCACGTGCTGGAGCTGCTTATGAAACTGAAAAAGACAAAGGAATTGCCCATTTTACCGAACATATGTTATTCAAAGGTTCAATAAATAGAACTCAACAGGAGTTTAGTAGCCAGCTTGAAAAAGTTGGAGGGATTGTAAATGGATTTACAGCAGAACAAATTACTGCTTTTTGGTGTAAATTACCTTCTAAACATAATATGCTTGGAGCAGATTGTATTTTCGATCTTATAAAAAATCCAAAATTTGATGAAAAAGAACTTGAAAAAGAAAAGAATATAATAATTTCTGAAATAAATAGGCATCACGATTTACCATTTAGTTATGTTTATATGAAACTTAAAGAAATGATGTATGAAAAACCATTTGCTTTATCTATTCTTGGGATGAAAGAGACTGTTTCTAGTTTTGATAGAAATAATTTTTTAAGATGGCATAATTTCTATAGTCCTGAAAATATTATTATTTCAATTGTTGGTAAGCTTAGTATTGAAGAGCTTTCTGAACTTGCTAAAAAGTATTTTAAAGATGGAAAAAATTATAATTTGCCAGAAATATCTCTCGCAGAAAGAAACAGCGAATTTTATGAAGAACGTCAAAGTATTGATCAAACACATTTTTGTTTAGGTTTTCATATTCCTAATCTCATGGATAAACAAAGATATACTGCAGAGATTTTTAATGCTCTTCTTGGGGAAGGGATGTCTTCTATTTTACATCAAGAAGTTCGTGAGAAAAGAGGCCTTGCCTATGCTATTAAAAGTTTTCTTGAACAAGAAAAAGACTATGGTTTTGATATTGTTTATGCAGGTATTGAAAAGAAAAACATCAAAAAAGTTAAGGAAATAGTTCTTAAAGAAATCAAGGGTCTTACTAATTTAAAGAAAAAAGATTTTGAAGAAGTTAAAGAACAGAAAATTGGCAATTGGGAACTAGAGCTTGAGGATAGTGAAAAAGTTGCTGTTTCTCTCATTATACAAGAAATTGCAACAAAAGCAGAAGAATTTTATAATTATCCTGAAATGATTTCAAAAGTAAAACTTCAAGATGTAAAAAATATGGCCAAGATTGGAAATTATAGCCTTGCTGTTCTCGCTCCAAAAACAAAAAAATAAAAAACAATAAACTAAAAAAACAAATAAGATGTTAATTATTAAAGTTCCTGCTATAAATGGGCTTGGAAAAACTAATGGATGCGAGAAAGCCCCAGACTTGATTGTCAAGGCAATTGAAGATATTTATTCTTCTGAATCTGGAAAAAAAATAGAATTTAACATTGATAAAATTGATGTTGATAATACAAATGTTGAAGAAACAAATAAAAGAATTCAGGAAAAGTCCAAGGAATTTTTTTTTAAAGACGAAAAAATTGTTTTTCTTGGAGGGGATCATTCGATAAGCTATAATTTAGTGAAAGTTTTTCTTGATCTTGGTTCAAATCATGGATTAATTGTTTTTGATGCTCATCCTGATTGTATGAAACCTGGCCATGAGCCAAATCATGAAGAATGGCTTCGGGCGGTTGTTGAACAAGGTTTTAATCCTGAGAAAATTATTCTAGTCTCAACAAGAAATTCTGATTCAGAAGAAACAGCTTTTTTGAAAGAAAAGAAAATTAATGTTTTTTCAATGAAAGAACTTAATGATAATCTTGAGTCTGCTTGCGATAAAATTATGGAATATGCAAGAAAATTTGATTCATTATATCTAAGTCTTGATATTGATGCTATTGATCCTGCTTTTGCTCCAGGA
>JAUWNL010000028.1 GCA_030612665.1 archaeon
ATGCTAAGCGAATTTATTTATTTCATAGAGGGCAACGTCAGCCCTCTTTCTTTTAAAGAATTTCAAGAATTAAATTTATTGGAGGAAGGCAATTCCTCTCTCTGTCTAAAGGCAGAGGTATCCTTGCCTTTTATGTAATGAAAAGAAAAAAGATTAAAGCAGCGAGGGTCATTGCAATTGTTTCAGGAAAAGGGGGAGTTGGCAAGACTGTTACAACAGTTAATCTTGCAGCATCTCTTAATCTTCAAGGAAAAGATGTGATTGCTGTAGATGGAAACCTTTCAACTCCACACCTTGCACTTCATCTTGGTGCTCCGATTGTCCCAGTAAATCTTCATGATGTTCTAAGAGGCAAGAATGAACCAGCTGAAGCAATTTATGAACATCATTCAGGAACAAAACTAATGCCTGGTTCAATTGTTCTAAAAGATCTTTATAATTTAAAGATTGAACATGAGGAGTTTGCAAGGGTTATAGATGATCTCAGGACTAAAGCAGAGATTATTATTATTGATTCTGCTCCAGGACTCACTAGTGAGGCAATAATGACTATCAAAGCATGTGATGATATTATCATTGTTATGACTCCTAATTTATTTAGTGTAAGTGAGGCATTAAAGACAATAAAGATCGCCAAGAACTTTGGAAAAAATATTAAGGGTATCGTAGTCACGAGGGCAAGGCTTGATGATAATGAACTAAAAATTGAAAACATCAGGAATCTAATTGATGAACCAATTCTTGGGGTTATTCAAGAAGATGACGCAATTCGTGCAAGCATCATGGAAAAAGATGCAGTAGTTCATTCACATCCTGAAAGTCAAGTTGCTCATTCTTATATGAATCTTGCCAAAAGAATTCTCCGGGTTGTGAGATAAAATAGTTCATAATTCATAAAATTTAAAAGAAAGGGGATTTCTATTTGATGATGAATCAAAAAAAGATTGAGAAGGCTATTAGGAATTATGTAACAAGAAAAATATATCAGGGAAAACCTATTACAAGTTTAGAGACAGTATCAAATGAAGAAATTGATGAAGAAGTGAGAAAATTGAAAAAGGGGAAGAAGATTGAGTATAATAATGGAAATATTATTCTATATAATCAAGATTTGACTATTGATAGAACAATAAATGAAAAAGGGCAGAGAATAAGAAATTATCCTAAGTTATTTTCAAGAGAATTTTTCAGACAGTTTAGAGAAGATCAAAGATATGTTAGATATGGTTTAAATTGTAAATAAAAACTTTTATAAATAGACTTCTTAAATTTACAAAGTAAAAAAATTAAAATGGTCGAATCCAATGAAATCTATAACCTCTCCCACCTTCTCTGAGGGTTTGTTTTCCTTCATCATCAAGTTTACCCTCACAAGCTCCATGTATTTCCGCAGGCTCTATAAAATAATCTTCCCAAATATCACCATAAGTATCCCCATACATTTCCTTTAGAACCCCCATTAATCTCTTTCGATTATTATGAACTAATTCTAAAGACATAAAAAATAAAATATACAAAAGCTTTATAAATATTCTCATTATGAATAAATTATGAAAACTAAAGCTTGGAGGTTAGTTCATCACTAGAATTAATTTTCCTAGCTGTGCAAATATTTTTAATACTCAATTTCTTAAATTAAATATAAGATATGGCGGTAGTCGTATAATGGTTGGTATGCTCGGCTGTGGCCCGGGTGGACAGGGTTCGATTCCCTGCTATCGCCCTTGGAGAAAAAGATGGAAGCAGTAAAAGGATTTCGGGATTTTAGTGGTGAGGATGCTTTGAAGAGAGAGAAGATTAAAGAAATTATAATTCAAAAATTTAGAAATTATGGATTCATCCCTGCAGAGACTCCCATCATTGAGAATGAGGAGTTTGTAAAACAAGATGGAGAAGATGAAACAATAAGTGATATTTTTAGGCTAAAGGACAAAGGAAAAAGAAATCTTGCTTTGAGATATGAATTTACTTTCCAGCTTAAGAGACTTGCTAAAAATAAAAAGACTCCTTTTAGAAGATATCAGATAGGAGAGGTTTTTCGTGATGAGCCAATTTCATCAAACAGGTTTCGCCAGTTTACTCAATGTGATGTTGATATTGTTGGTTCAAGTGTGAGGGATGAAGCTGAGATCCTAAAATTATTTTCTGAAATACTTAAAGAGTTTAAGATTGAGTTTATAATTTATATCAATAACAGGAAATTGTTAAATGAAATTCTTGACAAAGAAGGGATAAAAAAGAAACAAGAAGTCATAAAAGAGATTGACAAGCTTGATAAGCTCAGTGAGACCGAGGTCAAGAAAAATCTTAGAAAGTATAATGCACAGAACATATTATCTTTATTCAAAAAACCAAAGACCTTCTTTTCAAGATACATGTCTTTTCGAGAAATCTGGGAATTAGAGAAATATTGTAAATCTTATGGTGTCAAAGTTAAATTCCTGCCTAGCCTTGCCCGAGGGCTTGGATATTATAATGGGAGTATTTTTGAAATTAAAGCTGTAAGAATGAAAGAAAAAATAGGTGGCGGAGGTTCTTATTTAATTGATAATGTTAAAAGTACAGGGATAAGTTTTGGTCTTGAAAGACTCACTGACCTGGCTAAAATCAAGATTGAAAAACAAAAATGTCTTATTATTTCAATAGTCCAAGATAAAGAATCTATAAACTTGGCTGGAAAATTAAGAAAAAAAGGAATTAGTTGTTTTGTTATGAACAAGATTAGCAAGGGGCTTGATTATGCTAATAGAAAAAAAATTCCTTTTGTTATTTTTATTGGTAAAGAAGAATTAAAAAAGAAAAGATATAAGCTTAGGGATATGAAAACAGGAAAAGAAAAAATGCTAAAAGCTGAAAAAATAATAAAAATTCTTTCTAAATAATCAAAAGATTATTCTCCTGTTTGTTTATTTGTTTATTTCAACTAACACCAAGATTGCTGCGATTATTCCTAAGACTCCCCCAAGATGTGCTGGAATCAATGCAATTATGCTAGCCACGAGTAAAAGGATTGCAGAACTTTTTGGTTTTTTCTTTAAATTGCCTGTTGCGATTAACATTAACAATCCGCAAACAATTCCTGGAACAGCAAGAATTGCTGCAATTCCTCCAATGAAAAAAGAAAGCACTGTCAAACCTAAAGCAAGAATTGCAGAATAAACTAAAACAAAAATTGAGCCAATTAAAGCAAGAACATATGCTATTTTCATCATCTGTGGATTTTTTTGTATTTTCTTGGTTCTTCTTGTTCTGGTTTTTATTTTCCTCTTTTTTGTCATAAAATACATAAGAAAAAGAAGTTTAAAAATCTATTTTTTAAGGTTATTATTTTTTAAGGGTTATGTCTATTTCAGAAAAAGGTTCCTGTTGTTCAAGTATTATTTTATTTTTATGGTCAAGATGAAGTAATGGGATAAAAGTGAAAATTCTTTCTTCTTTGCCTTCGCCAGCAAGTTTCGAGAAAGTTAATTTTTCTAATTTATGTTTTTTGAAAAGATCTTTTATTCTTTGATAAACCTCTTTTATTTTTTTCCTTACATCAATTAATGGTTTATTAAAAACAGCAACACCAAGGGCTCGCTCTGCTCGCTTAAAAAATAATTCTCTCTTAATCCTCCTATGTTCTGTCTTTAAGGCTGTGTCAAGAGCTGAAACAAGTTCATTTAATGTGACTCTTTTAAATCTTGGAAGAGGGGTTCTTGGAAAAATTTCTGGGATTTCTTCTTCGGCAAGTTCAAAAATAGATGAAAGTCCAGCAAGTTCATCCCTCTTCTTCTGTTTTTTTTCAAATAATAACTCATCAATATCTTTAATCCTAGTAAAAAGTATCTGGCTTTTGATTCTAAGGAGAATTGCAGCAGCAAGAAGAATTTTGGAAGAGACAAAGAAGTTAGATTCTTGGAGTTCGCGGATTTTTTCAATATATTTTTGTGAAAGTAGTCCAAGATCAATGTTCCAAGGATCAAGCTGTTCTGAATTAATTAAATCAAGCAAGATGGCTTGCCAACTAAGCTCTCTGCTAGTTAACAAGTCATACAATTGATTCTGACTCATTAAATTATTTTTTCCATTACCTTTATTTGTATTTACCAGCTTTTCCATTTTTATATTATTTGTCTGCTATTTTTAATTATGTCTTTTATTAATGGATCTTCTTTATGCTTCATATCTTCTTCTGAAAAAAAATGAATTTCTATTTTTTTCTTATTTCTTTTTTCTATTTTAGAAATTATTTTATTTATCTTTTTTTTCTCTTTTTGTTTTTGTTTCTAAACTTAATAGTTTTTGTCAATAAATTTAATTGCTCATTTCTATCATATTTCCAATCTTTTTCATCTAGAATATTTGCCCAACCAAATACATTAAATTCTGCAGTAAATTTAACTTTCTTAAATCCAAAATTTTTAATTAATTCTTCTATTATGCTATCAAGAATGTCTTGAAAAGTAATGTATTTATCTTTTTTAATTTCATGTTTTTTTAACAGATTAATAGTTGCTTTTGTTATAATATTTTCGAACTCTTTTTTATTAAATCTCTTTTTATGATAAAGTTGAACATTCTCAATTTCTTCATAACTATAATAGCCGATATTATAAATATATATTTTATTTCCATTCATCAATTTAATCATCTTACTCCCTCTTTACAAGCAGTAATATAATCAAGTATTTTCTCCTTATTTAGTATTCTCTTTTTAATTAATTCTTCAATGATCTGAGATATTTTTTTGTTAAACTGTCTAACTTGCTTAGCAATGTCGTATTTTGTTTTTGGAGTAATTTTGTTTTTAAGTAAAATTATTCTTGCAACTTGTAAAACAAGATAAAGTAGCTCTTCTTTTGCCTTTTTTTCATCCATTTTTAATAGAGTGTAAATTCTTTCTTCTAATTTTTCACAATATTTTATTTTTTCTTGGATAATTTCCTGGGAAAATATTGGTAAGGGATTTTCAAAGAAATTGATAAAAATCTCTTTATCAAAAATTATTTTTCCGAATAATAAAGCTGAGACCACAAAATCATCCCCTTTTAGGTATTTTTCTTTTAGTTCTTTTCCATTAAGCAAAATTATATTGCACTTTTCAAGATTAGGAATTTTCTTATTTTTACTTATTACAAGGAAGTCGATGTCACTTTCTTTTTTCTGTTTTTGTAAAGCGACAGAACCAACAAGCACAATACTTTCCGGGTTTAGCTCAAAAATTAATTTGTTAGCTATACTTAACACCCTGTTTTTAATTTCCAGATTCAAAGAATTCAAATATTCTGAATCAAATAAAAGTTTCAATCTTTTACAGAATAAATCAGCAAAATCCAATTTGTATTTTTTTCCAAATCTTTTTAGAATTCTAAACTTTTCGAACTTACTTATTATTTTATAAATCCAATTTCTTGAGATTTGTATTTTCTCGCTAATTTCTGCTATTGAAAAAAAATCAAAGGGATTATTATAAAAATTTCTCAGTACTTTTATTTCAGACTCTTTTTCTATTATCATTTTAATATTCTCTTTTTAATCAAAATTTTTTCAACCTCTTTCTTCAATTCTCGAACTTCTTTCAGAAAGTTCAAAACATCTTCTTTTGTATAATCTTTGGGGATTGAAGTATATGGGTGGAATTCTGCAACAATTCTGTATTTAGAAAGTTTCTCAAATGTTTTTGAATAATCTTTTCTTAGCTTACTCATAACAAAATAATCTTTTAGTAAATCAGTTTTAGATTTATGGTCTTTTAAATAGAAACCATTAATTACAACTTTTAGATTATTCGCAAGATTTTCTGCAGCAAGCCATATAAAATATAAAGCTTCGTCTAATTTTTTTTCTTCTAAAAACCTCTCTACTTCTTTTAGTTGGCTGTTTATTTTTTCCCAATTTTGTTTTAGTTCTTCTTTTTTTATCATTTTACTTTACTTTTTGTTAACTCTACTTAACAAATTGTTAATTAAAGTTTATAAATCTTTCTCTTATTCATTCTTTTCCTTTTTGCATTTTTACCTGTTTTTCCATGATAGATTTAAGAAAATATATTATTTAATCTTTTTTACTTAATACCATATAATACATCAGGAGTTTAATTCACCACTGTATAATTACTACATACCGAAAAGTTTATAAATAACTGGAACCTGGATATTTTATCACCTCTTTTTCCCCAGGGGGAGCTTGAGAGTATATCTCCTTGATTTTGCTCGAGAGCTCTTCCCAGGGTTTATAATCAATAAAATGAACAACCTCGCCCTAAAGGGCAAGGTATCATCAAACTAAAAAAATGTTAAGACAAACAATGCCAAGGTTGGGAAGAATTGATGTAGTGTTCAACAGCTTCGGTGGTTGTATTTCCGACGCTGCGGAAAAATTT
>JAUWNL010000002.1 GCA_030612665.1 archaeon
TAGTATTTTTCATTTTCATAAAACAACCTTCAGAAAAAGATTAAGAAAGGAATTTCAATATGCTGAAGGTTATGGAACCTTATTTAGAATTTATAAAAAAAATATGCCAGGATGGTGGATTGCAATGTTAAAAGCCTTGCCTTTTTTTGGTTCATTGATTATTTTAGGATCTATAGATAAAAAAGTAAGAAATCATATACTCTTGTGGATATTTTTAAGTATTTTTATAAATTTAATCTACTGTTATGGATTTTGGAGAGGATTTATAAGAAAAAAACAGACAATATGAAAAATATAAATGAAAATAATGAAAAATAAAATGTTAAAAGTTTGTGTTGTTATTGATGTTGAAGGATTTATTTCGCTTAGACAAGGAAATCCTAGATGGAACAGATGGCAGAGATTCAAAGGAAAAATAAATAATCTTATCAAGAATTTTAGGTATGATGAGAAAGGATTTGATAAAATTTATAATTTAATTATCAGGGAAAAATTCCCTGTAAGTTTCATGCTTGTTGGTTCTTTATTCAGTCCAAGGAAAAAAACAGAATTTATTGATTATGGTTATCATACTTTGAATCATTTACCCTTGACGTTAATCAATGATAAAAAGCTTGAAAGAGAAGTAAAAAATATTAGTAGGGCTATAAGTTTTTCTGCTCCTTTATGGATGATTGAAGATGTAAAAAATCCTGATAGGGTTTTCAATGTTTTAAAAAAAGAAAAATACAGGGTTGTTGTTTATAGGGGTATTGATGATGGCATAAAATATTGCCATTATGATGCAATAAAACCTTTAATTGAGAGAAATGGGATTTTTTGTTTGTATAAAAGTAATGATTTTCAAGGTAATTCTTCAAAAAAGAAAATGACTTCTATCTTTAGAGATATAGAAAAAAATAAAGATAAAAAAGCAGTTTATTGCATTACAACTCATGACTTTGTTCATAAAAATTTAAATAACTTTGTGTGGCTTATTAGAGTATTAAAGGAGATGCAAGAAAAGAAAATGATAAAAATAGTTAATATGAAACAATTAATAAAATGAGATTTAAAGATATTCAAGCTACAATCCATATTAATCTAACAAAATCAATAGAAGAACTTTGGGGTAATCTCAACAAAAAGGCACGTTGGGGGGTAAATAAAGCAAAAAAAGAGGGATTAATTGTAAAAAAAACAAATGATGATGAATCATGGAAAGAATTCTATGAAATTTATAAAAATACGTGCAAACATGGCGGAATTCTTCCACTATCATTTGAAAAAATAAAAGAATCAGAACTGTTCATTTGCGAAAAAGATAATAAAATCATCAGTGGAACTGTAACAAAAAAGAAAGATAATAAGATAGAATTATTCCTTAATGCATCAGTCCCAGAATATTTAGAATTTCAACCTAATAATCTTCTTTATTGGACAATTATAGAACAAGGAAAAAATGATAATTTCAAAATTTTAGATTTAGGGGGATACCAGCTCAAGGCTCCAAAAGGAAGTAAACTTTACGAGATAAATAGATTTAAAGAAAGATGGGGGGGACAGATAATAAAATACTATGTCTACAGTAATAATCCGTTATATATCTTAGGAAGAAAAATAATAAGAAATTTTCCTGTAGCAAAAAAAATAAGGGATAAGCTTAGGATTGTTTTTGGATAGTTTCCTCAATAGCCTTATTGATTTCTATCTGCATTCTCTTAAGAGAGAATTTTTTTGCTCTTTCTCTTGCATTTTTTGACATTTTTTTTCTTAATTTTTCATTTTTAATTAATAATTTTAATTTCTGTATTGCCTCTTCTTTAGAATTAAATAAAAAACCATTTTTTTCGTGTTCAATAGTTTCTTTGTATCCTGCTTTATTTATTACAATAGGGATACAACCATTAGCCATTGCTTCTACTGGAGCCATTCCAAAGTTCTCTAATAATGTGGGGTATTTATTTTCATCAACATTCATTCCTTTTGCCATTAAAAATAATTTAGATTTTTCATATAATCTATTTAGTTCTTTATTTGTCAAATCTGTCTTTATTTCTATAGGATAATTCCCTATCCTTTTTTTTAGTTCTTGATAATAATGCATGCTTTCCTTATTTGTCGCTGCCCCAATAATGCACTTATAGTTTTTTATTCCTTCATCATAAATTTTTTTGAAACAATCTATCACAAACTCATAATTTTTATCTGGATTCAGTCTGCCTGTGCTTATGATAAGATTTTTTTTATTCTTTTTTTCTTTTTTCGGTATCTCAACAAAGGGATTTATCACTTGCGCATCTACTTTCCACAATTTTTTTAGCCATTCTTTAGTAAATTCTGAATTACAATAAATAGTATCATATCTCTTAGAATAATTCTTTAAAGTTATTCTAAACAAGTATAATGCTTTCATCTTTATATAATCTAAAAAACCATGCGTAGGTCTGTATTTTAGGGGTTTAAAAAAATGGCAGTACATTAAATTGTGTTTTGCAGTTGGTTTTACAGTTTCATGCGCATCTGCATTTATGAATAAATCATATTTTTTAGCTATTTTTGAGACTTTTTTAAAACAAATCAAAAAAAGCAGAGAAGGATTTATTTTTTTATTTTTATACATAGGAATTATCCTTCCTATTCGAGAAAAATCAATAGAATATATTTTTTCTAATTCTTTTTTTGCTATTGGAAATAAGGTTAAGATGTCTACATTATGTTTTTTTGATAAATGTTCTGCTATTCTACAGTTTACTTTTTGCCCCCCTCCAATAATATGTAGGCACCAGTCGTAAAGCAAGATTTTCATAAGATAAAAAGGGAGAAGGGAGTATTAAAATTTTATGATATAATTAATTAAAAGAAAATCTCTCAAATTTTTCTTTTTCTTGTAACTTTTCAGCACTAACTATCATTGTTCCGCAAAGGCTAGCCTTTCTAAACCGACCGTAACCTTTAAAGTGTATATTTCAAAAGCCATAAAACTCAAGTAACTTTTTAAGATAAGCTGGATAAAAATGCCTTATGTGCCAGTCATCTTGAAATAAAAAATCAGCATTGCCAAATAAAAATTTAAGTCTATGTTTAAACCAACTTACGCAAGGAAGCTGAAGAATTAGCATGCCCTGCACACCAATACTTTTATTCAGGTTATATAATGCTTTTTTATAATCAAATAAATGTTCCATTACTCCTAGAAGAAGAATATTATCAAATTTTTTCTTTGTAGAATTCTTTGTTATGTCAAGAACAAAGAATCTATAATTTGAATAGGATTTTTTAGCTTGACTAATTGCAGTTTTTGAAATATCTGAGCCTTCAACCTTGTAACCATGGGAGGAAATTAGGTTTACAGTGTACCCCAAACCACAACCTAAATCGAGAATGCTCCCTTTTTTTATTTTTGGGATTACACTTTCTTCAATAATGGAAAATTTTTCTTTTAGCCGTGAAGATTTTTCTTTAACCTCCTTTAATACCCCTCTTTTTGCATATTTATGATATCTTTCGTAGATTTTATTAGGTTCCATAATAAAATTATAAACACAATCTTTATAAATTGTATGATTTTCTTTCAAAAATGAGGTCAAAAGAACTAAGGAACATAAAACTGAATAAGAAAAAAGTTAAGAGAGTCCTTTTCATAAATCTAAGAAAAACTAGTGCCGGAGTTAATACCCCCCACATGGGGCTTGCTATATTAGCAACAATTTTGAAAAAAAGAGGTCATGATATTCTTGTAATAGACCAACAATTAATCCATAATCTGCCTCCAATTAATTCTTTTATTGATAAATTTAAACCAGATGTAATTGGAGTAAGCATCTATACTGCAAACGTTCCTGAAGTAGATCATCTTATTGGAATAATTGAAAAAGAATATCCCTCCATTCCTCTAATTGTTGGAGGACCTCATGGAACTTTATATTATGATAATATGCACTTGAAAAATGAAAAGTTTATTGATTACATTTTAATAGGAGAAGCAGAGTTAACAATCATATCTACTATAGAAAAAGCAAAAAAAGAAAAAAGATTCAAGTTGATAAAAACAAAAGAAATTGTGGATATCAATGATTTGCCTTTTCCAGATTACAAGGTTTTTTATGGATGGAAAAATATCAGGGCATATCCGATAATGACTTCTAGGGGATGCCCTTATAGATGTAGTTTTTGTCCTGTAGCTTCTCTTTCTACAAGAAAATGGAGATCAAGAGATCCAGAAAAATGTATAGAAGAATTAGAATTAGCTAAAAAAGAATTGTCCCCACACTTACGTGTTCTTGTACAGGATGATAATCCTTTAGTAGACAAAAAAAGATTTTATCACTTTCTTAAGATGTATATTAACAAGAAAATAAACATGAGAATAGATGTTTTGAATATCAGAGCAGATAGTATTAATGAAAAATTAATCTCCTTTTTTAAAAAAATTGGATGTGATTCTATAGGGGTCGGAGTAGAGCATGCCCACCCAAAAGTATTTGAAAAAATAAACAAGGGAGAAACACTGGAACAGATAGAAAAAGCTGCAGCATTATTAAAGAAACATAAGATGCTTGGAAGTTTTTCATTTATTATAGGATTGCCTGGAGATAATCTTGAAAGAATAAAAGAAAACATAAAACTTGTTAAAAAATTCAAACCAGATTCTGTTTATTGGAACATGTTGGTTCCTTATGAAAAAACACAGGTAAGAAAATGGTTTTTAGAACATGGAAAAGTTTACAATGAAATTGGGCATACTTCATTAGTTGATACAGATTTTATTTGTGATGAACCTTGTGTGGAAAGTCCGGATTTCACAAAAGAAGAAAGAAAAAAGGCTCATTATCTCTATCTTTTTGGAACAATAGATGACAGACTTAAAATAATAAAGATTTTTAGAATTCTAAAAATAGTAAAAAAATATAATCTTTATAGAGAATTCATATATTGGTTTCCAAGAGGATTAATCAAATCTCTTAAAAGAAAGATAGAATTGATAAAAAAAGCTCATTCATATTCTCATAGGGAGGGATTGATAAAAACTATTAAAAGAGCTCTTTTTTTAGTTAGAGGAAAATAAGAAGTTATTTTATATTATTTAACTACTAAGAAAACTCCTGCCAATATTAAAGCTATTCCTAACCATTTAATTGCTGGAAATGGTTCCCCAAGAAACAATTTTGCGAAAATTGCAGTCCATATGTAGCTTGTTGCTATAATTGGATAAATAACTGAAACGTTTCCATATTTAAGAGACCATATAAATAAGACTCCTGCAACAAGATAAATTGCTGCTGCTACAATTAGCCATTTATTTGTAAACCAAGTTAAGGGATTAAAAGAGAAGGTTGGAGCACTTAGTTTATAAAAAATCTGGCCTGCAGCAGTAAGTAAGGCGCAAAAAAGGATAATTGCTATGATTATTATAGGGGTTGAAGTCATTATTCACTAAGTATTTAAATATTTAAAAATATTTGCTTTGAGACATAAAATGATAAATATTTTAATTCCAGTCTATAATGAAGAGAAAATTCTAAAGAATAATGTCTTAAGGTTAAGAAATTTCCTTGACAATAATTTAAAAAATGATTACAAACTTTTTATTGTCGATGGAAAAAGTGAGGATAATACAGAAACAATTGGAAGACAGTTGGATAAAAAACATAAAAATATCACTTACTTAAAAACCAATATAAAAGGAAAAGGAGCACAATTAAAAAAAGCCTCTCTTTTGATAGAAGGAGATTATTTTGCTTTTGTGGATGTTGACTTTCCAATTAAATTTGAAGAAATTCTCCAAATACTCGATTCTCTAATAAAAAATAAAGCAGATTTTATTATTGGAAGTAGAAATATAGGAAACAAAAAGATTGATAGACCTGCAATAAGAAAAATAACTTCTAAGGCATATAATAAAGTAGCAAGGTTCATGCTTAATATATCTCTAAGTGATACACAATGTGGCATCAAAGCATGGAATTCAAAAATTAACAAGATTTGGATGCAAGTAAAAGATGAAAAATGGTTTTTTGATACCGAATTATTATATCATTCTATAAAAAAGGGACATAAAATCCTAGAGATTCCAGTAAGTTATTCTGACAGGAGAAAAGAATCAAAAGTTTTTCCAATTAAAGATAGTATCTATTTTATAAAAAGTCTTCTTAGATTGAAATTTAAATCCTATCAATAAAACAATTATAAAAAAACATATAAAACTTAATAAGATAGATTTTATGTTCTAAAAGAATGAAGATCTTATTAATAAACCCGCCAGAAACTTCTTTAAAAAATAATCTAACTTTTATTGGATTACCTCTTGGATTATTATATATTGCTGCGATTTTAGAAAAAGAAGGAAAACAAGTTAAGATATTTGACTCTTTTATTTATAATGAAAAATTGATTGAGAAAAATATTGGGGATGGAATGAAACATGTGGGGGCATCATGGAAAAGAATCAAAAAAGTAATAGAAATGAATAATCCAGATATTGTTGGTATTTCAAATCATTTTAGTTCACAAATAGAGAATAGTTTAAAGGTTGCACAAATTGCTAAGAAAATTAATAAGAAAATAAAAGTAATCCTTGGAGGGGCACATGGATCCTCAAATCCGCAGGATTTTTTTAAAGAAAAGTATGTAGACTTTGTTATAATGGGCGAAGGCGAATTTTCTTTTTCTAAATTGATTTATGAATTAGAAAGAGAAAAACTAGGCAAAAAAGCAAGATTAAACAAGATAAATAATCTAGCTTATATAAAAAATAAAAAGATTAAGGTAAATCCCTTAAAGCATATTTCAAATTTAGATGAATTGCCTCTCCCTGCATATCATCTCATCAATATGGAAAATTATCTTAAATTAATTAGGGGTGGTAGAGGAAGGATAACTTTAGAGACAAAGAATGATGAAAGAATTAGCATGATTACATCAAGAGGGTGTCCTTTTAATTGTATTTTTTGTTCAATTCATGGCCATATGGGTAGAAAATGGAGAGCTCATTCAAGCGAATATGTAATGAAACATATTTTATACTTAGTTAAAAATTATAAAATAAATCATATTAGTTTTGAAGATGATAATCTAACTCTAGATATTGCACGTTTTGAAAGAATTTTAAATGGAATAATAAAGAATAAGATAAAAATAAGCTGGGACACTCCAAATGGAATTAGAGCAGATACACTTAATTTTAGGTTATTGCAAAAAATGAAAGAAACAGGATGTAGTTCATTAAAAATTGGAATTGAATCTGGAGATCAGGAGGTTATAAATAAAATTGTTGGAAAAGCTCTTGATTTAAAGAAAGTTGTTAGAACAGCGTCGATGTGTCATAAATTAGATATTCCTTTAACTGGTTTTTTTGTTATTGGGATGCCTGGAGAAACTAAAAAGAATATAATGAAAACAATAAATTTTGCTATCATGTTAAAGAAAAAATATGATATGGATTCTGTAGTGCATATTGCTATGCCATTAATTGGGACAAGAATGTATGAGATAAGTAAAAAAAAGAATTATTTAGTTCATGATTCTAATCCTTCTGATTTTTCTGGAATTCAAAATTTGATGATAAAGACTGAAGAATTTGATCCAGAATTTTTAAGAAAAGCCAGAAAAAAATATTATGATATCTATTTAAAATTACAATTTGGTTGGTTATTTAAAAATCCAAAAAAACTTTTAAGATACATCATGCAAATAAAAAATCCTCAAAAATTCTTTAAAATATTTGGTTTTGTAATTAAATATATAAAGAAATAATTATTTTCTAAAAACTTGAACTGCTTCTAAAGAAAAAATAAATGGAAAAAAGGCAATTGGTAATTTTATCCTTTTTATTTCAAGAAGATTAAATTCCTTTTTCATCTGTTTAGGATTAAATGAGTTAATATGGTCTTTTATTTTTGGGGGTCTTATTCCTAAAAGAAATCTTGAAATTGTTAAATTTTTTTCATTTGGATAACTAATAATAATAATCCCCTCTTTTTTTAAAAGATTACTCAAATTTAAAATAACTTTCTTATAATCCTGAATGTGTTCAAGAACATCTTGACAAATGATAATATCAAAATATTCTTTTGAAATATTTAATTTAGTAAGATCTTGTAATGAAAATTTTGCTTTAGGAACTCTTTTTTTTGCAGATTCAAGTGCTACTTTTGTTATATCAAAACCAAAAAGAAGATGTTTTGGATTGAGATTGTAGATCTTTTCTAAGAGATGGCCCTCTCCACAACCTGCATCTAAAATTTTTAATTCTCCTTCTTTTGGAATAAAATTGATTATATCATTAAGCCTTTGATTATGAAAAAATCTGACAAAAGGATTTTTTGATCTATAGAGTTTATTCATATGATTCCTTTCCATTATTAAATAAGATGATTTTTGCATGAATTAAAGGATATCTTTTTATATATAAATTTTTAGTTCGAAATATTAATAAATGGCCCCATTTATGTTAAGAGATGGCTGATATAATTCTAATTCAACCAAAGGCTGGGGAGTATGAGGCTGCAGGAATAAGGCCTCCTGATTCTTTATTAGCTGCGGCAGCATTACCTCACGAAAAAGGGTATAATATTAAGATTATTGATCAAAGAACTGATAAAAATTGGAAAATGCTTCTGAAAAATCACCTAAAAAATGCTTTATGTATGGGGACTACAGCAATGACAGGACAACAGATAAAATATGCTCTCGAAATATCAAAATTTGTTAAAGAAAACTCTGACGTGCCTGTTATCTGGGGCGGAGTGCATCCATCATTACTTCCAGAACAAACTCTCAAAAATAAGTATATAGATATTGTTGTTAAGGGAGAAGGGGATTACACATTTTATGAGCTCATAATAGCAATTGAAAAACAGAGGAAAAATCCAAATAAAGACTACCTGAAAAATGTGAGGGGGATTTATTACAAAAAAAATGGAAAAATAATAAGAACAGAACTTAGGCCATTTTTACAAGACCTAGACAAATTACCAAATTTACCTTATGATTTAGTAAATATGAATGATTATTTTGGTTTTACAATTAAAGAAGGTAAATCAATAACCCTAATGACCTCTAGAGGTTGTCCTTTTAGATGTGCATTTTGTTATAATACTGTTTATTATAAAAATAAATGGAGGGGAATGTCTGCAGAGAAAACTATTGAAAGAATAAAATATGTTAAAGATAAATTTGGTGTAAAAAATATCTATTTTCAAGATGATAATTTTTGCGCAAATGTACCCAGATTCAAAAAAATAATTGATCTTATTCTCAAGGAAAAAATAGATATAACCTGGGGATTGCTTGGCTCAAGAATTAATTCTTTAAAATATATGGATGAGAAATTTTTGGCTAGAGTTGTCAAGGCGGGATGTATAAATATTGATGTTGGAATAGAATCTGGAAGTCAAAGAATATTAAATTTAATCTGTAAAGATATTGACTTAAAAGAGGTCATAGAAGTAAATAAGAAGATTTCTAAATTTTTTACAAAGACAAAATATACTTTTATTATGGGAATACCTTCAGAGACAGAAAAAGAATTACTGCAATCCATTAGATTTGCTTTAAAATTATGTAAAGATAACTCCCATGTATTACCTATTTTTAATATTCTTTTTGTTAATCCAGGAACCGCAATGCATAATCTTGCATTGAAATATGGATATAATGAACCAAAAAATTTGGAAAAATGGGCAAATTCTGGCAGAGAAGGAGAATATAAAGAATATCCTTGGCTCTCTAAAAAAATGATAAAAATGATGGAAAATTTTGAATTCACTTCTTTTTTTGCAACAAAGAATATAGATTATAAAATAAGTAAAAAGTATCTAAAACTGCTGGCAAAGGTCTATCAACCAATTGCTAAATACAGATTTAAGAATAATTTTCCACATTTTCTCATTGAAAAGAGGCTGGCTAGTGTGTTATCTAGAAGTGTAAAATGAAATTAAAATCTGAATATAGAACAACTATAATAATTATTCTAGCTTTAGCAATTATTTTCAGAATTATTTTGATTTTTATAAATCCTATTTCAATGTTTGCAGACGCTATAATGAGATATATCCCCCAATCACAACAGATTCTTAATCTAGATTTTAATTTTCATGATCTTCCGTTATTCGTATTAATATTGGGCTTTTGGCGATTAATTTTTTCTGGACAAATGTTGCATTTAGCATGGAAATCTGTATCTTTTGTTTTCTTTTTGGGAATTTTATTTTTGTTGCCTAGATTATTCAAAAGATTTGAATTAAATAATCTTGAAAGAATTATTGTAATGGCCTTATTTTTCTTTTCAACATGGTCTTTATTGTTAAGTACCACAATAATGCAAGATATGATTTTAACTTTTTTTACAATTTCTTTATTCCTTTTAATAGAAAAATATACTAAAAAACCAAGAAAGAAAATTTTCTTTTTGTTGATTTTATTTAGCCTTTTAATATGTCTAACAAAGGTCACAGCATATTTAATTCTTTTTAGTTTTGCTCTTTTTATAATATTAAAAAAAGAAAATATAAACAAAAAGATAAAGACAGTAAGACCAATAATTATTGGAGGGGTATTAAGCTTATTTTGGCCAATTAAAAATTATATTATCTCTGGAAGACCTTTTGTAGCAGTAGAGTTAAATCCAATAATAATACACTCAATAGCAGAATATTGGAGTTTTTTTGTGAAAACATATCATTATTTTTGGGAATTTCCTTTAGCTGAAAAAGTCAATTTTGTGGGAAATCTTGCCACAATGTTTAATATTTATTATATTGGAACAATAATAATTACTGCAATTTTTTCTATATTATTAGTAATTTCATTAATTAGTTATTGTAAGAAACATAAAGAATTCATTGGATTACTTTTGCCTTTATTTTTATTTGCTTTAATTTATTGGCCATTTATAATTTTGTGGAGTGATAGTGATTCTGGGAGATATAGTTTTCCATTGTGGATATTTTTATTTATTTTTGTAGCAAAATATATTTCCCATATAAATAAGAAAAACATCCGTAGATTCTTCCATATTATAATAGTTTTATTTTGTATTTTATCAGTTGTTTCTGCATTTGGAATATCCTTACATATGAATAAGATTGATGGACAGGTTATAGAAATAAGTGAAAAATTAAAAGAAGGGAGTCTTGAAAATGCAACTATTATTTCAAATACTGAATTTGCTGCTGCTTCCTTAAATTATCATCTTAAAGATTATTTGAAAAATCCAATCCAATTTAACATGAAAAAGAATGTAATTGATCCTAATATCAGATGTGGAGGAAATAAAATATTTGAATCAAAAGATTTTGATGTTTTCAAAGAAGATAATGAATATAGGATTTGTAGAAAATAGGGTTCATAAGTTTTAAAAATAAAATAAAATGCATATTAAAATGGGAGAAAATAAAGAAAAATTAAAGAAAGAAGAAGTAAAAAAAGAAGAGAGGGAATGAGAAAATTAATTAAAAGAATAAAATTCTTATCAAAAAAATGAAAGAAAAAATATTAATATTAAAGCAAGAGTTGTTTATTTCTCCTATTGGAGTTCTTAAAAATCTTAATTCTTTTTATGAAAAATCAGTTAGAAAGCATATTTTAAACATTTTAAAGAAAAATCTAAAAATTAGAATAATTGCTGATAGTGCATTTTATTCTTTTCTTGAAAAAAATAAGTTAAAATATCTAAGAATAAGTGATTATATCCCAAAAAAGTATGAAAATACCTATAGTGAAGCTCTGAATCTTTTTGAAAGATGGTTTTCTACTTCCCCCCTTAAAAAGATAAAATATATGGGATATTCTTTTAAGGAAATAATAGAACAAGAATTCGCTTATACCATTACAGATTACATAAATTCTTTTAATGTTATAAGATACATACTTGATAAAGAAAAACCAAAAAAAGTTTTTATTGTTAATGATAAGACATTGTTTGGCAAAACTTGTAGAGAATTATGTAACCAAAAAAGGATTTTTTTAAAGTCTTTAATTTCTCCTGTCCTCTCAAGATCATTAGAACTAATAAATCTCGTTTCAAAAAAATATGGTTTAAATGTGAGATTTGTAAAGATTCCTTTCATAAAGCGGCGAGAATTCGTACCTATTCATAAAAAAAAGATTTCTAATGAAAAATTTATTTTATTTAATGTTTTTGATGATTACTATTATAATAGGTTGGTTCCAGTAATAAAAGAAGCAAGATCTAGGAAAATAAAAACAAAATGCATAATTAATAATATTGATACACAAAAAAGAGCAAGAATAAACAAAGAAGATTTTTTCTCTTTAGGAGATTTTTTCAAAAAAAGTAGAGAATCGGTTAAATTTAAAAAAGAATTGAAAAAAATTAAAAAGGAATTCATTAAAACTTCAAAAATAAATAAAAAACTTTTTGAATATAAGGGATTAAATATTTTTCCAATCATAAAAGATTATTTTGAATATCTATTTGATATAAGATTCTTGTGGTGTGCGTACTATATTGAGGCTTATGAAGCATTATTTAATAAAAATAAAGTAGAAGCAGTTATGGTAATGGATGACTTAATACCTCTAAATCGTTCATTGGTCTTAGTTTCAAGGAAATATGATGTTCCTTCTTTAGTTGCTCCCCACGGGGTTTCTATAGACAGTGCCGGAAGAGGATTTTATCCTGTAACTGCTGATAAGATGGCAGCTTGGGGAAAGATAATGAAAGAACAGCTTATTAAAAAAGGGGTAGACAAGGATAAATTAGAAATAACTGGGGCCTATGTATATGATAAAACCATTAAAAAACAAAGATTTAGAGGAGATCTATATAAAAAATTTGGTATAAAAAAGAATGACTTTGTAATCCTATTAGCAACCCAAAAATTTGATGATATTTTTTCTGATAAGGAACTTGAAATGATTCTTGAAGCTACTATAAAATCTCTTAAAAAAATAAAAAATGCAAAGTTAATTATAACCATCCATCCGCGATTAGAACCTTATATTCACCAAGCAATATTAAAAAAATATGGGTTATTAGGAAAGATTCTCATTGATAAAAAAAGTGATATTGATGAATTGATTTCTATCTCAGATGTACTAATTTCTTTATATTCAACAATAATTTTTAATGCAGTTTTACATGAAAAACCGGTAATTTCTTTAAATTTAATGGAAAGACCCGAAATATTTCCAATAGTAAGTTCAAAAACAGCAATAGGAGTTAATCAAGGAAAAGATCTTGTAAATGCGCTCCAAAAAACAAGAAATAGGAAATATCAAAAATTAAGTGGAAAATATGGAAAAAAATTTATGAAAGACTATTGTTATAAAATGGATGGAAGATCTTCTAAAAGGGTTGTAGATTTAATTGAAAAGCTGATGAAAATAAAAAATTCATAAAACTTAAAAATAAAGGAAATTAAACAGGTACATGATTAAAGAAAAATTAGTTTTGGCAATAATCCCTTCTAGAGGAGGGTCAATTGGTCTGCCTAAAAAAGGTATTAAATTATTAAATGGAAAGCCTCTAATTGCTTATACTATTGAAAAAGCTAAAAAATCTAGATATATTGATCGGATAATTGTTCTTACAGATTGTAATGAAATAGCTGAAGTAGCAAAAGAGTATGGTGCAGAGGTTCTTATGGAACCTCAAAAAGCTCCAAATAATAGACCAGATATACAATTTTTTAGATATGCTATCAAAAAACTTGGGGATGATGAAAATTTTAAACCGGATATCATCATTAACTTAAGGCCGGATACTCCTTTAAAAACAAAAGAGTATATAGATGCCTCAATAGAAAAATTAATTGAAACAAATGCCGATTGTGTAAAAACAATATGTAAAGCACCGATACACCCACATAAAATGTGGAAGATGGAGGGAGACAAATTAATTCCCTTTCAAAAAACCAAACTTTGGATTAAAGAAGGTCCAGATGTTGCAAGACAGAGATTACCTAAAATTTATTGGCAAAATGCTGCGGTTGATGTTTTTAGAAGAGAAAACTTATTTAAATATGACTATATTTTTGGCGATGGATTAGATATTCGAGGAATAGTCATGACAAGAGAAGAATCTATTGACATAGACACCCCTCTAGACTTCTATATGGCAGAGATTATTTTAAATAAAAAGGAAAAATAATTCATAAAAATGATAAAAGCCATAATATTCGACGTTGATGGAGTAATTTTTGATACAAATAAGATTAAGGAAAAAGTTTATGAAGAAAAAATATTCAGGGAATATTCAACGCATGATAAAGTAAAATTAAATAGATTAATAGATGCAGCTAAAAAAATAGAGAATCCAAATAGATATAGCATCATTAATTTCATTGTTAACAAATTAGTAGAAATAAATTGGTATAGTGAAAATAAAAACAAATTAATAAATGAAAAATTAAAAAAATATGAATTTGAAACTGATTTAGCCTATGAAACAGCTTCTTTTATCCCCGGAGCAGAAGAATGTATAAAAGAATTCAGTAAAAAATATTTTTTATGTATAAATACAACCATCCCTCAAAAGAAAGTAAAAGAAATATTAAAATTAAGGAGGATAGATAAATATTTCAGAATAATTTTAGGGATTACAATCTCTTCAAAAAAAAATAAAAGAGATAATATTGGGATAATGCTAGACAAATTAAAATTAACTCCGAATCAAATTATTTTCGTTGGAGATGGTGAAAGAGATAGAGAATGTATAGAAAAATTCCGCGGGATGCATTTTATTGCTGTCAGAAATGAATTTAATGACTTTAAGACAGAAAAGGGAATAAGTTATAGTTTAGATGATGGAACTCTTTACAAACTTCCTGAAATAATCAAAAAAATAGAAAATAATTTACCATAAATTAAACTTTGTTTTTCTTAAACTTAAATCCTTAGGAACCTTTTCATCAAGATAATAAGAATCTCCTTTTATATGTGTCGTAGATATCTCTTCAAAAATTACTCCATTCTTTGTTGTAAAACTATGCGGAGCATTTCTAGGGATAATCACTTGGTCTCCAGGACCAAGAACTTTCTGTTTTCCACAAAAATTAATTATAAGATCCCCATGAAGTACTTGAAAAGACTCTTCCTTTTGTTTGTGAAAATGATTTGGATGAACCTGGCCTGGGACCTGAATAATTAATTTTTTGCAGTAATCCCTATTTATGCAGTCTATAATTGTAGCTCCTATTTTTTCGAAATTATTAATTCCATAATGGTGAGAAAGTTCTACTTCAAAATTATTTCCAATAGGTGTGCCAGATTCATTTAATAGCCCTTTAATCTGATGCATCACTTCAAATACAGAAGAATCCAGGCTCTTATCTCCACAATAATCAATTTGTTCCTTAGCTTTATAATCTCTATTAGCAACAGTCCCCTTCTTTAAAGTCCCATCATAACCAAGCATTCCTTCTTCAAAAAGGTCTACAGGCATTTGCCCATCTTGCAATGGAATTGCAAAGAAAACATTGTCTTTATTAAAAATTTCTCCTTGTTTAATATCTTTTTTTGCAAATACCCCCCTTTTGAATAAATTTAAAGCTTCTTCCTCTTTTTTAGGGATTTCCTTTTTAAGTTTACATGAATTTAAAGCAATCTCTGCAGCAGATAGCCAGGCATCTAATTGAGATGGATTCAAAGAGTAAGCATTCAATTTTATTTCCTCTGTTTCTAATCCAAGATGTTTTTCAAATATTTTTGCTCCTTTAGAAATAGCCATTTTAATAGCATCTAGATTATTTGGTTCTTCATGAGAAGAAAATCCTATTTTTAAGAAAGGATATCTCTTGTGCAACACATCTATTCTATTAAGGTTCAAGTCTTCTGGTTTAGTAGGATAAATAGCTACACAATGCAACAATGCAAATTGCGTATTTCTATGGGTGAAAAAACTTACTACTTTATCTAATTCTTTTATAGTCAGGCCCCCCGTAGAACATATAAGGGGTTTGTTTACAGTAGTAATTTTTTTTAATAATGGCCAATCTTGAGCTGAACAACTTCCAATTTTTATTATATCTACCCCATGTTTAACAATTAAATCTACAGATTCTTCGTCAAAAGGAGTGCATATAGAAATCAATCCCTGAGCTTTAATCTCATTTACGATTTTTTTAAATTCTTCCGGACTAAGGCTAGTACTTAAAAATCTTTTTATGCTTTTAGCATATTTTTCATCAGTTGTATCCTTAAAATCTGGATGAATGAAAGTATCATAGTGACGATACTGTAATTTAATAGCAACTTTAAGATTATGTTTTTTGATTACTTTTGCTGCTTCTTTAATAATATTTATTCCGTGTTCTACGCTTCCCTGGTGATTATTAGCCATGTCTAATATAAACAAATTTTCAAAAATATCCTGATTACCCATTTTAACATATTTCTTAGATAAAATTGATATATAAAGATTATGAAAAATAGGTTATAGAGAATAAGAAGGAGCATTAATAAGTTTTATAAAGGGAAAAGTAAATATTAAAATAATGACAAAAAAAATACTCGCAGTTAGTCAACATGCTGGCGGTTCTAATGCAATTTCTCCTGTAATAAAAAAGCTTAGTGAGAATGGAGAAGATGTTTTGACTTTGGACTATGGTGCTAGCCTCTTCAAAGAATATGAAATCCCAACCCATAACCTGGATGAATTTGGAGTTAAAAAACTTACTAAAGAAAACTTAGAAAAAATTATTAAAGAAACGATGCGGGAATTTGTACTAACTGGAACTTGTGTTAAAGAAAATTACTCAATTGATCAATTAGCTATCCTGGCTTCAAGAAAGATATGTCCTTCTTTATCTGTATTAGACACAGGCCAGGAATATTTAGAAAGATTTAAAACAAAAACCGGAGAATGGATCTTGCCTGATAAAATAGCAGTAATCAATGAACAGATTAAAAAAAGCATGGTAAAATTAGGTTTCTCTGAAAATATCTTGGAAGCAACTGGAAACCCTTATTTTGATTCGTTATTGGGATTTGGAAAAAAGAATAAAGAAGAATTGAGAAAGAAGAATGGAATATTAAATAAAAAATTTATTATTTCTTTTTTATCCCAGCCTATTCAAAAACGCTATGGGAACCAGTTTGGATTTAATGAAAAAGATTGTTTTGAAATTCTTTTATCTGCTATAAATCATCTTCAAGAAAGAGAAAAGATTTTAGCTCTATACGTCAAGCATCGTTCAGAAGATGAAGGAAGTTTTGATGATATTATTAGTAGATACAAAGATGTGGGGGTAAATATTGAAAAAAATAGTAGTCACCCAAGAGAGGCTATTCTTATTTCAGATGTCACCTGTACCTTTTTTTCTACTTCAGCATATGAATCTGTTGCAATGGGTATTCCAGCAATATCTATTCAACCAAAAAAAACTTCTGGCTTTTTCATACATGAATTAAGCGAATATATTCCAATTTTTAGAAATAATGAAGAAGTAAGTAAGGAAGTATATCAATTTATGATGGATGAAAACTATCGAAAAGAGAGGGTTGAAAAATTAAAAGAGGTAAAAGTGGATGGCAAGGCAACTGAAAGAGTGGTTAATTTAGTTTATAGAGTATTAAATTAAAATGAAAATTCTTTTAATAAATCCCCCAATAAGAGAAAACGAAAAACCGTCTGTATTTCCTTCAGGAATAGGATACCTTGCTGCTTACTTAATTAAAGAGGGTTATGATGTTGGAGTTTTAGATATTAATGGTTATCGTTATAATCGGGGGAGCGTAGTTAATATATTAAAAAAACATCTTTTAGAAAATAAGATGGAGGTGGTTGGAATAGGAGGTTTGATAACATGTTATGATTATATTAAATGGTTAATCCAGATAATTAAAAAAATTAAACCAAAAACAAAAGTTATTGTTGGTGGAGGAATAGGCAGTTCTATTCCAGAAAGGTGTATTAACAATTTAAAAGCAGATATTGTAGTCACCGGAGAAGGGGAGATTACAATTGTTAATTTATTAAAGAAACTTGAAAATAATAAAAGGTTATCGGAAGTAAGGGGGATATTATTCAAAAAAGGAGATAAAATCATAAGAACGCCTCCCCAAGAGCGTATAAAGAATTTAGATGAATTGCCCTTTCCAAGCTGGCATCTATTTCCAATGCAAATTTATCTTAAAAACCAATTTGAAGTTGAGGCTATAAATACTGGAAGGAAAAGTATTAGCATTATAGGGGGCAGGGGCTGCCCATATCATTGCACTTTTTGTTATGAAATTTTTAATCATGTAGCAATAAAAAGATCTATAAAAAATATTATAGAAGAAGTTAAAACATTGCAGAGGAGGTATAATATAAAAATAATTTATTTTATAGAAGATTTATTTGCAATTAATAAAGATTGGATAACAAACTTTTGTGATGAACTTATAAGACAAAAAATTAAATTGAAATGGTTATGTACTGCTAGAGTGAATATTGCAGATGAAGAAATGCTAAAAAAAATGAAGGATGCTGGATGCATTCTTGTTAACTTTGGGATTGAATCTGGAAGCCAAAAAATGTTGAATATTATGAAAAAGGGTATAACTCTTGAACAAGCTAGTAAAGCAATAAATATTACAAGAAAAATTGGGCTTAAATTAAATTTGAGTTTTATGATAGGTTTCCCAGAAGAAACTAAAGAAACTTTAGAAGAAACAATTAAATTTTGTATAGAGAATGATATTCATCTAACCAGCATATTCTTTGTTACACCTTATCCTGGAACAGCATTATATGAACAAGTTAAAAAAATAGGTTTAATAAAAAATGAAGAAGAATTTATAAGCAAGTTAGGAGATGCCACTGAATTAACAATAAATTTAACTAGATGGAGTGATGAAGAGTTATTCAAATTAAGAAACCATGTCATAAAAAAAATAAGGAAAGCTTATTTTAAAAAGCACAAAACAGAACAATTAAGATGGTATTTTAAAAAAATTAAATGGTTTTCACAATCATTAAGAAAAAGAGGGATAAAAGAGATGACCAAAAAAATTTTAATAAAAATAAAAAATAAATTGGGGGATAAAAAATGGTAAGCGAAATTGTGTTAATAATTGGGGTAATTGTCGCATTGATAATAGGATTGATTATTGGAATTTATCTAGGATTCATGACTTACAGAAATGACACTGGAAAAATAAGAAGATTTTACAATGAAAGAGAGAATGGAGAAAAAGAAATAGCAGAATTAAAAAGAAGATGCAGGGAATTAGAAGATAAAATTAAGATTTATGGAATAAAGTAAAGGAAATATTATGACTTTACATTAACTCCAAATTTATGACGAGTATCTTTACGCCATTGTTCAATTTCTTTCATACTAATCCCTTGTATTCTTGCAATAGCTTTTTTTCTTTCTTCTGACTTAAAATTTATCCTGTCCCATTCAAAAGCGCGCAATATCTGTAGTTCTTTGGATGAAAATTCTTTAGTAGATATAACCCCACGGGTATAACCAATTAGAATATTTTTATTAGCATCTTTTGGTAAATGCCCTTCTTTAATACATATCTCCATTAATTCTGTGTTTGGAAGGGGGGTTGCTATATGAAAATTAACTAAATCAACATTAATCTTTTCAGCAAAAGAGAAAGTGTCTCTTATTTGTTCCCAGGTTTCATGAGGGAATCCTATTACAAAATTAGCAATTATTTCAAAGCCCTTCTTTTTTGCCATATTTAGAATACTTGGTACTTTCTCAAGTTTAATTGGTTTTTTAATTATATTATTAAGTACCTGCTGGTTCCCTGATTCTATTGAGACAGTAATCTGATAGCAACCACTTTTTTTCATAAGGTCGAGTATTTCTTCGTCAAGGAGGAATATTGTTAAATTAACACATTTCCAGAGTAGGTTGTATTTACGTTTGATTAGGCCTTTCATAATATGTATTGCCCGTTTACGACTGAATAAGAAATGATCATCTAAAAAAATAATTTCTTTTATGCCTTTTTTATACAAATCATCAATTTCCTTAAGAACATTCTCGGCGCTTCTCATACGCACTCTTCTACCACTAATTTTTGGGCCTGAACAGAAAATACACTTATAGGGGCAACCTCTAGAGGTTATTGTAACTGCATATGGATATCTCCTTGCACACAATCCTTGCGAGTATTTAAGTTTTTGATTAGCATAATCCATTAAATTAAGGTTTCCATAATCAGCAAAAGGTATAGAATCTAAATTCTCAATATAATTATCTAGGGGGTTTATCCTTGCTTTGTTATTTTCATAATAAGCTATTCCTTTAATCTGAGATAAGTCAGGTTTCTGTTTATCCATTTCTTTTAATAAACTAGGAAAAACTGTTTCACCTTCCCCAATTATCCAATAATTTACATTTTTATCTTTCATTGCAATATCAATTAATAGTGTTGGTAATATGCCCCCTTCTATTATTATTGTGTGGGGTAGCGCGCGCCTTATCAATGCGGTCGTATGTTGAACATTTTTTATATATTCTGTTGAATTTGTGCTTATGCCTACAACCTCAGGCTGAGCTTTTTTAAGTGATTCTACAATTTCCTCGTCACTTAGATTCTTAAAGTTAGGGTCAAAAATCTCTGTCTTGAAACTTTTCTTAATACATGCGTTTAGGATGCCTAAAGAGTATGGATACATCTTCCATGTTCTTTTGCCAAACATCGAATAATTTGGTTGCATTAAAACGACTTTTTTCATCTTTCTTTTTATGTGGTTGAAATGGTTTATATTTTCTTCGAATTCTCCATCCATTTAGTTTTATTAATTTTGGAAAAAAGATTTGTAAATTCTTTCATTATTCTTTTTTCTGTTTCTGCTCCCCAATTTAATATCTGATTTTCTGTAGCAAAGGAAAAATGTTTCGCATTAAGGGGCACAACTGTATTTCCAGGTGTAAAATTAAAAATAATATAGGGCTTTTTACTAAATAAAATCGCTGCAGTGGGACCTGAGGCTGTCCCCATAACCATTAAGGAGGTAGCCACTAAAATTAAATCTTGTTCAGCTGTAGTTCCATAATCTTTTGCAATCAACACATTGGATAAACGCCTAATTCTATCATCAATCTCTTCTTTTGCCCCAACTAATATAAATTTTACATTCTTAAATTTATTTTTAGCTTTTTTAAAAAATTTAATCCATTCATCTAATTTTGCATTTCTTTTGATTGCATAGTTGGGATTATTCCTCAGATGAACTACAATCGGAAATTTTGGAAAAATATTTTTCTTATAAAAAGAATGAGCCCAATTTAATGAATTTTGTCTATAGTCTAAAGAAGGGATAAATCCATTGTTGATATAAAATTTTTGAATAAAATCAAAAATTTTTAGATGTGCACGATGTTTCCCAATATACTCTTTAAAATCTGGCCAGATATAATATCTTGCTGAATTTTTAGAAATAAAATCTTCAAATTCATCATTTGAATCAAAAATAAAAAAATTTCCTATATGCGGATTTAGATAGATAGTGGAAATAAGAGTTGGAAGGTAAGTATAAAAATTATCTGGAGTTATTCTTTTAATCTCATATGAAGGATGTTTTGGATTACAAATAAAACAAATATCTACTTTATCTATTTTTTGAGTTAAACGTAAGATTTGTGCTGCTTGATGAAGGAAAATTAAATCTCCAACAGAATAGGGGGCTGCCTGAAGATCCCATATAAGAAGAATTCTCTTCTCTCTTTTTGTATTCTTTGAGAGGAAATTTAAAGTGGGGAATATCCATCTAACTTTGCCTTTCATTAAATGCATAAAACGGCTTGATCTTGAATGATATTTTCCTAAAAGTCTGCGATGAATTTTGCCCAATAATTCTTTTGTTCCCATTTTTATGCATATCTATAAAAAATTTAGTTTAAAAAATTTATCCATTTATAATAGGGTAGTGACCCCATAGATAGTTAAATAAGCTTCTAACTAAGGTTAATAAGAAAATTAAAATAAAAAACATAAGTTCAAAAGATTTTTAAACAAAATTTATTTTTAAAATTAGGTTGAGAGATAAGAAATATGTTAAAAATAGATTCGATTGATTCATATCATTCAGATAGAATTTTGTCTTTTAATAGAGCAATTGATTTAGTCAGCAAACTTAAATCCCAAGGAAAAACAATTGGATTATGTCATGGGGGTTTTGATCTCTTACATCCTGGGCATGTTAAACATTTTGAATCAGCTAAAAAATTGTGTGATATTCTTTTAGTATCTGTTACATCAGATAAATTTGTGAAATCTAGAAAAGGTTCAGGCAGACCCATATACCCAGATAAATTAAGAGCATATATGATTGCAAATATTCAACATGTAAATTATGTAATTATTTCTAATTTTGAAAGAGGGACAGAAGTTATTAATTTATTAAAACCTTCTTTTTATATAAAAGGTCCGGATTATATTAAAAAAACAAGTCCAGGGATAATTGCTGAGAGAAAAGTTATTGAAAGAGTTGGGGGGATAATCAAGTATACCCAGGACCCTACGTTTAGTACTACAGAAATTATAAAGTATATAAAAAATGAATTGTGAAAAAATTTTAATTGGGATAGATAGAGATGGCACAATTATTGAAAATAATGATTTTTTTGGTAAAAATAAGGAATGGATTGAAGAAATAAAATTTAATAAAGAGATAATTGAGTTTCTCTTATATTTACAAACAAAATATAAAACAACGAAGTTAATAATAACAAATCAGGCCGGTGTTGCAAGACGTTTTTTTGATTGTAAGAGGGTAGAGGAGATTAATAGATATATTGACTTAAAACTATCAGTAAGGGGGATTAAAATAGATGATTGGCAATATTGCCCATATGTTGATTCTGGATATGCATCACAACATCCTGGGTTTAATATAGCCCCCAAGTATATACAAAATAAAACTAAAAGAAAACCTAATCCTCAGATGTTATTTGATGCATTAAAAAAATTAAATAAAAAACTTGAAGATTTTGACAGGATATTAATTCTTGGAGATAGACAAGAAGACAAGGGGCTATCAGATAAATTAAATGCACAATTTATTGATGTGAGTAATAAAAAATTTGATGAATTAGTAAAAGAAGTGAGAAGGATTTAATTTTTATTTTGTTTTTTATTTTTTTATTTTTATTGCTTATCCTGCCCTCTATCCTGTTCTCGTAGATAAGTTGCTAGAAAATGCCCAAACATTGTATGGATATCTTCACAGAGTTCATATGAGTCACAATCAAGATAAGCAGTATAATCTGAAAGCTCTTTTAATTGTCCTCCTTTAAAACCAGATATTCCAATTGTGATTAAATCGTGTTTTTTTGCATATTTTAATGCTTCAATAATGTTTGGACTATTTCCTGAACTGGATATTAATATCAATATATCATTTGGAGAAGCCAAATTAATTAATTGTTGCTTGAATATTTCATTATAATAAGCATCATTTGCAATTGCAGTTATATAACTTATGTTACTTGACAAACAAATAGGCCTATATCTTTTAAAATTGTCTGACCAATTTTTAGTTGCTCCTTTAGAAAAATCGCAAACATAATGCATTGCTATTGCAGCAGATCCGCCATTCCCCCCAACAAAAATCTTTTGATTATTTTTAATAGAATCTTTTAAAATTGTCAGTATCTCTCCGTCAAATTTAAACTTATCTAATGATTTAATTAATCTTTTTTTATAATTTTTCCAGTTCATTTTAAAATATTTCCTATAAATTTCCTTAGTTTATTTTTAGTAATATTCTCTTTATTTCCCACAATATTTGCTGCAAGACCCCCAGCACAGTTCGCAATAAATGGGATTAATTTAGGATCTTTTTTTGAATATACAAATAACGAAGCTAGTGCAAATAAGGCATCTCCTGCCCCGACAGTATCTTTTACGGTGCTAACAAGAACAGGCGCTCTAAAAATTTTGCCCTTATTCACAAAAATAGACCCTCTTTTTCCTAAACTAACTAAAAAGTTTTCATATTTAAAAAGATGGTATGTTTCTTTTACGATTTCCTCGATTTCTTCAAATCTTTTGCATAATGGAAGTCTTATTTCTTGTTCATTCATTGAAATAAAATTAGGATTTTTATATAAATTAAAATAATTATACCCTAAATTAGCGCTATTTGTTTGAACATTTAATGCTAGGAATCTTGATTTTTCTTCTAATTTTTTTCTAATATCTTTATTAATAAACCCATGTCCAAAATCTCCAACAACCACCAGGTCATATTTAGGTAATTCTTCATTTAAATAATTAACAATTTTATCTGTTAAATTTTTAGAGATTGGACTATCATTCATATACTCTACCTTAAATAATTTATTATTCCTATAAAAATCAATATATCTTTTTTTAACTATTGTTGGAGAATTTTTTTTAATAAATGTTTTTAATTCAATCGCTTTGTTGATTATATTTTCTAATTCGAAATATTGGTCATTTACTTTTTCATCGCCGATGAGAGTGACTACTTTAATTTTTTTTACAAAATCACTTATATGCCTAGCGATTGCAAGAATGCCTCCAGCATAACTCTCTCCGTGTTCGTATTGTGCTGAAATAATCGGATCTTTGACAGCTCTTCCCTTAGGAGATACAAAAATATATTGATCAATAATTGTATCGCCTATGGTTAGAACATTTAATTTTTTTAAATTTTTAATCTGGTTATCTACATATTTAAAACTGAATTCCTTCTTTATTTTATCAATATATTTTTCAGTTTCTTCCATTTTATTTTTTATTTTAAATATTTAAACCACAATTTCGTAGCATTTTTAATTTTGTTAGGGGTCCACAGGGGGGCATCTTTCCAATAGTCAATATTTTCTAACATAATTTTAATTCCTTCTTCAAAAGGAACTTTTGGATCCCATTTTAACAATTTTTTTGCTTTTGTTATATCTGCATGGGTTGAATCTGGCTCGCCAGGTCTTTTTGGAATATGCACTATTCCTTCCGAGCTATCAAGTAACTCAACAAGCTTATTAACAGTTTGTGGCTTGCCAGAGCCTATGTTTATAATTTCATTTTTGACATTAGATTTTGCTGCTAAAACAAACGCATTAACAACATCACTAACAAAGGTAAAGTCCCTTGTCTGATTTCCATCACCTACTATAGTAAAAGGCTTCCCTGCAAGTTTCTGTGCAAGAAAAACCCCAAAGACAGCGCCGTATGTACCTGATGTCCTTGATCGCAAACCATAAACATTAAATAATCTTAACGAAACACTAGGCAATTTATATATATTATTCCAGTGCTGCATTATTTGTTCTCCTAAAAATTTTGTAAGCGCATATGGATATTGTGGCCTGATTTCTGCTGTTTCAGGAGTAGGACACAAGTCTGGGATTCCATAGCATGAAGAAGATGCAGCATAGACAAAACGTTCCACATTATTTTGCCTTGAAGCCTCAAGAACAGAAGCAGTTCCAGTTACATTCGAATGATAGTATTTCAGGGGCTCATTTATTGAAGGAACAATATCAGCAAGCGCTGCCAGATGAAAAACCCAATTAATATCTTTAAAGTATTTTTCAATTTTTTTGAAATCAGCAACATCTGCTTTTACAATTTTTAAATCTTTATTGTATTTATGCTGCTCCAAGTTCTGCTCATGCCCATTTGAAAAATTATCAATTACGACGGCAGAATGACTCTCTGAAAGTAGCCTATCAACAAGATGGCTCCCAATAAACCCTGCTCCACCTGTAACAATCGATTTCATTTTTTATTATATTTATCCTCCTTTTCATATAATTCCCTTTTTTCTATTAACATAATTGGAGTTTTAACTGATTTTGCATGTTTATAATATTTTATAATTTCTTTCGAGTCATTAAGTTCATATACTGGGAAGGAAAAAAAATTTTTGAAAAATTTAGTAAAATCTTGAATATGTTGTGGACCAGGATGCAGGGGTTTTTTTGAACCAACTATAGCACGAATTATAACTGGTGTGGTAAATTGTCCATCAGACATTCTTTCAATCTTATCTAAATGATTTAATATTGAATCTAAAGAATTTAAGATAAAATCATGTCTTTCAAAAATTAGTACTGGTTTGTATCCTTCTATAGCCAGGCCCATACATAATCCTGTCATCAAGTTTTCTGCTACAGGCATTTCTAATTTTTTTGATTTTGGAACATTTGTTAAGGTTCCATACATCTGCGAACCATAATTAATATTATAGCCTACAAAAATAACATTTTCTTCTTTAGCCAGCATTTCCATGGATTTTTTTATTGCATCTTTATATTTCATTTTTAAAAACTTAAAAACTTGGACCTCCAACTTTAACTCCAGAAAAATCAACCCATTTGCCAGTTCCAACATGTGGATATGTTCTTTTGTAATAATATCTCCTTACGCATTTAGGCCATTTTATTTCTGATTTTCCATAACGCGCTTCTTTTGGAGTTTCAACAGATAAATTATTATCTTCTATAATAAAAGTACATGGTAAATCCCACCCGTCAACATATTTTACTGCTTCATAAAAATGTCCTTCATCTTCTGCCCCATCTCCAACGAAACACCAAACTTTCTTTTTACTTTTTTTCTTTTTTAGTGCATAAGCCACGCCAGCGGCAATACTAGGACATCCAGATACAATAGAAGATGTAAAAAAATTAAGTTTTTTATCAAAAACATGCATGCTTTTGCCATCTAAAATCTTTTTTTCTAAGTCGTTTGGAGAACCGCCAGCTAGAAGATAATGATAATGAGAACGATGCGTTGAAAATATATAATCTCCTCGCTTTATTTCCTTAAATATTTCGATGAGTTGATTTTCATTTCCTCCAGAAAAGTGAACTGGATAAGGGATTTTTGCTTTTTCGAATAGTTTTAAAATCTTTTTTTCAAAATTTATTAATTCTCGCTTTGTTATTTTTATTTTCATTTTTTAAATAAAATTATCATGAGATTCAGGATTTTTTAACCTATATAGATATTTATTATTTGCATCTAATCTACATCCTTTCCTGCATTCTTTTACTCCTTTTTGGTTTAATTTTTTTAATATTTCTTTTCTTTTTTCTCCTCGCCATATTTCGCTGAAGCTTTGTTTATATAAGTTTCCATAACTAAATTCCGGATAATCATAAAAAAGAAGGCATGGCTGCACGTCCCCTTTTTCATTTATTACTGTAAAAAAAGGCAAACCATAACAGTAATCATACGTTGCTCCTTCCTTTATTCTTTGCAGGGTATCTTTTCTGAAAAAAACCTTGAATTTATCTGAATTAAATTTTTCCAGTTCTTCTTTAAGGTGTAGATATTGTGAATAATTAACACTGAAATCATTAGAACTGAGTGGATGATGGGAATAAGGTTTTATCTGTAAATTATCTGCTCCAATATCTTTGTATAGCTGTACTGATTTTAGTAACTCATGTGCATTTTCTTTTAATAATATAAACTGAACTCCTAGAGTGGCATTATATCTATTTATTTTTTTCAGCTCAGTTGCTTTATGAAGATTATTTAATATTGATGAAAAATCCTTTTCTGAACATCTATGGATTTTTGAGTGAGTTTCAGGGCTGGCAGCGTCGATGCTGAATCTGATCCACGAAGCATAAGGAAGAGTCTCCTTAGCTTTTGTTTCGTCAAATAAAACCCCGTTAGTTGAAAAGGAAACATCTATTCCACTTTCTTTTGTTTTTTTAACAAATAAAGAAAAATCTTTATGTAAAAGTGGCTCTCCTGCACCAGAATAACAAATTGATTTAATTTTATGTCTTGCTAAATCTGCCAAAGTTTTTAAGAGAAGTTTTGTTTCTAATGTTTCTTTGCCTCTTGCCCAGTCTAACCCGCAAAAAATACATTTATGATTGCATAAATTTGTAAGACCAATTTCTACATAGATTGGATAACAATCTTTTTCTTTTAGCCATTCAGCGACTCTTTCTGGGTGATACATTAATTTATGGTTGTCTATATCTAGTTCCATTTTTTAAGTTTATTCTTTTTTTAAAGATATGTTCAGAGGAGGGATAATCATATTTTGCGTGAATTCTTTTCTATCAAGCAATGGAGAAATATCTTCAATAGGCCTTCCAAACTTTGTGATAAGGAAATTCGGTTTAGGTTCTATTTCAAGATTACATAAAAAAGCTCCTTTGAAATTTAAAACTTTTTTTAATCTTTTTTCTATTTTATCATTATTTTTTATTGTTTGGGCCTTTATTCCATAGGCTTTCGCAACTTTAACAAAATCAGGAGAGGCAAAACCTTTTTCTTCTGAGGAAGCATGGTAATTTGAATTTAACCATTGATTTTGTGTCTGTTTAATCATGTTATATCCATGATTATTAAAGAGAAATATTTTAATAGGCAGTTTATGTTTTGCTATGGTTGCTAATTCTTGTAGATTAATTTGCATTCCCCCGTCTCCAGTAATACAAATAACTCTTTTGCGCTTGTTTGCGAAACATGCTCCAATGCTTGCTGCCAAAGCATATCCCATTGGAGTGTTATTAAATGCAGTAAATAATTTCTGACCTTTTTTTATCTCTAAAGCATTCATTGTTTGCGCCATGCTTTCTCCAGTATCGGTTATAATTATTTCTCCTTCTTTTAATTCCTTCGACAGTTTCTTAATAAAAACATAAGGATTTACTTTATTTTTTTGTTTATAATATTTTGGAAGACATATTGGATATTTCATTTTCCAATAATTAATCCTTTTAAACCATTCAGAAATATCTTGAATTTGTATTCCTCTTATTTTTTCACAAATGATTTTTAAAAAATATTTGACATCGGCTTTAATAGGAATATCAATATTCATTCCCCATTTTTTAAATTTATATAACTCTTCTTGTTGGAGGTCTACAACTATTTTCTTAGCAGCTCTTCCAAAACTATTAACTGGTGTTCCTGTTGCATGTGTATCAAGCCTTGAACCTATTGATAAGATTAAGTCAGAATTTTGAATAGTAAAGTTACCAAATCTTGAACCGTTTAAGCCAAACCCCCCAACAAGTAAAGGATGATCAGAAGGAAATAGATCCGTGACTGCCCAAGTTAATAAAACTGGGAATTTTAATAATTCAACAAATTCTCTTGCTTTGTCTCTTGATTTGCTTAAAGTGACTCCTGCTCCCAGGACAATTACAGGTCTCTTTGCTGTCTTAATTAATTTTATTACATCATCGATCTTTGCTTCTAATCTCCTTGCTTCAAAATTCTCATTCCTTGGGATAAAAGAAGGAATTTCTCCTGGATTAATTTCCTCTCTTTGAAGATTGTCGGGTATATCAATAAGAACTGGTCCTGGTCTTCCAGATTTAGCTATATAAACTGCTTTTTCTAGTTCATATTTAATCATTTTTGGATCTTTTAATAAAGAAGCATATTTAGTGATGGGCTTAACAATTTCCACAGTATCTGCCTCCTGAAAACCAAGCTGTCTTACCTTCAAATCACGTCTTAGTCTAAAAGTAGCAACTTGTCCAGTGATAAATAAAGTTGGTATTGAATCAAAATATGAACAGCAAATACCAGTTATTAGATTTGTTGCTCCAGGACCACTTGTAGCAATAGCTGCACCAAGATTTTCAGAAACTCTTGAATAACCATCTGCAGCCATGGCTGCAGCTTGTTCATGTTGGGTGCAAATATATCCCACATTAGAATTTTTTCCTATTGAATCAACTAAATGGGCTGCAGCTCCACCAGTTATTAAAAATATATGTTTTATTCCCTGTTCTTCTATAAATTTAATTACATAATCTGACAATTTCATTTTAATAGTCTGTCTAAATTTCCTTAACCCTTCCTTCTTTTAATCCTATTCCTATTCCAAATAAATAATGGGCCATTGATTTAAATCCGGTATGCACCACCTCATCATTCATTGAAAATACAATTACATTTTCAAAATATTTTTTCATAAGTCCTTTTAAAGTTTTGTAACTCTTTAAATTAATATGTTGGACTGTGCTCCTAGGGGTTGCATATTTTTTTGCGGCTATATTGGGAGTTCCAATAATATAAATACCCTTTTTTTTAAGACAAGCGCAAGAGTTTTTCATAAAATATTCTTCTAATCTCTGATCTAAATGTTCAATAACATCAATTGAAAAAACCCCGTCAAATTTTTCTTTTGGAATCTCTTTGCATATATCCATCTTCCTAAATTTAATATTCTTTATTTTTTCTAATCTTTTTTTATTGTCTTCTATTAAGCGGTTATCTACATCAATCCCTAAAACATATTTTTTATCTTGTGCAACAAGAGGAATTCCAAAACCATCTCCACAGCCGATTTCTAAAATAGAATCTTTCTCTTCAAACATTTTTGCACAAAATTTATACCTTGATAAAACAAAACACAGATGTTTTGGATCATTTAATAAACTAAATGAGGTCCAGGGTCCTAAAAGAATGGATTCAGTATCAAATTGATAGTCTGTTCCTTTTTTATATGCTTCTTTTTGTGTTATTTTTTTGTTCTTTTTACCCATTTTAAAAAATCATTTTTATGCCTTCTTAACTTATACATCTCTTTATCTGAAATCAGCTCTCTTATTAATCTCCCATTTAAAAATTTTCTGCATTTATCATTAATTATTGAAAAATTTCTTCCACTAACAATCCTTTTCTCTTGTCTGCTTATTAAATTGATACAATCATAAATGTCATCCATATTTGTTCCCTTATTTAATTTGAGAAAATTAATAGTCTTATCATAACTCAACCCAGCTTTTTTTCCTGCTTTAATTGTTTCATTATGTATCTTAGTCTTCACCCAACCAGGACCTATAATAAATATATTTAGATCTTTATTTTCTGTATCCAATAATTCACACATTTTAATTAATATGATTTTTGAAATTGTATATGCAGAAAAATTTTTCGGTGCTGAATTTGTACCCCCCCCAGCAAAAAAAACAACCCGATTAATTAAATTTTTATTTCTATAAGGATATAATCTTTGTAAAATTCTTAACTGCTCTATAGCATTTATATGTATAGATTTATCCCATTCATTAAAATCACAATCAAAGAAATTTCCAATGGGGTTTAATGTAGCAGGACAAGAAATAAAAATATCCCATTCAAGATCCAATTTTTTATAATCTTTAATAAATTTTAATATGCTTTCCTTATTGGTTAGATCGCAAAAAAAAAGATGACAGTTAGCAATTTTTTTTAATTCTTTTAATTTATCTGTAGATTTGTATGTTCCAATAATAATATTTCCTTCATTAGAATATCTTTTCGCTAATGCTGTCCCAATATCGCTTGTTATAGAAATTAAAATAATTACTTTTTTATTAATTTTTGTGAATTCCATCATATATTTTCCTTTTTTAATTTTCTAATCAGGGGATTAAGGATTTCTGGTTTATAAAGATTTATATAAAAATAATATAAAAAAAGATAATAATATTTATATAGATAAGATTAACTTTAAAAACATAATGGACGCAGATTATAGTTCTTTAAAAATAGTATGGCATCAGGAAAAAATAGGAGCTTTGTTAAAGGGAAAAGTTACAGCCCCAATATATGTAAGAGTTAAGCCAACTAATAAGTGTAATCACAGGTGTTTTTATTGTGGTTATCGAGAAGATACTGAACAAATTCTTTCTGAAACAATCAATAAAAAAGATGAAATCCCTTTTGAAAAAATGATGGAGATTTTACAAGATTTTAAAGATATGGGTGTAAAAGCAGTTACATATACTGGTGGAGGAGAACCATTGATATACCCCCGCATTAAAGAAACTTTGGAAACCACTCTTAAAAATAATATTTCCCTTTCTATAATCACAAATGGACAAAAACTTAGTGGTAATAGAGCAAGAATATTAACAAACGCGGATTGGGTTAGAATATCTATAGACGCCTGCGATCCTAAAACTTTTAAAAAAATTAGGAGAGTTTCTGAAAGGAAATTTTATGAAATTAGTGAAAATATCTTTAAATTTGCAAAAATAAAAAATAGAAATTGTGAATTGGGGATAAATTTTGTGGTAAATCATCTTAATGCAAAAAGTGTATATAATGCCACAAGATATTTTAAAAATCTTAAAGTTAATCATATAAAATTTACCCCACGCTGGTTACAAGAAAATTTTTGTGAATATCATGAACCATTTAAACAACTTGTAATAGAACAGATTGAAAAAGCGAGAGAATTAACAGATGAAAATTTCAGAGTATATGATACTTATGAAAATGATTTTAAATTAAGTGGAATTAAAAAAAGAACATACATAAAATGTTTTATCCAGGAGATTGTTCCTGTTATCGGAGCGGATTGTAATATTTATGATTGCCATGATAGAGCATATACAATAGATGGAAAAATTGATTCTATTAAAGATAAATCTTTCAAGAAAGCATGGTTTAGTAAAAAAACCGCTGAAAGATTTAAAACATTCAATGCAATCAAAAGATGTAAGCATCATTGTACGTATGATGCAAGAAATAAATTGATTCATAATATCTTAAAATGTGGGGAGAAAACCAAAAATTTTATTTAAAATGAAAGAGATAGATTTATTAAAAAGACCCGAGATTAAAAGAAATCTTGATCCAAATTGGAGAAAAAAAGAAAACAAAGAAATAGCAAAAAAATTTGATAGGGAATTCTTTGATGGAGATAGGATTAATGGATATGGGGGGTATAAATATGATGGGAGATGGATAGATGTTGCAAAAAGATTGCAAAAAAGATATAAATTAAATAAAAAAAGTTCTGTTTTGGATGTAGGATGTGCAAAGGGGTTTCTTCTGTATGATTTAAAAAAAGTAATTCCAGAGATAACTTCCTTTGGGGTTGATATTTCAAAATATGCAATTGAAAATGGAATAGAAGATGTAAAACCCGATATGACTGTAGCAAGCGCAGATCATCTTCCCTTTGCAGATGATTCATTTGATTTTGTTTTTTCTTCAGATACCCTCCATAATTTACCAATAAAAAGATGTAAAAAAGCGCTTCAAGAAATAATGAGGGTCTGTAAACATAATGGGAATATGTTTACCCAAGTTGATGCATATAGAACTGAAGAAGAAAAAAGAAAATTAGAGATATGGAATCTAACAGCTCAGACTTATATGCATGTTAAAGATTGGTTAAAATTATTCAAAGATGTAGGATATAAAGGAGATTATTTCTGGACAATAACGGAATAGGCCTATTCTTTTGTCCATTTTTTATCTTGAAAAAACTATTTCTTCTGTTTCAGAAGTTTAATAATTTTAAGCTTGAAAATATTTAAGATATATTTATCTTCTTTGTCTAGTATTTTAAAAAATAAAATTAAACTGAAATAGAAAGCAATAAAGATTACTGACATGATAACAAATGGGATTGTTGATAATGTTGGAAAAAACATGTTTCCAAGACCGAATATTACCAGGGCGCTTAAAAGTCCAATGAGTAACATAAAAAAGAAAGATTTGGTAAAGGGGATAGTTCTTGCATATTTATAAGAGAGAATCATATAAAGAATACCTGCTATTAAAAAAGAGCTTGAAGTCGCTATAGCCGCTCCATTAATCCCATAAGGAGGAATTAAAATTAAATTTAATAAGATATTAAGTATTGCAAAAGTGAGGGTAATATAAAATAAAGTCTTAGTCTTTTTTTTCAAAATAAAAAATGTTGCACTTGGGTAAGTCATTGTATAAATAAAATAACCCACACATAAAATTGAAAGAGGAATACTAGATGGAATAAATTGGGTTCCAAAAATTATTTCTAAAAATTTCTCTGAAAATAAAAACAAAATTAAAAATGCTGGAAGGTTTAGGATAAACATCCATTTACACATTCTTTTATAAATGTTTTTTATTTCTAAATTCTTTCTTTTTGCAAAAAGTCCAATTAACACTGGAGAAAATAATGAACTCAATGCAAAAGGTAGAATTATTATTAATTGAGCAGTGCCTAAGGCAATATTATAAATTCCTGTTTCTAGGGCGGTTTTAAAAAAACCTATCATAAGCACATCTGCCCAAGCAATTATTGAGACTAACATAACAGACAGCAAAAGAGGAAAGGAATAATCCATTATTTCCCGATTATAATAAATTGGTTTTATTTTAATTATATCTAGGGGTTTTATAAAATATTTATTAAGAAGAAACAAACCTATGAAAAAAACAGCAATAGCTGCCACTAAATAAGAAAATGTTGCTCCCATCACTCCAAATCCTAAGAAAAAAAGTGGAATAAAAATTACTAATCTAATTAATTTTTCTGCTATTTCTTTTAATCCAGTTTCAAATTCTATTCTTTTAATTGCTCTAAATATTGGAAAAAATATATTGGAAATTGTTAAAAATGGAATCATAAGAGCGAGAATCATTAAAAGATTTGTTAACTCTGGTTTATGAAAAATATTAATTGAAATTTGTTTAGCAAAAATAAGTAATAAAATTGTTAAGACAATGCTTAGAATCAAACTAAATTTTATAGAAAACACCAATCCTCCTTTAATTCTTTTTTTATCTTTTTTTTCTAAATAATATGAGATATATCTTAAGACTCCTTCCCCTAATCCAAATGTAGAAAAAGCTGCAATAAAAGTCACGATTACAAGCGCTAAACTTAACAAACCATAATCCGCAGGACCAAATTTTGAAACTAATATGGTGTATAAATATCCTATTATTTTTCCAAAAAAGAGGCCTATTAAAGCAATCATCCCTCCCCTTGCAATAATCTTGAGATTGTAATTTTCATCTCTTTTTTCTTCTGCTTCTTTTATCACTGTCTTTTTTAATTTCTTCATTTTTATAATAGAAAAAGATTAATTAAAAAGCTTATGCATTATCTCTTCTTTACTTCTTTAATCTTTGATAATTTGTTTAATCATGTCTCCAAATGCAGGTCGTGTGATGAAAACTCCAATTGTTATTCCAATTAAGGTTGTAAAGGCAAAACCTCGAAGTAAGCCTGCTCCTGCCCACCACAAAGGCAACAATGCCACTGCCGAAGTAATATAAGCACCAAGAATTATTTTAAATGCTCTTTTGATTCTTTCTTTCATACTATATTCCCTCGAGCCTCGGCTTTCATCAACCATAAGAATTTGATCATCTACTCCTGTTCCTATTGCTGCAATAATTCCAGCAATACTTGCAAGATCAAGATTCCATTTAATGAGTGCAGCAATTCCAAGAACAATTATAATTTCACTTAGAACAGTTATTATTACTGGAACTACAATCATTGCTTTTTTATATCTCAAAAAGATAATTAATCCAACTGCAAGGGCAGCAGCCAGGGCCGCAATAAAAATATTTTTTGTGAATTCTCTTCCAAGAAGGGGAGATATAGAATCTAGTTTTACAATCTCGAGTTTGAATGGAAGAGAACCTGTAATAAGCACTGTTTGTAATTTTTTCATGTTTAATTCAGAATCTTGATAAGCTTCTGCTTGGCTCGCCCCATAACCTGGACCTGAAATAGAAATTTTTGTTGTTTCTTTTCCTTTAAGATCTGAAGCAATCAAGAGAGAATCAACAAGATTCTCATCAAGATAAAAATCAATTGTCTCACTTAGATATCTTCCTCCTTGTTCAGTCACATTTTCTGGAATATTGAGAGTCACATTAGCAAAGCGTGAGGCTGCAGCATCTGAAAGATGTACAGTAAATTCAAATTTACAATAATAACCTCCCTCAATGGGATCACATTCTCTTATTGATGCACAGCTCGCATCATTTCTACAAACAAAAGTAACATCTTTTTCTCCCCCAATAAAAACAGTTTCATTTCCTATTTTTGCTTCGAATTTGCCTTGTTTTCCAATAAGCTCGCTAAGTTCTGAGGTTGTTGCGCCAGCCATTTCAATAAGAACATATTTATTCCCACTTAAGTCTCCAGCTTCACGGATTGTTACATCTGTTATACCATAAACATTGAGTCTATAACGAATAGTTTCAAGAAGGTCCTGCATTTCCATTGTAGTTAATTTTCTTTCTGGTTTTACAAGTGCGCGAGCTCCTCCTTGGAGATCTAAACCTGCTTTCAAGGCAGTAGTCGGAACATCTGAGACAGTAATTCCAAGATCGCGAGTTGTGAGAAAAGTATAATCTCCTTTATTAGTAATAATATCTATCTTCCGAGTTTCATTTCCTGTAAGAAAATCAAGATCTGAAATAGCATTATAAAAATCATCAAGAATCTTTATTTCTTGTCCATCAACAGACTTTAAGATTTCTCCTTTAGTAATTCCAGCAATATCTGCAGTTGAATTAACTGCTATATCCTTTACTTGAACTCCTTTCATAAAATAACCACTTGGATTTATTGCAAGGATTGCTAAGGCAAGCACTATAACCATAATCCAGATTTTTATTGTTATTTTCATTTTGCTTTTTCCTTTTTGCTTTTTATTTTCTTTTTTATCTTTATCTTACTTTTTCAGCATGCCATTTTAATATTGAAGCATTTCCAAGCCATGTTGAAATTAAATCACCAATTAAACCAAATGAGATAACGAGGAACATTTGTTTGAGTAAACCTGCTTGGACAAAACTATAAGCAACCATCATCGCAACTAAAGAAGTTATAGTCATGATTATTCCTGTTTTGAATGCACCTTTAATTCTTGCATTAATTGTTTTTTCTCTTCTCTTAAGAACTTTTGTTGTTAACATAATATCTGTATCTACACTATAACCAATTAACATTAACAGAGCGGCAATGCCTGCAGTAGACATTCTTATTCCAAAAAGATTACTCAACACAAGAGCGAAAGCAATATCAAAGATTGCTGCTTGAATTACAGCAATAGTAGGAACTATTTTTCTGAATATGATAAAGACAACTATGGACATAAAAAGGAAAGCAAGAGCAATGGCAGTAATAAGTTCATTATAGAAACTTTCGCTTAAGGCTGTTCCAGTCATCTCAATGCTTGAATTTTCTTCGTTTAATTCAATGTTCATAATTTTTTCTGCTGCTTCTTGGATTGTTTCAATTTCTGCTTTAGTCTCAATTGTTATTGCAACTTGTTTATTTGAATAAGGCTCTTGGATCCTGCGAATAATAACAGAAGTTCCAAGTTCAGAAGCAAATTCAGCTTCAAGTTGTTCAAGATCAAAAGAATCAGACGTGAAAACAGTAAGTAAAGTTCCTCCTGTAAGAGTTATATCTTTATTCATAATATCCCCTGTCTGAATAGAAAAAACAACAAGATAAACTATGCAAGCAGCAAGAATTGCTAAGAATATGAAGAAAAGTAATTTATGATTTTTATCATACCACTTCCAAAAACTAATTTTTTTCCTTATCTTTGGCTCTTTTTGTTTTTCTGGTTTAGATTGTTTTGCTGATTTTTGTTCTTTTTTTTCCTTTTCTTCTTTCTTTTCCTTTTCTTTTTCCCTTTTTTCTTCTTTCTTTTCTTCTTTTTCTTCTTTTTTTTCTTCCTTCTTTTCCTCATCTCTTATCTTTTCCTTTGGTTTTTCTTGATTTTCCTCAGCCATATTAATTTTTAGCGAAGGTTATTTAAATACTTTTTTACCTATCAAATTATATTATATTAGATTATATCCTATCAATCATGCGCCAGTAGTCTAATGGCAGGACTTCAGTCTTCCAAACTGATGATGGGGGTTCGAATCCCCCTTGACGCATATTTTCTAAAAAAATCTGGAAGAAAAAGATAAAAAAAGGTAAACGCTCCTGACAGGATTTGAACCTGCAACTTCCATCTTAGGAGGATGGCACTCTATCCAATTGAGCTACAGGAGCATAAAATAAAAAGAATCAGGAGACTTTTAAGTCTTTTTAATTTTCACAGACAAAAACTGCTGCTGCAATAACACTTGTCCATAAACCTGTTTTGTCACCTATTGCTGATTGTGCAACTGCTCTTGTTGTAACGATTTTATCAGAAATTTTCCAAATTTCTTTTTTTTCGTCATAACTTGAATCAGAATTAAATTCAACGCCAAGTGTTGAAGCAAGCATTGTAGCAGCGAGGTCTTCAGCATAATCTTCAGCTTTTTCAGTTGTCATACCAAAATCATGATGCTCACTAAGATAGCCATAATTATTTCTATCTGCAGGAACAGCACATCCAATGGCAGCACTTATGAGTCTGTTTGGTTCTTTAGTCTCATTCTTAGCCATAACACAAAAAATTACTTCTCCAGGTTTTAATAATTGAAGACCTTTTTCTCTAGAAATTATTTTACAATTAGGAGGCAAGATACTTGAAACATTAACAAGATTAAATTTCTCAATACCTGCGTTTCTTAAAGCTAATTCAAAAGACTTTAATTTCTCTTTATCTCTTCCGACTCCTTTAATAAAAAAAACTTTTTTTGGTACCATTTCAAAAAGGATAAAATGATAAATAACAAACAGAAAAGTGATTTATAAAACTTTTCATAAAGCATAATGCGGGAGACAGGACTCGAACCTGCGTAGGCACTAAGCCACATGGTTTTGAGCCATGCCCGTTTGACCACTCCGGCACTCCCGCATAAAAAAACAATATCAAGAAGGCTTTTAAGGTTTTTGCAAGGACAAAAAGGATCTAGGTGGCCTCCCGAAGAAGACCGTCAGCAAGCACCGAGGTGCTAAACTGTAAATCCCAGATTATCCTTGTCCTTACATTTCCACAAGAACAAAGAACTATATAAAATTTTCTCTAAAAATAAGCTCTGGCAAAGATTTAAAAATCTATAATATTCCTTATTCTTGAAGACGACCATAATAAGTGGGAAACACCTGTTCCCATTCCGAACACAGAAGTTAAGCCACCTATGTTGTATGCTGTACTGGCTTCGGCTGGGAAATATACAAGTTGTCTTCACTTATCTTATTATATTCTAAAAATGAGGAATAAAGTTAATAAACAGGTTCTAGAAAAAATTAGTTTTCTTTTTCAAAAAGCAAAGAAAACAAAGAACAACCAGCTCTCGAAAAGATATGTTACATTAGCAAGACAAATAGCTAAAAGAACAAATACAAAATTGCCAAAAAACCTAAGACGCATGTTTTGTCATAAATGTAATACTATTTTCTCTGGAAAAACATCTCAAAGAAGAATAAAGCATAAAAAAGTCTCGATAAAATGCCTTGTTTGTGGCAATTATACAAGATACAAGATTTAAAATAAATGTGAAAGGAGGAAAATAAAAATGAGTGTTGGATTTTTAAATTTGGGAATAGCAAGCTCTGGAAATATTATTCTGGGAATTTTGGCGATATTGGTTGGAATCCTTGTTCTGGCTTTTCCAAAATTGCTTAGGATTTTCTTAGGAGCTTATTTTATAATAGCTGGAATTATAGCTATAATATCAATGGCTTAGAAAGAATAAATAAAATTAGAATTTTTTGAATTTGCTTATTAATTCAAGAAGATCTTCATGTCCAAGAAAAACTGCCCTACAACAATAACGCTCAAGACCAAGGTCATCTAGAACTTTCTTTGGATTTTCTCCTGCTTTTACTCTAGATTTAAATTTTTCCCAGAGGTGGCCAATGGGCTTACCACACGAAAAACAGGAAATTGGAATTATCATTTTTAATAATTATAATAATTTATAAATCATAATTGTATTTAAAAGTCTTTCTATTCTATATTCTTTTTATTTACTTTCTATTTGTTTCTATTTACTTTCTATTTGTTGTTCTTTTTTCAAAAGGTTTTTTAAATACATTATGTTGATAGATATATGGAGAAAGGGAAAAGAGGCAGAAAAAGTATAATAAAGATTAATGATGTTTGGAAAATATATGATCTTGGCGAGGTAAAAATTCCAGTCCTGAGAGGTTTAAATTTAGATATCAAAAAAGGGGAATTTCTTGCTATAATGGGTCCATCTGGAAGTGGAAAAAGTACTGCCATGAACCTTATTGGATGTCTTGATTTGCCTACCAAAGGAACTGTATTTTTAGATGGGAAAGATATTTCTAAGCTTCATGAGTCTGCTCTTGCACAAATCCGCGGCCGTAAGATTGGATTTGTTTTTCAGCAATTTAATTTAATTAATTCGCTCACTGCTCTTGGCAATGTAATGTTGCCTATGATTTTCCAGGAAATTCCTGGGGAAAAAAGAAAAGAAAGGGCGTTAAATTTATTAACACAAGTTGGTTTGTCCAACCGAGTAAATCATTTGCCTACTCAACTTAGTGGTGGAGAGCAACAACGGGTGGCTCTCGCAAGGGCTCTAGCAAATAACCCTGAAATTGTTTTGGCTGATGAACCTACAGGAAACCTTGATAGCAAAACAGGAAAAGAGATAATAAAATTCCTCAAAGAACTTCATTCAAAAGAAAATAAAACTGTGATTGTGATAACTCATGATAAAAATATTGCAAAACATGCAAAAAGAATTACACATTTGATGGATGGCAAGGTTGTAAAAGATGGGAGATAAAAAGGGCATATAAATATAAAAATGACAGATAAAAAAAGTAAAAAAATAATTTGTTTAGGGATGATTTTGATATTCTTTCTTCTTTTAGTTTCACAGGCAAATGCTGCAGACATTAGATATTATATACAAGAGAAATTAGCACATGGCCATGTTTTATATATAAAAGATGTGAGCACTGATCCTTATCCTATTGCTGCTGGTTCTCCAGCTAAATTAAAATTCAAAATAGAAAATACTGGTGTAAGTACTATCAAAGATATTAGGCTTACTCTTTCTTTGCCAGCACAATTTACTACCTTCAATGACATCTCTAAAATAAAGTTAGCACAATTAGGGACAGGAGAATCAATAAATGTGGAGTTTAATATAATGGCTCTACCTGATGCAGAAGAAGGTGTATATCTTTCGTCGATATATTCTGAGTATATTAACCCAGTTGGGACAGATATTTCTGAAAATGTAACAATTGGTTTATCTCTTGGAGGTGTTCCACAAATCTTTTTAGAAATGGGCAGTTCTGAGGTTTATAAGGGAAATAATATAGGAGAAATAACTATAAAATTTGTTAATAATGACATCTCAAATATAAAATTTCTGACTGTTGAGCTTGAGGAAAGTGAAGATTTTGAAATATTAAGTGCTAGTAAGGAATATATTGGTGATCTTGATTCAGATGATTTTGAAACTGCTGATTTTAGAATAAAAGTAACAGCAAGAAAAGATCAAATAGAATTACCCTTATCTATAACTTATAAAGATTCTCTTAATAGAGAATATAATAAAAAATTAAATGTTTTCTTGCCTATGAGGACTGCAGCAGAATTAGGGATAGGAAGTGACAATACTCTTTTAATTTTTATAATTATTGCAATAGTAATTGTCGTAGCATACATTATATTCAAGAGATATAAGAGAATGAAGAAAAAGAAAAATGCTAAGCGACTACATTAAGTTTTCTTTTGATAGTTTAAGGCATCGTAAGCTTAGGTCTTGGCTTACTATGATTGGTATTTTTATTGGAATAGCTGCTGTTGTAGCTCTAATTTCTATTAGCCAGGGTATGCAAACAACAATAACAGAACAATTTGAGATGATGGGCACTAACAAAATAATGGTTATGCCTGGCGGAGGGGCAATGTTTGGGATGTTTGGAGGTGGAGAGCTTAATGCAGATGATTTAGATGCAGTAGGAAAAGCAGATGGTGTTGATATTTCTGCGGAAATGTATTATGAATCTGGGAATATAAAATTCAGTGATGAAACAAAAAACACTTTTATTATTGGTCTACCTACAGATGAAACTCTTGAAATTATTGAAAATATGCAAGGATTTGATATAGAAAAAGGTAGAGATCTTAAATCAGGTGATAGATATAAGATTACAATAGGATGGCTTCTTTGGGAAGGGGATTTTTTTGAGAAGAGTGTGGATTTAAGAGACAAAGTTGAAATTGAAGGCCAAGAATTTAGTGTGGTTGGTTTAGTATCGAGAATAGGAAATAATGCAGATGATTCACAAGTTTATATTCCTCTTGAGACTGCAAGAGAAATACTTGATGAGCCAAAGGAAATTTCTACAATTTTTGTGGAAATAAAAGAGAGTTATGAAGTTGATGATGTGGCAGAAAATATCAAAGAAGAGTTAAGAGACAGCAGAGATGAAGATGAAGGAGAAGAAACATTTAGTGTACAAACCTTTGAACAATTACTTGAACAATTTAATGATATTTTGGGAATAGTAAGTATTGTTTTGATTGGAATTGCAGCAATCTCCATAGTTGTTGGAGGTGTTGGGATAATGAATACAATGTACACAAGTGTATTAGAAAGAACAAAAGAAATTGGAATTATGAAAGCTGTTGGTGCTAAAAATTCAAATGTAATGACTTTATTCTTAATAGAATCTGGAATGATTGGTCTGGCTGGAGGGATAATTGGAATAGGAATTGGTATTGGATTATCTAAAATTGTTGAAATTATTGCTGCACAAGCAGGTTTGCTTCCTATTAAAGCTTATCTTGGTGCTCCTCTTTTGTTAGGAGCATTAGCATTTTCTTTTATAATTGGAGCAGCTTCAGGAACACTTCCAGCAATGCAAGCTTCAAAAATGAAGCCAGTAGATGCACTAAGATACGAATAGTATCTGGTGCCCCAAAAACTTTGTTTTTAAGGGCACTAAGATATGAATAATCCTTTCACTTGCAACCATGCTTTAGTTTGCAACCATGAATTCCAGAAAAATTGATCAACCCCTAAAGAATGGAAAAGTATTTCTAAAATAATTTTAGGAACTGAGACAATAAGAAGAACAGTGACAAGATTTTTTTTGGTTAATTCAAATTTTTTCCAAAATATTTTTGTAAAAGTAATAAACACAAAGAAAAATTCAAATATGTTTGGGAAAATTACAAGAAATATATGGTTATTAGTTATTTCAAATAAAATAATTCCTACTGCTCTGATTGAAAATAAAACAAGGCAAGTATATTTTTCTAATTTTTTAAAACGTAGAGAAACTATTGCGGCGATTGCAAGCATATAGAAATCTAGCCATTTATCAAAAAAATGATAATTTGCCCCAAATCCTCCTCCAAGAAGATCAACTAATGTACAATCTGCATATGCATCAGCTAACATTGCTGCAACATATCCAAAAAAAGGAGATATAAAAGTAAATAATGGAACAATCAAACGAATTAACAATGAAAGGATTATTGGGTCAATCATCATAATTTATAATTAAAAAGGATAATTAATGATTAATGACTAACGATAGGATTTTTGTCTTCTTGATCTTGCTTTACTATCATTAGGCTTGCATTGTTCCTTGCGTCTAATGTCAGCTACAAGGAGAGATCTGTCATATCTCAAAAAAGCATTTCTTAACTCATTACTTTTTGAAAAATTAAATAAGGCTCTTGCCATTGCAAGTCGCGCTGCATCAATTTGACTTTCTGTACCAGAACCTTTGACATTTATCTTTATATCAATCTGATTTAATTTATCGCCAAGAATAGGTTTTGCTATTTCAATTGGTTCTGAGAGAGTTAATTTATGAAATCTTGAAAAAGTTTCGAGGGGTCTTTTGTTTATTATTATTTTACCAGTTCCAGGAACAATTCTTGCTTTAGCAACAGCCCTCTTTCTCTTGCCTGTAATGATTATCTTTTCTTCCTTCTTTGCTTTTGCTTTGGCTTTCTCTTTTTTTGTTTTTGTTGTTCTTTTTTTTATCATTTTATTTTTATCTTGCTTTTATTTTTGTGTCTTTGTTTTTTATTTTTTTATTTTTATTCTTTGTTTTATTCTTATTCTTTGTTTTGTTTTCCAATTAAGATACAAATATCTTTTAATTTTAAAAAGTTGATTGCATCTGCTTTTGCGACTATAATCTTCTCGCTTGTTTTATATTTTTCTGGAATATCCTTAAAGCATAAGATCCTTCTAAGAGCTTCTCTGCCTTTAGTTTTTTTCCTAGGTAACATCCCCCTAATAATTCTTCTCATAATCCTGTCTGAAACACGGGAAAAATGAGGTCCTTTCTGCCCAGCATGACCAAGAATAAATCTATTTCTATATCTTAAAAGAATGTCTTTTTTCTTTCCAATAATGACAATATCATTGCAATTAAGAATAATTATCTTGCTGCCTTGAAGGGCTTTTTTAGCTACAAATGAAGCTATGCGGCCTGCTACGCAGGCCTTACCATCAATAATAATCTCTTTTGTTTGTTCTGCTTTTTTTGTTTGTTCTTGGGTCATTTTATTTTTTTATATTATTACTTTAAATTATGATTTATATTATGATTTATATTATGATTTTAAACTTAACTTCTTTATCTCCAGATGCAAGTTCTTTTATTGTTTTTATTTCACACTTACATTGTTTTAATTTTTTTAATGCTATATCTGAGAATGAAAAGGCAGCAATTGTTATTTTATGATTTATTTCACCCTGACTAAGTACTTTTCCCGGGATAATAATAATGTCTTTTTCTTTACTAAATTTGTTTATTTTGAATATATTTACAGAAGCTTGTTTTCTTTTTGGTTTTGCAAGTAAATAAGCAAGATAAATCCAATCCCCTTGTTTTTTCTTTAATAAAAGGATAAGTTCTCTAAGAGAACTGTCTGTCTTACGCTGCATTGCTTTCTCTATCTTTGTTTTACTTATCTTCTTTTTCTTTGATTTTAATGCCATCTTTAATTATATTAGCTTTTTTTTGGAGATATTTAAAGCTATCGAATGAAAATGCGGAAGACAGGACTCGAACCTGCGTAGACACTAAGTCACATGGTCCTTAGCCATGCCCGTTTGACCACTCCGGCACTCCCGCATACAAGAACTATAATGAGAAGGCTTTTAAAACTTTTTTAAATTCTATTAAATCTTGTTAAATCTTATTGATTTGTTTAGAAAGATTATTAAGATTTTTATCGAGAGTCTTGACACTATCAATCAAAATTTCTTTAGGACTTAGTTGTCCCCAAGATTCTACTGTAAAAATAAAATCTGTTTCACTTGGGCTGATTTTTAAAGTATATTTTGCTTTTGTTTTTTCTTTATTTCTGTATTCTTCAACACAAGCTTCACATAAATCACATTTAAGTGGATCTATCTTTACTTTGCCTTTTTCTTCTTTAATTGCTTTGAGAGGACAAATTTTTATTAATTCTTTTGGTAATTCTCCTTTTGACTCTATTATTGGATAAGAATTATAAAAAACAAGGCCTGGGGAAAATTTAGCATGTTCTTTTCCTTTTCCAAGGATTGCTTGGGCAGCTAATTCAAGCTGTTGGTCTTTTGCGAGAATTACGAGTGGCATTTCTTTGTAAATAATTTCTGCGCCACGTACTTTAAAGTCTTTAGCATATACAGTACACGGACCTATTGCTTTGAGTTTTAAAGCAACACTACATTTGATACATCCTTTGCCCTTACAACTACATTTATCTTTCTCGCCAAAGCTTTTGTCTGTTTTTAATGGAACAAGACCTAAACGGTGGGCTAGAATTTCGTCAGATAAAGCTGAATCATTTTTATAAAATTCTACTGTATCTATGGCAAGGATTAGAATTTCCTGAGCAGTCCTTCGAAGTGCGTTAGCCAGACTATAATTTATTTCTTTGACTAGGAATTTGATTTTATTTTCTTGTTTGGATATTTTTTGAATTGATATTGTCATTTTTCTTGTTCTTTTATGTTTATTTTTGTTTATTATTTATTTAAACCCTTCTTCCTCTTCTTCCTCCTTTAGGTTTTGGGCCTCCTCTTGGTATTGGAGTAGTATCTGTGATATTTAAAATTTTCAATTTTTCCCTTGCTAGACTTTTAATAGCTGCATTAGCTCCAGGTCCGGGATTTGGAGCTAATTTTCCCCCTCTTCCTGAAACATAAATAAAAATACTTTTAATTCCAAAATCTTTTGCTTGTGCAGCAGCTTTTTTAGCTACAAACATTGCAACAGTTGGATTAGCTTTTAATCTGCTGTGTTTAGTTACTTGGCCTCCTGAAACTCTGGAAACTGTGTTGCCAGCCATATCAGTAATATGAACAATTGTATTATTATAAGTTGCATAGATATATACAATTCCAGATCCTTCTAATTTTCTTTCAGTCATTTTATTTTTTCTCTTCTTTCTTTTCTTCCTTTTTTTCTTCTTGTTTAGGTTTTTATTCTGCTGATGTTGATGGAGTTTGAGCTTGAGCTTCTGGGTGTGTTAAATCAATCTTTGATTGTTTTTGTTTTTTTTGTTTTTTAATCAATTGTACAATCTTTTCTTCATCAGATTTAACTATATAAGATGGAGCATCTATAACTTTTGCCCCTATTTTAATTTTTCTGTGAACTATGAGTTGTCTTGCTCCTTTAGGGCTTTTTGCGATGTTTTTTTTAGATACGATTGTTTGCAATCTTCTGTCGAGTAATGCTTCTTTTGTCAAAGCAAGAACATCATCAATGTTTGCTTCTTTCTTTATTAAACCTAATTTAACAAGACGATGGAAGAATTTTTCTTGTTCTTCTTGACTTGCTACAATCAATTGTTTTGCAAGATTTCTGATTCTTTTGATTTCTGATTCTGCTTTCCAAATTTCCTTCTTGTTTTTGAGACCATATTTTTTTGTGAGTTTTCTTTCTTCATTTATTCTTGCACTATCAAATAGTTTCTTTGGTCTTGAATATTTTTTATGTTTTTTCTTTGGGTCTCCCATTTTTCATTATTATTTTTATTTTGTTTTAGGTTTATTTCTTTTTTGTTACTTTAGCTCTCTGAACTCCTATGGCTCTACCACTTCTAAAATGTCCCCGGGTTCTCTGGCCCCTGACAGGCTGGCCCAGAGTATGTCTTACTCCCTTGTAAGACCTCATCTTTTTCATTGCTCTGATATCAAATGCTTTTTGAAGATCTAATTCAGTAGTAGCGAGATGTTTATCTTCTCCAGTCTCTTGGTCTTTTCTTCTATTGAGAAGCCAGGAAGGTAATGAAGGGTCTGGATTTTTTATAAATTCAGTTATCTTTTTAATTTCATCTTCAGACAAGTCTGATATTTTTTTATTTTTGTCGAGTTTTAACATGTGACATAAAGCATTTGAAAAAGCCCAGGAAACTCCTTTTATTCTTGTTAACCCAGGATATAATTTTGTCTTAACGGGAATATCTGTAGCAAGAATCCTGATTAAATCTTCTTCAATAATTTCTTTTCCCCGTCCCTTTCCTTTGTGTTTCTTTTTTGGTTCTTCTTTTTTTTCTGCTTTCTTTTCTTCTTGTTTAGGTTTTTGTTCTTGTGCCATTTTATTTTTGTTTTTGTGTCTTGCTTTTTTTGCTTTTTTTTAACCTGCAAATAGTCTATATCTTATTTCTTGTGTTAATTCTTCAATTAATCTTTTTTCAACAGTTTTTCTTGGATCTGGTAAATTCTTTAATCTTTTTTTCATATCTTCAAATGATTCAAAAGGTTTTTTATCTCGTTCATCAAGAATCGTTCTCATATATTTCTTGCCAAATCCGGGTAAAAGCTCGAGCTGATGAATTCTAGTGTTTATTGCTACAGCAGTATTAAAAAAATTAACAAATTTTTTTTCTTGTTCTTGGACTATTTTTTCAACAAAATCCTGTATTTGGAGTTTTGCTGTTTCAGTAAGCTTGTCTTTGTATAACTTTCCTCTAATAAAATAAATCTTGTCCCGTTTTTCAGGCCCAATGTAAACTATTTCCTTAAGTTCAAGTTTTATTCCTTTTCTAGGAACAAGTTCTAGAAGTGTAAAATGTGAAAGGCCTATGGCTTGTGCTATGGGCATTCTCCTCCCCTCGAGAGGATATCCATTTGATAAAAAATCTAATATTATAGCTTTTTCTTCTTTGGCTTCCATTTTCCTTATATGAATTTTTTAGCTTTTTCAAGTATTGAATTAATTTCATTTTCACCTAAATTTATTCCTTGTCCAAAAAATATCTTCCTTACATCTTCTGCGTCTTCTGGCAAGAAATTAATGATATTAACAATATCTTTTTCTTTTAATTTTATGATGTTTAATGCAAGGAGTTCTTGTTTAAGTTTCTTGGCTTCCTCTGGTTTTAATTTAACAATTTTTTTCAATAAATCATGAACATTTCTTAATCTGGAATTTTCTTCATTTTCTTCTTTAACTTCTTTAGACTTAGCAGTAACTATTTCTTTTACTTCTGTCAATGTAAGTGGTTTTTTTTCTACTATCATTTTGATATTTATTACTATATTTATTATTAATTATTATTTTTTTTATTATTGATTTATTTTAATCTATTTTAATCTCTTTAAATGCATGGGGTTTACTGTAAATTTTTTGTATGTTTTACCATTTAATAATCTTACTATATAGCACCTTCCTTGTTTTCCTGTAACAACGCCAGTCTTGCCCTGCATTCTCTTTGGAAATGACTCTTTGAATGATAAGTCTCTTACTAGAGCTACTTTATCTCCCTTGTTTAGCTCTTGGAAGTACTGACTAAGTTTAGTTCTTCGTTTTTCTCTAATTTTCTTTCTCTTTAACATTTTCTCATCCTTAAAATTCTCTTTAACTTTCCCTTTAACCTTCTTCCTGTATTTAAAGCCTTCTTGTTATTTTCCGGATTGGGTGTTGAGGTAATTTTTTCTTAATTCTATGTTCAACACCTGAAAGCAACTTTTTCATAATAAGATTAAGGCCATTATAAAGGTTTTTATATTGTAACGATGCACTAATGACGCGGCCTGGTCTTACTATAAGATCTGCCCTTAATTCATGACTGAACATCTTTCCTTTTTGATGTTGCCTGAGTTTTATTTTTAAGAGATTATATGCAACTTCATTCTCAAGTTTGCTAAGATATTTTTGTAATATCTTCTTAACAACTGTTATCTCTGCTTTCTCAAGTTTCTCAAAACCTATGAGCTGAATGTTTCTACCCAAAACTATGTTAATCTCTTTAATATTCTTAGGCATGAAAAAATAAGCCAAAGTAGTTTTAAAAAGCTTTTCTTAGTTATTTTTTGATTATTTTATTATATTTCATTATTGTTCTCGTATAAATAAAAGCTTATATATTAGAAAGGGTTTTATTTTTTAGGCTTAGGTAAGGAAGGAATATAATATAAAATGGCAAGGAAAGTTGATGCTGTAATCTTGGCGGGGGGAGTACTTGGAAAAAATAATTTTCCTAAAGCACTTATTGAAGCAAGCCCCCATAAGACTGTTCTTGAAAGGCAGATTGAATGGCTCAGTCCTGTAGTTGACAGGATTATTATTGCTTGTAGAGATTATGAGGCTGAGCAAATTAAAAAATATCTCCAACTTAGAGGCAATTTTGTATTCTCAATTGAACATGAGCTACTCGGGACAGCAGGAGCCCTCAAAAAGGCTCTGAAATATGCAAAAAGAAGCGATGTTATTGTTTGTAATGTTGATGATGTAACTAATATTGATATTCATACTTTACTTAATTTTGGGGAGAATAGTATTTGTGTAGCTAATCCTAGACTGCCTTTTGGAGTTATTGAAATGGAAAATTTGAATATTATTAGTTTCAGGGAAAAACCCCTGCTCAAGGAAATATGGGTGAGCTGTGGAGTTTATTTAATTAATAAGAAAATACAAAAAGAGTTGCCTGAAAAAGGCTCTCTTGAGAGAGATGTATTTCCTTTTATGAAACTTAAGGCTTACAAACACTATGGGATTTGGAAAACATTCAGTCTCCAGAAGATCTATTAATAGTAGCTACAATAATTATAGTAAATACAATAATTCTCTGGACAATCTTGTTTCTAACTTATCTATTTCAGAATGACTATAAAAATCATAGAAATATCAATATGAGAACATAAAACCTTTTATAGTTTTATAACTTAAACCTCTAATGACATTCCTAGATGTGTTTAAAAAGAAGAGAGAAATAGAACCAATCCAGCCTTTTGAATTAGTTAATAAAAAAGATAATGAAAGGTTCATGGATTTTTATGAAAAAATCATAAAGTACTCGTTAATTATGCTTATAACAGGCAAGCGAGGTTCTGGCAAGACTAGTTTAGGGATGACATTTCTCAGTATCTATCATTCCCTTAACAAAAAATGTTTTGCTATAGGTTTTGATAAAGCTAAATTTCCAAGATGGCTTAAAAAAGCCAGGCAAATAGAAGACATCCCAAATAATAGTACAGTATTAGTAGATGAAGGAGCCATAGTTTATTCTTCAAGAGACTCAATGAAAGATTCGAATAAGATGTTGGGAAAACTCATGGCAATAGCAAGACACAAGAGCCTTAATTTAATTCTAATCAGTCAGAGTACAGCAATGCTAGATGTAAATGTTTTAAGGCTGGCAGATGTTCTTCTGCTCAAGCAACCCTCGCTACTTCAATCAGAATTTGAGAGGAAAGCCCTGCAAAAAATCTATAAGAAAATTCATCCATTGTTTAAGAAAATTCCAAAAACAGAAAAAAAAGAAAAACATTTTTATGTATGGAGTGATGAATTTCAAGGCATGCTCAATTACGAGTTACCAGAATTTTGGAATCAAAGTATAAGTAAATCTTTCCAAGGTTTTAAATAAAACAAAGAAAATAATAAAAAAAAGAAAGTAAAAAGAGAAAAAAGGAAAAATGTTAAAAAGTACAATCTCAGAATTAAAAGATATACTTCATGAAATACAGAGAAGAAATATTGATCTTAATGAAAAAATCCATAATCCTTTTGACTTTAAAAAAAGAGAGCAATCTTATTATTCTAGACTTTTAGGAAGTCAGATAAGAAAAGTCAAGGTAAGTTTAGCTGAGGGCTTGCTTTATGGAAAAGCAAAACATAGAGAGAGTCTTGATGAAATAAAACAAAATATTGAGATGATTGAACAAAAGATAAAATTAAATGATCTTCTAGAGGCAACTTCACTTGTGTCAAACATAAAAGATATTCCTAATATCAAAGTTGAAAAGCCTTTGTTTGAGACTAAATCTTTCTTTTTGCCTCATGTTCCAAGAGAAGTTTATTATGAAATTAAAAGTAATTTTGATGAAATTACAATCTGTTTTGAAAATAGATGTTATCGGGCTGCCACTATTCTTTGCGGCAAGATTCTTGAAATAGCTCTCCATAGAAAGTATTTTGAGGTTACTGGAAAAGACATGCTTGAAAAAGCTCCAAGCATTGGCTTAGGAAATATGTTAGTAAGACTCAAGGAATCAGGAGTAATAATAGAACCAGGGCTTTCAAACCAGATACATATAATCAATCAACTCCGTATTTCAAGTGTTCATAAGAAAACAACTCATTTTGTTCCCAGCAGAGCCCAATGCCAGGCTTCAATTCTCTATACTCTTGATGCATTAAAGAAATTATTCAGATAATATAATCTCTAAAATACAAATATTGAATAATTAATTGAATAATCTTAATCTCAAGCTATAAGACTGAAAATTCCTTTTTGCCCAACTAAGGCTGCTGCAATAAAAAGTAAAAACACTGGAAGTGAAAAGAACATTGTCATAAACAAGCAGCAAGCAGCAAACAAGTCAAAAGCAGAAGCAAGATTAAATGAAAAGATAAATATCAAAACTTTCAATAACAAGTAAGCGCCAGCAATAAACACAAGAATCCAAGGAACATTAACTCTAAGGGCAAGTAAAACTAGTAATAATGCACATAAAATATCAATAGCTCCAAGGATTTTTATCATTAAAAATCCAGCAAACAAAGATTTATAAATCTTTAATATATCAAAATTCCACAAAATGGAATGTATCTTAGCTCATATTGCATATCAAGCAATTAATAATAATGGGGACAAAGAAAGAATTAGGGAATTGCTCAAGCCAGTGTTAAGATCATGTTTAGAGAAAAAGGCTCAATTTAAAAATAAAGAAGGCAAATGCAGAATTATACAAAAAATTCCCTATTATGATGTTGTTAAATGTGAATATTTAAAAGAAAATAATTGCACTTATAAAAAAAATGGAAAGTAGAGATGAAAATAAGGAATACAAGGAAGATAAGGAAGATAATGGAAAAATAATAGAAGGAAGGCAAGGAGGATATAAATATCCCGAGGAAAAGCTCATTCCAGAAGATGCAAAATTATTCTTTTCAACTAGTTCTTATGAGTTTTATCATCATAAAGATAAAAAAGGAAAAATTATAATTTATATTAAAATAGCTAATTATCATGCTGGACAATTAAAAATTCCTTTAAGCAAACTTGAAGAAATGATAAGTTATATCAAAGAAGAATAATCTTGCTGCCTCATTAGGAGAAAAAGATTAATTATATATTAATTATATTTTTCTTGATATTTCATAATCAATTCTATATCTACTTTGTCTTTTTCTCTTCCAACTTTCTTTTTCCATTCTAAGATATAATCTAATTTAACATATTTTATACCATCAATAACATCAGCATTGTCTATCAAAAGATTAGTATCATAATCTAAAGGGTTCCATTTATCTGATATTTCTAAATTTCCTATCCTAAGGATCCCATCGCTACTAACTTTATATTCTCTTTCCTTCAAATTTTCAAAAACCTCTTTTCTAATTATTATGTCTAAATCTCCTGGTCCTCTAATTCCACGAACAGCCATAGGACCAGAACCACAGATAGCAAAATCATTATAATTTATATTTTCTTTTTCAGCAATAACCTTTAATAATGCTAATAAATCTTCAAATTCCATTTTAGATTATAATATTATAAATTCATAATTCATCAAGAGGATTCTTCACTTTTTTAAGTTCTTCTGTGCTTACATGAGTATAGATTTGTGTTGTGCTAAGATTTTCATGTCCTAGTAAGACCTGTATCTTGCGTATATCTGTTCCTGCTTCAAGTAGATGTGTTGCAAAACTATGTCTAAGGGTATGGGGAGTTACTTTTTTCTGAATCTCGGCTTTAGCAGCCAATTTTTTCACAATCTTTTGAATATTTCGTGGAGTCAGAGGCTTTTCCTTAGAAAAAACATACACATGATCTTGATGATCAGAAAGATATCCAGCAAGTTCTGGAATAATTTTCTCAGATAAGACAAAAACCCTGTCTTTTCTGCCTTTACCTTTGCGTACCCATCCTATCTTCTCATTAAAATTAATATCATTGACTTTAAGATTAACTAACTCACTAACCCGAACTCCCGAAGAATAAAGCAGTTTAATTATCAACTTAGATTTGTGAGTATCAGCAAGTTCTATTATCTTTTTAACTTCATCTCGAGAAAGAACTTCAGGTAATGTTTTTTCTTTTTTAGGAAGATTGATACTTTTTATTGGCTTGTCAAATAAAGAGAAAAAGTATTTTAGACTAGAAGCAGCAAGACTAACTGTACTTCGACTTTTAGAATCAATCATATTTGCAAGAAAAGTTTTGACATCTTCTTCTCCAAGCTCATCAATAGTTTTATTCGTCTGAGCAAGAAACTTTTCAACAAACCAAAGATAGTTTCTAATAGTCAATTCACTTGAACCTTTTAACTTCAACTCAATCTTCAACTTTTCAATTGCCTCTTTTCTTTCCATGAAAGAATTAAAGCGAACCTCGTATATAAATTTTTACAATAATTTCATCAAATAAGAAATCATATAATAAACCAAATAATTAATCAAATAAATCATAATAACAATTATAAACAGCTCTTTCTTATGAAAATAATGGATAAAAAACAAGCAAAAACTTTCAAATTATCACCAAGTGCATTAACATTAATGGAAGACTGTCCAAGATGTTTCTGGCTCCATCTAACCCAAAATCCAAATCAAAGACATAGCAAGTTTTATAAATCCATAATATTGCATCTTATCAGAATGCTCCCTAGTAATCCTACGGGGTCGCTAGATGACTTTGAATTACAACAAAAAGCTTATAAATCAAAGGAGATTAGATATAATATTCAAGTCCCCGGTATGGCTCTTCGGGGTAATGCCGGGCTTCCTATTCATTCTTTAAATATTATTGGAGGTAAAATATGAAAGATGCAATAGTATTTGTTGATGCTAATAACTGGTATCATAATGTAAAAAAGATTTTTAGACCCAGCAAGATATCTATAAAAAAAATCTCTGAACTTATATGTCATAATTTGAAATTTAATCTTAAAGAGGTAAGATGGTATGCATCTATTCCGGATATTGCTGATGGAGAAGAAGTTTATTATGACCATATGCGTTTTCTTTCTAGCTTGGAAAAAGAAGGAATAAAAGTGATAACAAGAAAGTTACAAAGATTATCCGCTAAAGAGATATTAAAAAAGAAAAAAGACACAATTGAATCTCTTGATTTATGTAAAAATTGTAAGCCACTAATTGAAGCAAGTTTCTTAGACCTCGCAGATATCAATAGAAAAGAAAAAGGTATTGATGTATGGTTGGCTATTGACATGATAAAAAAATCAATTATTGATAAAGAATGTGATGTTTGTATCTTAATCTCAGGGGATACTGATTTTGTTCCAGCAGTTAAACTAATACAAAAAGCAAAAAAAGAAGTTTTAAGTGCTTTTGTTCCTTATGGATATTCAAATGAGCTAAGAAATAGCACGAGTTATTTTATTATTAGAAAAGAAACCTTAATTAAATGTTTTAGAGATTATGAAAGTAAAAAGGAAAAGAAGAAGCCTAAAAACAAAAATGAAAGCCTTTAAACTATCCCCCTCAAGCCTCAGTTTAATGGAAGACTGTCCAAGATGTTTCTGGCTCCATCACAACCAAAGAATAAAAAGACCAGATACCATATTCCCATCCCTTCCCTCAGGAATGGATAGAATTCTAAAGACCCATTTTGATAAATTCATGAGAAAAGGAGAACTTCCGCCTGAACTCAAGGAAAACAAAGAATGTAAAGACATAAAACTTTTTGAAGATGAAGAAACCTTGCAAGTATGGAGAAATAATAGGAAAGGAATTACATGGACAGACAAGGAAGGGAACTTACTGCGTGGAGCTGTTGATAATATTCTTGTAAACAAGAAAAACAACAATCTCGTTGTTCTTGACTATAAAACAAGAGGATATCCTGTCAAGGAAGATACTCCCAAATATTATCAAAAACAACTAGACATTTACAATTTCCTCCTTAGAAAAAATGGTTACAACACAGAAGATTATGGTTTCTTATTATTCTATATTCCCAGAGAAGTTACAGAAACAGGAGAAGTGATCTTTGACACAACTCTAGTAAAAATGAAAATAAACATAGCTAATGCTGAAAATATCTGGAAAAAAGCTCTCAAGCTTTTGAATGGACCTTGCCCAGCAATGAAAAAAGATGATGAAGAGTGTGTCTGGTGTAGAATGATCCAGAGCCAAGATGGGACATAGGACATAAAAAAGTAAAAGTCAAAAAAGTAAAGAAAAGAAAGAGGAAAAAATAAAATGAATGCTTTAATCTTGCTCTTAGTTGTTCTGGCATGGCTCATTGGCGGCTATTTTATTTATGCAAAATTTTTAGATAAAAAATTAATAAATCCTGATGACAAGAAAAAAACCCCTGCCAATGTAATTAAAAATAATATAGATTATAAACCAAGTAAAAAATTCTTTCTTTTTGGACATCATTTTGCTTCAATAGCAGGAGCTGGTCCCATAATTGGGCCAATACTTGCTGTTTCTTATTTTGGTTGGTTATTTGTGATTTTGTGGATAGCCATTGGAAGTGTTTTCATTGGAGGTGTTCATGACTACATCACTTTAATGCTTTCAGTAAGACATAAAGGCCAGGGAATAGCAAAAATTTCAGAGAAAAGAATTGGTAAAAAAACTTTTTACATTTTTTCAATATTGCTCTGGGCTACTCTAATGTTAATAATTTCAGTTTTTTCTGTGAGTTCTGCCCAGTCTCTCGTTGAAATTCCTGAGCTGGTTATTCCTTTTTTTGGAATAACTCTCACAGCTATCTTTCTTGGCTTGGCAGTTTACAAGTTTAATCAAAACAAGATAATCTCAAGCATCATTGCAGTCATCACAGTAATATTTTTCATTTGGCTTGGGATTAAAGTTCCAATTTCATTGCCTTTTACACAAGCAATCTCTCAAACAGTCTGGGTCAGTGTCTTATTTATCTATGCTTTAATAGTCTCTCTAGTTCCTGTCTGGTTAATTTTACAACCAAGAGATTATGTTTCTTCAATAAGTTTATTCGCTTTCTTATTTATAGGTATAGCAGCAATAATAATATCAAGACCAGAGATAAATGCTCCTGCCACTATTCCTTTTTCTTTATCCCAAGTTCCATTATGGCCTATCTTGTTCATAACTGTTGCTTGTGGTGCTGTTTCAGGGTTCCATGCCATGATCTCTTCAGGAACAACTTCAAAACAACTTGCTAAGGAATCTCATGGAAAATTCATAGGTTATGGAGCTATGATTGCTGAGGGAATTGTTGCCCTGCTTGTTGTAATTTTTGTTATAGCTGGATTAAAATGGAATCCAGGTTTTGCTTTAACAGGAAATCTTGATTTTTTTGCTGATGCTCTGGCAAGTGGATGGATTGTAGCTTTTGGAAGAGGATTTGCAAATATTGTAGGTTCAGCATTTCCATTTATTCCTTTTGTATTACTCATAATTCTTGGTTCATTAGTAGTTAATACTTTTATTCTCACATCTCTTGACACTAGCACAAGAATTGGAAGAATGATTGCTTCTGAGGCAATTCCAAGAAAATCAAAAATAAATAAAAAGTTCCTGCTTACTTTAGTAACTCTCATTCCAGCTTTCTTGCTAGCTATAACTAACTCATACTCTAGTTTATGGAGAATGTTTGGCGCTTCAAATCAATTAATAGCTGGAATAGTACTTATAGCAATCACTGCATATCTTGTAGAACATAAAAAACCATCTCTCTATACTCTAATCCCCTCAATATTCATGATAATAACAACTCTGGCAGCCTTGTTCTATGGGCTTTACAATTATTTCTTTAAAGAAATGAACATGAGCCTTGCAATAATCTCATTGATCTTAATTATTTTTGCTGTCTTTGTCACAATTGAAACCCTCGCCAAGATAATAAGCCTTAAGCGAGCCTCAAGCCAGCGAGCCCATTAGGGCGAGCGATACTTAATCACAATAATTCTTATAAAATCTAACAATAGAATATTCACATGGTTAAATCAATAAAAGATTCTGAGCTTCCTATTTTAAAAGACAAGATATATCATTTAAGATTAAAACCTGAACAATTAGCAAGAAATATTTTTGTAGTTGGTGACCCCGCAAGAGCAGATAAGGTGGCAACTTATTTTGATAATATTGAATATAAAATAAAGAATAGAGAATTTACTACAAGAACAGGAAAATATAGAGGAATGCCTGTTAGTGTAATTGGAACAGGAATAGGAACAGATAATAATGAAATTGCTTTAGTTGAAGCTTTTGGATTAAATGAATTTGACCTTGAATCAAGAGTAAGAAAAGAAAAAATACAACCATTAACAATTATTAGGTTAGGTACATCTGGAGGTCTCCAAAAAGATATTGAAGTTGGTACTTTAGCGATTTCAAGTTATGGTCTGGGATTAGACAATACTGGTTTGTTTTATGATCAAGAAGCTCCGGATGAAATAAGTCTTAGAATAGAAAAAGAGGCATATAAGATTATTACAAATGCGGCTCCAAAAGAAAGTAGATTTAAAGGCAAAATATATCCTTATGTTTCAAAAGCATCGCCAGAAATTGTAAAATCTTTAGCAAAAAATGCAAAAGAAAATTATGTTATAGGAATAACTGCCTCTGCTTCAGGATTTTTTGCTCCACAAGGAAGAGAAATAGATGGTTTAAAGATAACCATACCAAGATTACAAGAGCATTTAGCAGATCTAGAAGTAGATGGCCAAAAAGTTGTTAATTTTGAGATGGAATCTAGTCTCTTATTTCATTTAGCAAGACAGATGAATTATAAAGCTGGTACCATATGCCCAATTCTTGCAAATCGTCCAAAAGGAACTTTCTTAAAGGATTACGAAGCTGTAGTTGAAAAATGTATTAAAGTAGGACTCAAAGCCATGCTTGAACTTTACAAAAAGATAAAATAAAGCGAGCCCATTAGGGCGAGCGATACTTAATCACAATAATTCTTATAAACCTGTAATGAAAACAAATTATTATGGAAAAACATTATTCTAAAATCAAAATTCTTGTAGACAAAGTCCGTTCGACTCTTATAAGACTAACTGTTCTAGAATATCATTCAAAAATAGAATTAGAATGTAGCAATGTAAGTCCTAATAATAAATTAGTAAATTCATATTTCTATCCAAAAATCCTTAAAAATCTTAATTCTAAATTAGAATAAGCGAGCCCGATAGGGCGAGCGATAGAGTGATAAAACAAAAGATTTAAAAGAAAGGAGATTTTTCTCATTTATTATACTAAAATGGCAGAAGGAACAGTTAAGTTTTTCAACAGAACTAGGAACTATGGATTCATTAATGGTGATGATGGAAAAACCTATTTTGTCCATGGAAGTGGATTAAAAGAAGGAGTTTCAATAGATGAAGGAGACAAGGTTTCTTTCAAAGCTACAGAGGGAGACAAAGGTCCAAAAGCTGAAGAAGTTGAAAAGCAAAAAGGAAAGAAAAAAGAATAAAAACATTTAACATCTAGCAAATTAATTCTTGATTAGTTTTGTGTTTTTTTCCTAATTGGAAATCTGTTCGGGCGCGAGCATAGAAAGG